>NZ_JBAJNS010000001.1:4383125-4688750 GCF_037911585.1 Streptomyces sp. GSL17-111
CCGCCTCCGAACCGGCGATCTACGGCCGGTACGGCTACGGCGGGGCCAGCCGCCGGCTGCGTGCCACCGTCGACACGACGCGCGTCACCTTCGTGTCCCCGCCCGAGGCCGACGACGTCCGGCTGCGCCTGGTGGACCCCCGGAAGGCCCTGCCGGACTGCGAGGCCCTCTACGCCCGCCTGGTGCCCGGCCGGCCCGGCATGCTGACCCGGATCTCCGAGGCCTGGGCGCAGCGGCAGATCGAGGACCCGCCGGCGGAGCGGGGCGGTGCCTCACCTCTCCAGTGCGTGTTGGCCGAGCGGGACGGCGAGCTCCTCGGCTACGTGCGGTACGCGGTGAAGCCGCAGTGGGACGAGTCCGGCCCGTACGGGAGCGTCCAGGTGCGTGACCTGGAGGCGCTGGAGCCGGGCGCCCGCGCCGCCCTCTGGCGGTACCTGGCGGGCATCGACCTCACCGCGTCGATCGAGCTGGACAGCCGACCGGTCGACGACCCGTTCCAGCACCTCGTCTCCGATCCGCGCCGCTGCCGGCTGCGCGTCGCGGACCAGCTGTACGTGCGGCTCGTCGAGGTCGGTACGGCCCTGGCGGCCCGTTCCTACGGCGGCGCGCTCGACGTCGTGCTCGACGTCGCCGACGCCTTCTGCCCGTGGAACGCCGGCCGCTGGCGGCTGAGCGCGGACGCCGTGGGAGCCGTGTGCGAGCGCACCGAAGCCCCGGCCGATCTGGCCCTCGACGTCCGGGAGCTCGGCGCGGCCTACCTGGGCGGCGTTCCGCTGAGGGGGCTGGCCGAAGCCGGCCTCGTCCGGGAGCTGCGGCCCGGCGCGCTGGAGGCGGCCTCGACCGCGTTCCGGGCCACGCGGGCCCCCTGGTCGCCCTACGGCTTCTGACAGGCCGGGCACCAGAACAGGTTCCGCCCCGCCAGCTCCGCCGTCCGCACCGGGGTCGCGCACACGTGGCACGGCTGCGCCGCCCGGCGGTAGACGTACACCTCGCCGCCGTGGTCGTCCACGCGCGGCGGGCGGCCCATCGCCTCGGGCGTGTGCGCGGGGCGGACGGTGTCGATGCGGTTGTGCCGCACGCCCTCGGGCATCAGGGCGACGAGGTCGTCCCACAGCGCCCGCCACTGCGCCCGGGTGAGCTCCCGTCCCGGAAGGTAGGGGTGGACCCCGTGCCGGAAGAGCACCTCGGCCCGGTAGACGTTGCCGACGCCGGCCACGATCTTCTGGTCGAGCAGCAGCACGGCGATCGCGGTGCGGCTGCGCGCTATCCGCGCCCAGGCGCGGTCGGGGTCGGCGCCCGGCCGCAGCGGGTCGGGGCCCAGCCGGGCCGCGACGGCGTCCTTGTCCGCGTCGGTCACCAACGCGCAGCGCGTCGGTCCGCGCAGATCGGCGTAGGCGTCGGCGTGCGCCAGCCGCAGCCGGACGGTCGGGGGCGGGTCGACGCCGACCGGGTCGTCCGGCGTCCCGAAGAACACCTTGCCGAACAGGCCGAGGTGGACGTGCACCCAGCCGGTGCCGGGCCCGAAGCCCAGGAACAGGTGCTTGCCGACGGCCTCGGCCGTCCGCAGCGGGAGGCCGTCCAGCCGCCGTGCGGCGTCCGCGAACGTGCCCTGCGGGCTGGACGCGCGGACGACCCGGCCGCCGAAGCGCTCCCCGTAGTCCGCCGCCAGCCGGTGGATCGTGTGGCCCTCGGGCATGTCCGGCGCCGCGTCTCCCGCTCTCGGTGGCTCAGTCCTGCTGGGGGTGGTGGGCCGGGATCGGGGGCAGCTCGCCCGTCGCCTCGTAACCGGCCAGCTGCTCGATGCGGCGCTCGTGGCGCTCGTCACCGCTGAACGGCGTGGTGAGGAACACCTCGACGAAGCGGGTGGCCTCCTCGGTGGAGTGCATCCGCGCGCCGACGCTGATCACGTTCGCGTTGTTGTGCTCCCGGCCCAGGGCGGCGGTCTGCTCGCTCCAGGCCAGCACCGCCCGCACGCCGCGCACCTTGTTGGCGGCGATCTGCTCGCCGTTGCCCGAGCCGCCCACCACGACGCCCAGCGCGTCGCTGTCCGCGGCGGTGCGCTCGGCGGCCCGCAGGCAGAAGGGCGGGTAGTCGTCGGCCGCGTCGTAGAGGTGCGGGCCGCAGTCGACGGGCTCGTGGCCGTTGGCCTTGAGCCACTCCACCAGGTGGTTCTTCAGTTCGTAGCCGGCGTGATCGGAGCCGAGGTAGACGCGCATGGGCACGAGTCTGACACGCGGCGGCGGGCGTGGGGGCTCCGGGGCGGCGCGCCCGCGAAGCACGCGCCGGGCCTCCGTAGACTGGCGGACGTGAGCGACACCCCCGGCACCCCAGGCAGTACAGGACCAGAAGGCGACCCCTTCGGGAGCGACCCGTTCGAGGAGTTCGAGGAGATCGTGGGGGAGGAGACCCAGCGCGATCCCGACCTCGCGGTGATCGAGGCGGGCAGCCGCACGCTGCGCACCCAGGCCGGATCGCTCGCCGCCGACGACGTGCCCGCCCGCCCGGCGGATCCGGAGACCGACCGCGCCCTGCGCGCGGTGGAGCAGGAGCTGCTCGACCGCTGGCCGGAGACGCGGCTGGAACCGAGCCTGGACCGCATCCGGGCGCTCATGGACGTCCTCGGGGAACCGCAGCGCTCCTACCAGTCCGTGCACATCACCGGGACGAACGGCAAGACGAGCACCGCCCGCATGATCGACGCGCTCCTGCGGGCGTTCGAGCTGCGCACCGGGCGGTACAGCAGCCCGCACGTGCAGTCGATGACCGAGCGCATCAGCGTCGACGGGACGCCGCTGCCCGCCGAGTCCTTCATCCGCACGTACGAGGACACCAAGCCCTTCTTCGACCTGGTCGACGCCACCCAGGAGCACCGGCTCTCCTTCTTCGAGGCGCTGACGGGCATGGCCTACGCGGCGTTCGCGGACGCGCCGGTCGAGGTCGCGGTGGTCGAGGTCGGCATGGGCGGCAGCTGGGACGCCACCAACGTCATCGACGCCGGCGTCTCCGTCGTCACCCCGATCTCCCTCGACCACACCGAGCGGCTGGGTGGCACACCCGCCGAGATCGCCCAGGAGAAGGCCGGCATCATCGCGCCCGACGCGACGGTCGTCCTGGCCCAGCAGCCCGTGGAGGCGGCGGCCGTCCTCATGCGCCGGGCCGCCGAACAGGGCGCGACGGTCGCCCGTGAGGGGCTGGAGTTCGGGATCGTCAGCCGGGAGGTCGCCGTCGGCGGTCAACTGCTGACGCTGCGCGGGCTCGGCGGCGAGTACCCCGACCTGTTCCTGCCGCTGCACGGCGCGCACATGGCGCACAACGCCGCCGTGGCCCTGGCCGCCGTCGAGGCGTTCTTCGGCGTCGGGGCCGAGCAGGGGCGCACGCTCGACGTGGACACCATCCGCACCGCCTTCGCCGCCGTGACCTCGCCCGGCCGTCTCGAACTCGTGCGCTCCAGCCCCTCCGTACTCCTGGACGCCGCGCACAACCCGGGTGGTGCGCGCGCCACGGCGGAGGCGGTCTCCGAGGCGTTCGGCTTCAGCCGGCTCGTCGGCGTCGTCGGGCCGAGCGGTGACAAGGACGTGCGCGGCGTGCTGGAGGCGCTGGAACCGGTGCTCGCCGAGGTCGTCGTCACGCGCAACTCCACCCCCCGGGCGATGGACGTGGACGCCCTGGCGGCCCTGGCCGTCGAGGTGTTCGGCGAGGAGCGGGTCCAGGTGGAGCCGCGGCTGGACGACGCGCTGGAGGCGGCCATCACCCTGGCCGAGGAGGAGCACGAGTTCTCCGGGGCCGGGGTGCTGGTGACCGGGTCGGTGATCACCGTCGGCGAGGCCCGGCTGCTGCTGGGGAAGGACCACTGATGCGGACGCTGTGTGCTTCCACGCTGCTGGCGGAGTTCTTCGTCATCGGCTTCGCGGGGCTCGTCGCGATGCGGCTGACCGACCACGGAACGGCCACCGTGTGGACCGTCTCGGGCGTCGCCATGGCGCTGTGCCTGCTGCTGTGCGGCATGCTCGGCCGCCCCGGCGGCGTCCAGCTCGGCTGGGCCCTCCAGGTCGCGCTGATCGCGAGCGGCTTCGTGGTGCCGACGATGTTTGTCCTGGGTGCCGTCTTCGCCCTCCTGTGGTGGGTGTCGATCAGGGTCGGGACGACGGTGGACCGGGCCAAGGCGGAGCGGGCCGCCGCGTCGCCGCCGGCTCCCTGACGGGCGTCCGCGGGCGCCCGACCGCGTTCGTTGTGTAGCCTCAGCGCGTCCCCCCGCGCCCGTGACGCCCCCGAACGGGCCCGACAAGCAAGGAGCGGCCCATGAGCCAGCGCACCCTCGTCCTCCTCAAGCCCGATGCGGTCCGGCGCGGCCTGATGGGCGAGATCATCGGCCGCCTCGAAGCCAAGGCGGGCTGGACGATCACTGCGCTGGAGCTGCGCACGCTGGATCGGGCCACTCTGGAGCAGCACTACGCGGAGCACGAAGGACGGCCGTTCTACGCGCCGTTGCTGGAGTTCATGACGTCGGGCCCGTCGGCGGTGATGGTCGTCGAGGGCGAGCGCGTCGTCGAGGGCGTGCGGGCGCTGGCCGGTCCCACGGACCCGATCCAGGCGGCTCCGGGCTCCATTCGAGGGGATTTCGGAACAATTGTCCGGGAAAACCTCATTCACGCCTCGGATTCCGCCGAATCCGCCGAACGTGAGATGAAGATCTTCTTCCCTCAGGGCGCCTGAATCCTTTTCTGGCGGTGTGTCAGCTGAGCCACCGCCACCTCACGCCTCGCGGAGGCGGCCGGGTCCGTTCGGCCGCCTCGTGCATATTCGTCGCCCGCAGCGGGAACGAATCACCCGGACGCGACGTCACCAGGGGTAGGTCCGGTCGTCGCCTGCACCACAATGGCGGGGGAACCCGATCCTCGTAGTTCGAATCATCGCGACTACGATGGAGGCCTCCGGAAGACCCTCCGCGATCCGCAGCGCTTCCTGCCCTCGTGCCTGCTCATCCACTTCGCTCCTGCTGGAAGGCCAGACGTATCCTCATGGCGAACAACATGTCGTTCATCGGCCGTGACATGGCGATCGACCTCGGGACCGCGAATACGCTGGTGTACGTCAGAGGGCGCGGAATTGTCCTCAACGAGCCGTCCGTCGTCGCTATCAACACCAACACCGGCGGGATTCTCGCCGTGGGTGCGGAGGCGAAGAAGATGATCGGCCGCACCCCGGGGAACATCGTGGCGGTCCGCCCGCTCAAGGACGGCGTCATCGCCGACTTCGAGATCACCGAGCGGATGCTGCGCTACTTCATCCTGAAGGTGCACCGGCGCCGTTACCTCGCCCGCCCCCGCGTCGTCATCTGCGTGCCCTCCGGCATCACCGGGGTCGAGCGCCGCGCGGTCATCGAGGCGTCCACGCAGGCGGGCGCGCGGCAGGTGCACATCATCGAGGAGCCGATGGCCGCCGCGATCGGCTCGGGTCTTCCGGTGCACGAGGCGACGGGCAACATGGTCGTCGACATCGGCGGCGGCACCACGGAGGTCGCCGTCATCTCCCTCGGCGGCATCGTCACCGCCCAGTCCATCCGCGTCGCGGGCGACGAACTGGACAACGCGATCATCCAGCACGTGAAGAAGGAGTACAGCCTCCTCCTCGGCGAGCGGAGCGCCGAGTCCATCAAGATCACCATCGGGTCCGCCTACGACCTCGAGCAGGACGAGCACACCGAGATCCGCGGCCGTGACCTGGTCAGCGGCCTCCCCAAGACGGTCGTCATCTCGGCCGCCGAGGTGCGCAAGGCCATCGAGGAACCGGTCAACTCCATCGTCGACGCCGTCAAGACGACGCTCGACAAGTGCCCGCCCGAGCTGTCGGGCGACGTGATGGACCGCGGCATCGTCCTCACCGGCGGCGGCGCCCTGCTGCGCGGCCTCGACGAGCGGCTGCGGCAGGAGACGGGCATGCCCATCCACATCGCCGAGGACCCGCTGGACTCGGTGGCGCTCGGCTCCGGGAAGTGCGTCGAGGAGTTCGAGGCGCTCCAGCAGGTCCTGGACTCACAGCCGCGCAGGTGACCGTGGAGACCGGACGGCGGGTGACCGTACGCCCGTCCGGGTCATACCGGTGGACAGCGCACCGGATCGCACCGAAGGTCCTTAAGGCAGACACGGTTCCGACAAGGGGAAGGCACGGCAGTCGCACGTGAGGGACTCCCGAGAAAGCCGGCTTCTGCTCATCCTCCTCGTAGCCATCGCGTTCGCACTGATCACGGTGGACATGAGGAGTGGTGAGAGCTCGCCGCTCGACAGTGCCCGGGAAGGCGCCGCTTCCGTCTTCGGGCCGGCGGAGAACGCCGTCGCCGGCGCGGTCGACCCGGTGGGCAACGCCATAACGGCCGTCCGCGAGTCCGGCGACCGGCACGACCGGCTGGCCGCCCTGGAACGCGAGAACGCCGAGCTCAAGACGCGGCTGGGCTCCGAGGACCGCCGCGACTCCCGCGCCGCCCAGCTGGACAAGCTCCTGCGGACGGCGGCCGTCGGCCAGTACGGCGTCAAGGGCGCGCAGGTCATCGCCATCGGAGCCGCCCAGGGCTTCTCCTGGACCATCACCCTCGACGTCGGCAAGCGCGACGGCATCACCACCGACATGACCGTGCTCAACGGCGACGGACTCGTCGGCCGCGTCACCACCGTCGGCCCCACGACGTCGACCGTACTGCTGGCCACCGACCCCGACTTCACCGTCGGTACCCGGCTGGAGGGCAACGACGAGCTCGGGTTCGCCACCGGACGCGGCGACAGCTGGCTCACGGTGCAACTGCTGAACAGCAAGGCCGACGTCAAGAAGGGCGACCGCATGGTCACCTTCGGCTCCAGCGGTGACCGGCCCTTCGTGCCCGGCGTCCCCGTCGGCAAGGTCGTCGAGGTACCCCCGACGACCGGCGGCCTCACCCGCACCATCCGGGTCGAGCCCTACGTCGGGTTCAGCCGTCTCGACATCGTCGGTGTCGTCGTCGAACCGCCCCGTGAGAACCCCCGCGACACCGTGCTCCCCGATCCGCCCGAGGCCGAGCCGACCCCCACCGTCACGGTGACCGTCGGACCGGACGGCGAACCGCTGGAGGAGGGCGCCGAGGGCCAGGACGGTCTGGAGGGCCAGGGCGGCCAGGACGAACTGGACCCGCAGGGGCCGCGGGGCCCTCAGGAGACCGAGCCCGACGGCTCGGCCGACCCGGACGCCGTCGGCAGGGACACCGAGGAAGTGGCCGGCGTGGTCGGGGCCGACGAGGGAGTGGAGTAGCCGATGCGCTTCAACCGCATGCTGCTGTCGGCGACGCTGCTCGTCGTGGCCCTGGTCCTGCAGGTCACCGTGCTCGCCCGGCTCCAGCTTCCCGGCGCCACCCCCGACCTGCTGCTCCTGACGGTGCTCGGCCTGGCCCTCGTCTACGGCCACACCAGCGGCGCCCTCATCGGCTTCACCGCCGGGCTCCTGGCCGATCTGGCACCTCCCGCCGACCACGCCGTCGGCCGCTACGCCCTCGTGCTCTGCGTCGTCGGGTACGTCGCCGGGCTGACGAAGCCGGAGAGCGGCCGGCACCGCAGCGCCACCCTGCCCATGCTCGTCGTCGCGGGCGCCGCGCTCGCCTCCACGCTGCTCTACGCGGGCGTGGGCGCACTCGTCGGCGACGGCGCGGCACGCCACGTGGGCCTGGGGGGACTGCTGTTCACCGCGACGCTGTACGACCTGCTGCTCGCTCCCTTCACCGTCCCGCTCGTCATGGCACTGGCCCGCCGCGCGGACCCCGACCCCATCGGCGAGGCCGCCGGTGGCGCCGGCACGGCGGGGGAGAGCGGCTACGGGCCGCTCGCCGCCGGAGCGGGCGCGCTGTCCCGCGGCACGGTGGGCGGCGGACGGTTCGGCAAGCGCGCCGGTCTCGGGCGTCGCCCGGGCCGGGGCGGCTGGGCCTGGGCCGGTGGCGGCGGGGGCGGCGGTCGTGGGCTGCTGGGCCGCTCGCTGCGGACCCGGGCGGGACGCATCAAGGGAGTCAAGCGGCTGTGACGGGGAGGGCCTCATGAGCAACATTCCGGAGACCGGGCGCACGTCGCGCGTCACCATCCGCCTGATCGCCATCCAGATCCTCGTCTTCTCGCTGATCCTCACGCTCGGCGGCCGGCTGTGGTACCTGCAGATCCGCAACGGCGACGAGTACCAGGAGGAGGCGGCGGGCAACCACGTCCAGCAGGTCGTCCAGCCCGCCCCGCGCGGCACCCTCTACGACGCGCGCGGCGTCCCCCTCGCCGACACCGAGACCCGTCTGGTCGTCTCCGCCAGCCGCACCGAGCTGATGAAGATGCGCGACGACGGGGAGGCCGTCCTCGGCCGCGTCGCCGAGGTCCTGGGGATGAGCGAGGAAGAGGTCGCCCACAAGGTGCGGCTGTGCAACAACGAGACGCCCCAGCCCTGCTGGAACGGCTCCCCGTACCAGCCCATCCCCATCACCGACGAGGCCACCACCCAGCAGGCCCTCACCATCCGCGAGCGCGGCGAGGACTTCCCCGGCATCACCGCCGAACCCGCCGCCGTCCGCCGTTACCCCGCGCCCTACAAGGCCAACACCGCCCAGGTGCTCGGCTATCTCTCGCCGGTCACCGACGACGAGGTGCAGAAGGCCAAGGACACCGACTCGCCGCTCCTGCGCTCCGACCAGGTCGGCCGCTCCGGCCTCGAACGCTCCTACGACACCCAGCTGCGCGGCGACGCGGGCGTCCTGCGCTACGAGGTGGACAAGCTCGGCCGCGTCCTCGGCATGGCCGACAGCGACGAGCCGATGGCCGGATCCTCCGTGGTGACCAGCATCGACTCCCGGGTGCAGGCGGTGGCGGAGTACCAGCTCAACCAGGCGATGGAAACGGCCCGCGAGCAGACCGACTCGATCACGGGCCGCCCCTACGAGGCGGACTCCGGCGCCGTCGTCGTCATGGAGTCCAAGACGGGCCGGATCGTGGCCATGGCCTCCCAGCCCGACTACGACCCGAACGCCTGGGTCGGCGGCATCGACGCCGAGCAGTACGCCGAGCTCACCGGGGAGAACTCCAACTACCCCCTGCTCAACCGCGCCATTCAGGGGCAGGCGGCCCCCGGCTCGATCTTCAAGGTCGTCTCCTCGATGGGGGCCGTCAACGCGGGCTACCCCTTCAACGACACCTACTCCTGCAGCAGCTCCTACAGCCTCGGCAGCCACAGCTTCGCCAACTTCGAGTCCACCGGCCACGGGCCCATCACCCTCGGCAAGGCGCTGGAAGTCTCCTGCAACACCGTCTTCTACCGGCTCGGGCACACCGAGTGGCGCAAGGACGGCGGCTCCAAGGCGAAGCCCGGCGAGGCCGACGAGCACCTGTACCGGGCGGCCAAGGACTTCGGCCTCAGCAAGAAGACCGGCATCGACCTGCCGAACGAGGTCACCGGCCGCATCCCCGACCGCCAGTGGAAGCAGGACTACTGGGAGGCGAACAAGGACAGCTGGTGCAAGCAGGCCAAGGCCGCCAAGAAGACCGGTGACGAGCAGAAGGACTACGTCGCCAAGCTCGCCCGCGAGAACTGCGAGACGGGCATGCAGCTGCGGGCGGGCGACAGCATCATCTACGCCATCGGCCAGGGCGACATCCTCGTCACCCCGATCCAGATGGCGACCGGCTACGCGGCCATCAGCAACGGCGGGACCCTGTACGACCCGACCGTCGGCAAGGCGATCGTCAGCCCCGACGGCCGCGAGGTCGAGATGATCGAGCCCAAGGCCCACGGCAAGCTGCCCGCCTCCAAGAAGACGGTCTCCCAGATCGACCAGGCGCTCCAGGACGTCGCCACCCGGGGTACGGCCTCCTGGCGCTTCACCACCTGGCCGCACGACGAGATCCCGATCCACGCCAAGACCGGCACCGCCCAGGTCTACGGCAAGCAGACGACGTCCTGGCTGGCCACGTACACCGACGACTACACGATCGTCATGACGATCTCCCAGGCCGGCACCGGCTCCGGCGCCTCGGGTCCGGCCGTCCGCAACATCTACGACGCGATCTACGGCGTCGAGGAGGACGGCTCCATCGACCGGAAGAAGGCCCTGCTGCCGGAGCCCGAGAAGGATCTGCCGAAGATCAGCCCGACCGGCACGGTGCAGTCGGAGCGCACCGACCCCAAGCTGGTGAAGTTCTGGCGTGAGGCGGAGTTCAGCTGATGAGCGTCCACTCCTTCGACAGCGGCAGCGTCGGACCGCCCAAGAGCCTGTGGTCCCGCCTGACCGCCCGCGGCTCGCTGGCCCGGCGGCTCGACTGGCCGCTGATGCTCGTGCCGCTGCTGCTGTGCGCCATCGGTGCGCTGCTCGTCTGGTCCGCCACCCGCAACCGCACCGAGCTGACCGGCGGTGACCCGCAGCAGTTCCTCTACAAACACGTCGTCAACACCGCCATCGGCGTCGCCCTGGCCATCGGCGTCGTCTGGATAGGGCATCAGCGGCTGCGCTCGCTCATGCCGGTCCTCTACACGCTCGCCCTCGTCCTGATCGGCCTCGTCTACACCCCGCTCGGCGCCACGATCAACGGCGAGCGTGCCTGGCTGAACCTCGCCCCGGGCCTGCAGATCCAGCCCTCGGAGTTCATCAAGGTCACCATCATCCTCGGGATGGCGGTGCTGCTGTCGGCGAAGGTCGACGCGGGCGACCGGGAGCATCCCGACCACCGCACCGTCGTCCAGGCGCTGGCCCTGGCCGCCCTTCCCGTCGCCGTCGTGGGGGACCTCGGGCAGGTCATGGTGTGCGTGGTGATCATCCTGGGCGTGCTGCTCGCCTCGGGCGCCGCGAACCGCTGGGTGTTCGGATTGATCGTCACCGGCGCCGCCGGTGCCGTCGCGGTGTGGCTGTTCGGACTGCTCGACGAGTACCAGCTCAACCGCTTCGCGGCCTTCGCCAACCCCGCCCTCGACCCCTCGGGCGTCGGCTACAACACGAACCAGGCCCGCATCGCCATCGGCTCCGGCGGCCTCTTCGGCACCGGCCTGTTCGAGGGCTCGCAGACGACCGGCCAGTTCGTGCCCGAGCAGCAGACGGACTTCATCTTCACCGTGGCCGGTGAGGAGCTCGGTTTCGTCGGCGGTTCCCTCATCCTGCTGCTGCTCGCCGTCCTCCTGTGGCGGGCGTGCCGCATCGCACGGGAGGCGACCGACCTCTACAGCACGATCATCGCGGCGGGCATCGTGGCGTGGTTCGCCTTCCAGTCCTTCGAGAACATCGGCATGTCGCTGGGCATCATGCCCGTCGCCGGGCTGCCCCTGCCGTTCGTCTCCTACGGTGGTTCGTCGATGTTCGCCGTCTGGATCGCGATCGGCATGCTCCAGTCCGTCCGCATACAGCGCCCGCTGTCGGCCTGAGCCGCACCACGCCCCGCGCGGCGGGGGCACGACGGGTGCGGGACGGCGGTCCCGCCGGACGGGTTACGCTGGAGGATCACCGCGGTGCCACGCCGTGGCCCGCGCCCCCACGGCGGGGCCGTCGGCTCCACGCGCCCGGTGGCCCGCCAGCACGGTCCGTATCAGCACAGCCCCGTACCCGAGGACACCACCCATGCCTGTCGAGTCGGTCTTCCCGCGCCTGGAGGCCCTCCTCCCGCACGTCCAGAAGCCGATCCAGTACGTCGGCGGCGAGCTGAACTCCACGGTCAAGGAGTGGGACGAGGCCGACGTCCGCTGGGCGCTGATGTATCCGGACGCCTACGAGGTCGGCCTGCCCAACCAGGGCGTCATGATCCTCTACGAGGTGCTGAACGAGCGCGAGCGCGTCCTCGCCGAGCGGACCTACAGCGTCTGGCCGGACCTGGAGGCGCTGATGCGGGAGCACGGCGTGCCGCAGTTCACGGTCGACGCGCACCGGCCGGTCGGCGCCTTCGACCTCTTCGGCGTCTCCTTCTCCACCGAGCTCGGCTACACGAACCTCCTCACCGCGCTCGACCTGGCCGGCATTCCCCTGGACGCCGCCGAGCGCACCGAGGATCACCCGATCGTGGTGGCCGGCGGCCACGCCGCGTTCAACCCCGAGCCCATCGCGGACTTCGTGGACTGCGCCGTCATCGGCGACGGCGAGCAGGCCGTCCTGGAGATGACCGAGATCGTCCGCGCCTGGAAGGCCGAGGGACGTCCGGGCGGCCGGGACGAGGTGCTCACGCGCCTCGCGCGGACCGGCGGCGTCTACGTGCCGCGCTTCTACGACGTGGAGTACCTGGCCGACGGCCGGATCTCCCGCGTCGTGCCGAACCGCTCGGGCGTGCCGTGGCGGGTCTCCAAGCACACCGTCATGGACCTCGACGAGTGGCCCTACCCCAAGCAGCCGCTGGTCCCGCTCGCCGAGACCGTGCACGAGCGCATGTCCGTCGAGATCTTCCGGGGCTGCACCCGGGGCTGCCGGTTCTGCCAGGCCGGCATGATCACCCGGCCGGTGCGGGAGCGCTCGATCACCGGTATCGGCGAGATGGTCGACAAGGGCCTGAAGAACACCGGCTTCGAGGAGGTCGGTCTCCTCTCCCTCAGCTCGGCCGACCACAGTGAGATCGGCGACGTCGCGAAGGGCCTGGCCGACCGGTACGAGGAGGACAAGATCGGTCTGTCCCTGCCCTCCACCCGCGTCGACGCGTTCAACATCGACCTGGCCAACGAGCTGACCCGCAACGGACGCCGCTCCGGCCTCACCTTCGCCCCCGAGGGCGGCAGCGAGCGCATTCGCAAGGTCATCAACAAGATGGTCTCCGAGGAGGACCTGATCCGCACGGTGGCCACCGCCTACGGCAACGGCTGGCGCCAGGTGAAGCTCTACTTCATGTGCGGCCTTCCCACCGAGACCGACGAGGACGTCCTCCAGATCGCCGACATGGCGACGAAGGTCATCGCCAAGGGCCGCGAGGTCTCCCGGTCGAACGACATCCGCTGCACCGTGTCCATCGGCGGGTTCGTGCCCAAGCCGCACACGCCCTTCCAGTGGGCGCCCCAGCTGTCCGCCGAGGAGACCGACTCCCGGCTGGGCAAGCTGCGGGACGCGATCCGCGCCGACAAGAGGTACGGCCGGTCCATCGGCTTCCGCTACCACGACGGCAAGCCCGGCATCGTCGAGGGACTGCTGTCGCGCGGCGACCGCCGCGTGGGTGACGTCATCCGCGCGGTCTACGAGGCCGGCGGACGCTTCGACGGCTGGCGTGAGTACTTCAGCTACGACCTGTGGATGGAGTGCGCGGCGAAGACCCTGCCCGGCCACGGCGTCGACGTCGACTGGTACACGACCCGCGAGCGCACCTACGAGGAGGTGCTGCCCTGGGACCACCTCGACAGCGGCCTCGACAAGGACTGGCTGTGGGAGGACTGGCAGGACGCCCTCGACGAGACCGAGGTCGAGGACTGCCGCTGGACGCCCTGCTTCGACTGCGGCGTCTGTCCGCAGATGGACACCTCCATCCAGATCGGCCCGACCGGCAAGAAGCTGTTGCCGCTGACCGTGGTGAAGTAGCGGCCGTGCCCGAACTCGTCCTGCCCACCGAGCGGGTGCACGCCTCCTTCCTCGCCGCCATGGACGAACTGCGCGAGGAGGGCCGCGGGGGCGCGGACGACGCCTCCATGATCGGCCGGGACATCCGGCTGTACGCGGCGCGGTGGGGCGGCCCGGAGGGCTTCGCCCAGTACGTGGCGGGTGTCCGCGCGGACGCCCTGGACACGACGCCGCGCCCGCCCGGGCACGTCCCCTCCACGACCTGGTGGTGGGTCGACGGCGACGTCTACCTCGGGCGGCTCGCCCTGCGGCACGCGCTCAACCAGCGGCTGCTGGAGTGGGGCGGGCACATCGGCTACGACGTCCGTCCCTCGGCCCGGCGCCGGGGGCACGCCACCGCGATGCTGCGGGCGGCCCTGCCGTACGCGGCGGAGCTGGGCATCGACCCGGTCCTCGTCACCTGCGACCACGACAACGTCGCCTCCCGCAGGGTCATCGAGCGCTGCGGCGGTGTCTTCGAGGACCGCCGGGCGGAGAAGCTCCGCTACTGGGTGCCGACGACGTCGCGGCGCCCGTCGGACTAGGCTTGCACCCGATCGACCCAGCGCCCCCTCCGGGCGGCGCGTTCAGCAAGGAGAAGGACCCCTGGGGAAGCGACAGCCCGAAGGCCCGCCGCCCGCACCGGCCGTACAGCGCGTCCGACTGCGCTACACGAAGCGTGGCCGCCTGAGGTTCACCAGCCACCGAGACTTCCAGCGCGCCTTCGAGCGCGCGCTGCGGCGCGCCGAGGTGCCCATGGCCTACTCGGCCGGTTTCACGCCGCACCCCAAGGTCTCCTACGCCAACGCCGCCCCCACCGGGACGGCGAGCGAGGCGGAGTACCTGGAGATCGCGCTGGCCGACCGGCGCGAGCCGGAGGCGCTGCGCACGCTGCTCGACGCGTCCCTGCCGCCCGGGCTCGACGTGCTCGACGCGGTGGAGGCCCACACCTCCGGTTTCGCCGACCGCCTGACGGCCTCCCGGTGGGAGCTGCGGCTGGAGAAGGTCGAGCCCGCCGAGGCCGAGTCGGCCGTCCGGGCGTTCCTCGACGCGCCGAGCGTCGAGGTGCAGCGGGAGACGAAAAAGGGGTTGCGCACCTTCGACGCCCGTGCGGCGGTGGCCTCCCTGGAGGTCGTCCGGACGCCCGGGGGAGAGGCGCCCGATAGGCCGGACACCGCTCCCTGTGCGATACTGCGCCTGGTGGTACGGCACCTGACACCTGCCGTGCGACCCGACGACGTCCTGTCCGGTCTCCGCGCAGCGGCCGGCCTGGCGCCGCCGGTCCCCGCAGCGGTGACCAGGCTGGCGCAGGGGCCGCTCGACGAGGAGAGTGGCACGGTGGCTGATCCGTTGGCGCCCGACCGCGACGCTGCAAGCGTCGCGACGGCGCCCGGGCCCACCGCGTAGGGCGCCGTCGCGACGCCGCCGACGTGCCAGGCACCAGGGAGCCACCCGGGTACCGCCGGAAGGCCGGCGCACACACCGACAGACTTTCGCCGTAGCCGGGCCGGATGGCCAGGAACCGGCGAGTGAGACAACAGCTCCCGTGCGGCGCCCGCGCCCCGGACCGCGACACCGTCCCGATGCCGCGTATCCGCGGCGAGCGCAGGCGTGGCATCCGGGAGCGTGACGGGAGACACCCGCGCATGCTCGAACCGACAGAATCCGCTCCGGCGGAGCGCCCGGAGAACACCACACCGAGCGACAACCTCCCCTCGCGTAGACGGCGCAGGGCCGCCTCGCGGCCTGCGGGTCCGCCCGCCCCGGCCCCCGAGGTACAGGAAGGTGCCGCCGAGGAGGCCGCCGGGCCGGTGGAGGCCACCGCGCCGGCCGCCGAGGAGCCCGTGGCGCAGTCCACGGCCCCCGATGCGGCCGCCGAGGCCAAGCCTCCGCGCACCCGGCGCCGGGCCACGCGCAAGAGCACCGCCCCGGCCGCCGCCGAGTCCTCGGACGCCCCGGCGTCCGACGCCCCGGCCGAGGCCGGGAAGGAGTCGGCCGCCGAGGCCGCACCGCCCACGCCGGCCCCGGAGCCGGAGACCTCCGGCAAGCGGAAGAAGCGGGCGCCCGCCGCGAAGAGCGAGCCCGCCGAGAAGAGCGGGACCGGGCAGGCGTCCGACGAGAAGCGGGAGAAGCCCGCGCGACGGGCGCGCAAGGCCGCCGCAGCCCCGGCGGAGGAGCGTGACGACGCCCCGGCGTCGGCCGCCGAGCCCGTGGGCCGTGGCCGCCGCACCAAGCCCGCCCTTCCGCCCACCGCCGTCTTCCAGCCGCCGGTGTTCACCGAGCCCACCTTCCAGACGCCGCAGAGCGTCGCGGCCTCCGCTGCTGCGGCGCAGGCCGAGGATGAGGACGCGGACGAGACCGAGGACGAGGCGCCCGTGGCCGACGAGCGCCCGGCGCGCCGGCGTCGTCGCCGGGCCGCCGACGCCGGCGGGCGTGCGGAGCGTCCCGAGGCCGCGAAGGCCGCGAGGGCCGCGGACGCCTCACGCTCCGAGGACTCCGACGACACCGAGGACACCTCCGACGGGAGCGGGGACGAGCCCCGCGAGGACTCCGACGAGGCGGGTGAGCGCCCGGCGCGGCGCCGCCGCCGGGGCGGCCGCCGCCGTCGCCGGGGTGAAGCCGGTGACGGTGACGGCGACGGCGACACGCCCGACCAGTCCTCCGACGACGAGGGCTCCGGATCCGCGCGGGGCACCGGTGCCGACGCCACGGGCGAGGGCCGGGACGACAGCGCGGAGGAGTCCGACGAGGGTTCCGACGAGGGGGACGAGGGCGGCACGTCCGCTTCCACCAGTAGTTCCCGTCGGCGTCGCCGCCGCCGTCGGCGCGGCGGGGACGACGCTCCGGCCGCCGCCGAGTCGTCCGGGGACGACCCGGAACGCACCGTCGTCAAGGTCCGTGAGCCGCGCAAGAAGAAGGCGGACGACGGAGACGGCGTCCAGGCGATCAAGGGTTCGACCCGGCTGGAGGCCAAGAAGCAGCGCCGCCGGGAGGGCCGCGAGCAGGGCCGCCGCCGGGTGCCGATCATCACCGAGGCCGAGTTCCTGGCCCGCCGCGAGGCCGTCAAGCGGGAGATGATCGTCCGGCAGAGCGGCGAGCGCACGCAGATCGCGGTGCTGGAGGACGACGTCCTCGTCGAGCACTTCGTGAACAAGGAGCAGGCCACCTCCTACGTCGGCAACGTCTACCTGGGCAAGGTCCAGAACGTGCTGCCGTCGATGGAGGCCGCGTTCGTCGACATCGGCAAGGGCCGCAACGCCGTGCTCTACGCCGGTGAGGTCAACTTCGAGGCGCTGGGCGTCTCCGGCGGTCCGCGCCGGATCGAGACGGCGCTGAAGTCGGGCCAGTCGGTCCTGGTCCAGGTCACCAAGGACCCGATGGGTCACAAGGGCGCCCGGCTGACCAGCCAGGTCTCCCTGCCCGGCCGGTACCTGGTCTACGTGCCCGAGGGCTCGATGACCGGCATCAGCCGCAAGCTGCCCGACACCGAGCGCTCCCGGCTGAAGCAGATCCTGAAGAAGGTCGTCCCGGACAACGCCGGCGTCATCGTGCGCACCGCCGCCGAAGGGGCCAGCGAGGACGAGCTCGCCCGTGACGTCAAGCGGCTCCAGGCCCAGTGGGAGGACATCCAGAAGCGGGCCCAGAAGGGCAACGCGCCCACCCTGCTCTACGGCGAGCCGGACATGACCGTGCGTGTGGTGCGGGACATCTTCAACGAGGACTTCACCAAGGTCGTCGTCAGCGGTGACGAGGCCTGGGAGACGATCCACAGCTACGTCACCCACGTGGCGCCCGACCTCTCCGAGCGCTTGCAGCGATGGACCTCCGAGGTCGACGTCTTCGCGACGTACCGCATCGACGAGCAGCTGATGAAGGCGCTGGACCGCAAGGTCTGGCTGCCCAGCGGCGGCTCCCTGGTGATCGACCGCACCGAGGCGATGATCGTCGTCGACGTGAACACCGGGAAGTTCACCGGTCAGGGCGGCAACCTGGAGGAGACGGTCACCAGGAACAACCTGGAGGCGGCCGAGGAGATCGTGCGCCAGCTGCGGCTGCGCGACCTGGGCGGCATCATCGTGATCGACTTCATCGACATGGTGCTGGAGTCCAACCGGGACCTCGTCCTGCGGCGGCTCCTGGAGTGCCTGGGGCGGGACCGCACCAAGCACCAGGTCGCCGAGGTCACCTCGCTCGGTCTGGTGCAGATGACCCGCAAGCGGGTCGGACAGGGCCTGCTGGAGTCCTTCTCCGAGCCGTGTGTGCACTGCAACGGGCGCGGTCTCCTCGTGCACATGGAGCAGGCACACGCCGCCGGTGGCGGCGGCAAGCGCAAGAAGAAGGGCAAGGGCGGCGGCCAGCCGGAGGCGTCGCAGGCCGAGCCCGTCGAGTCGGTCGCGCCGGTGGAGCCCGAGCCCGTGGACCGGGAACGTCCCGAGGACCTGGAGCCCGTCGCGGAGCAGGCACCGAAGGCGCTGCCCGAGCCGGCCTTCGAACCCGACGAGGACCTGTACAGCAGCATTGCCGAGGCGGAGGAGGCCGCGTCCCGGCACCGGGGCAGGGGCCGTCGCCGGGTGAGCCGGAAGTCCGGGGCGCCCGCCGCCCCCGCCGGTGCGGACGTCGCCGCCGAGTCCGCCCCCGAGGCGGTCGCGGAGCCCGCTCCCGCAGCGGAGCCGGAGCCCGAGCCCGCCGCCGCGCCGGAGCGGGACACGGGTCGCACGCGTCGGCGCGGCAGCCGCAAGGTGTCCGTGCCGGCGGGCGCGCCGAAGGCCGATGAGGAGTCGGCCGAGGCGGCGGTGACCGTCGTCGCGGCGGCCCCCGAGCCCGCCCCCGAGCCCGAGCCGGCGCCGGTCGAGCCCGAGCCGCAGCCGGCCCCCGTCGCGGCGCAGGCCCCGGCCGAGCCCGCTCCCCGGGGACGTCGTCGGGCGAGCCGTAAGGTCTCCGTGCCGGCCGGTGCGCCGAAGGCGGCCGAGGAGTCGGCGGAGGCCGCGGTGACCGTGATCCCGGCCGCCGGAGCGACGGCCGCACCCGTCGACGAGCCGGTGGCTCAGCCGACTGCGGAGCCGCAGCCCGAACCGGCCGCCGACCAGGCCGTCGCCGAGAGCGAGCCCGCCCCGGCCCGTCCGCGTCGCCGCGCCACCCGCCGGGTGACCGCACCGACCGGAGCGCCGCAGGGCGAGGCGGCCGAGGCGATCGTCCTTCCGGCGGCCGCCGGAGCCGAGGCGGAGCCTGCGGGCGGGGCCGAGCCTGTCGGCGAGGCCGAGGAGAAGCCGGCGAGGACGGCCGCGAAGAGGACGGCCGCGAAGAGGACGGCCGCGAAGAAGGCGCCCGCGAAGAAGGCCGCCGAGAAGAAGGCGGTGGCCAAGAAGGCCACGGCGAAGAAGGTCGCCGAGAAGAAGGCGCCGGCCAAGAAGGCGGCGGCGAAGAAGACGACCGCCAAGCGCGCCGCCGCGAAGAAGTCGACGGCGAAGACGGCGGCGACCCGGGCGGCCGCGGCCGAGCAGCCTGCGGCTCCGTCCGTGTCGGCCCCCACTGAGGAGTGACGGCGGCGGGCCGGGCGGGTTTCCCGTCCGGCCCGCCGCCGTGGTCCGGGGCCGGTTTGACCGGCCTGGTCAGGGGCCGTAATCTTGACCGCTGGCGTGTCACACGCGCCAGTGCTCCTGAGCACCTCCCTCCCACCCGGCCGGACAGGCCGAGGGGAGAGGCCGTCGCTGACTCCCGGGTTGTCGTGGACGTCCTCGCGGACGCCTGCGGACGGCGGCTGGCATCAGGGGTTTCCGAACGACGAACGAGAGAGAGTTCCGCGTGTACGCGATCGTGCGCACCGGCGGCCGTCAGCAGAAGGTTGCTGTCGGCGACGTCATCGAGGTTGACCGTATGTCCAGCAGCAAGGTCGGCGACACCGTCGAGCTCTCGACCGTGCTCGTGGTCGACGGGGACGCCGTCACCAGCGACCCGTGGGTGCTGGCCGGCGTGAAGGTCCAGGCCGAGGTCGTGGACCACCACAAGGGCGTCAAGATCGACATCCAGAAGTACAAGAACAAGACCGGTTACAAGAAGCGCATCGGTCACCGTCAGCTGCACACCGCGCTGAAGATCACCGGCATCCCCGCCCCGGCGAAGTAAGGGACTGAGTACAGATGGCACACAAGAAGGGCGCATCGTCCACCCGGAACGGTCGTGACTCCAACGCGAAGCGCCTCGGCGTGAAGCGTTTCGGCGGTCAGGTCGTGAGCGCGGGCGAGATCCTCATCCGTCAGCGCGGCACCCACTTCCACCCGGGCGCGGGCGTCGGCCGCGGCGGCGACGACACGCTGTTCGCGCTGGCCGCCGGCTCCGTGCAGTTCGGCACGGCCCGTGGCCGCAAGGTCGTCAACATCGTGCCGGTCGCCGAGTAACGGCACCGCACACACGTACGACCCAGCATTCACGTCGAGGGCGGACCGCCTCACCCGCGCGCACGCGCGGGGAAGCGGCTCCGCCCTCGGCGTGTTGACAAGCCCAAGAGCACCGACCAAGCCGGGAGGCATCCGTCATGACCACCTTCGTGGACCGCGTCGAGCTGCACGTCGCCGCGGGTAACGGGGGCCACGGCTGTGCCTCCGTGCACCGGGAGAAGTTCAAACCGCTCGGTGGCCCGGACGGCGGGAACGGCGGCCGGGGCGGGGACGTCGTCCTCGTCGTGGACCAGAGCGTGACCACCCTCCTGGAGTACCACCACAGCCCGCACCGCAAGGCCACCAACGGCAAGCCGGGCGCCGGCGGCCACCGCATGGGCGCGAACGGCGAGGACCTGGTGCTGCCCGTGCCGGACGGCACCGTGGTGCTGGACAAGCGGGGCAACGTGCTGGCCGACCTCGTCGGCGAGGGCACGAGCTTCGTCGCCGGTGAGGGCGGCCGGGGCGGGCTGGGCAACGCGGCCCTGGCGTCCGCTCGGCGCAAGGCGCCGGGCTTCGCGCTGCTGGGCGTGCCCGGTGAGGCGCGCGACATCGTGCTGGAGTTGAAGACGGTCGCCGACGTGGCGCTCGTCGGTTACCCGTCGGCGGGCAAGTCCTCGCTGATCGCCGTGCTCTCGGCCGCCAAGCCGAAGATCGCCGACTACCCGTTCACCACGCTCGTGCCGAACCTCGGTGTGGTCACGGCCGGGTCCAGCGTCTACACGGTGGCCGACGTGCCGGGGCTGATCCCGGGGGCGAGCGAGGGCAAGGGCCTGGGGCTGGAGTTCCTGCGGCACGTCGAGCGCTGCGCCGTCCTCGTGCACGTCCTGGACACCGCGACGCTGGAGTCCGACCGCGACCCGCTCTCCGACCTGGACGTCATCGAGGCGGAGCTGGCGCAGTACGGGCGGGGCCTGGACGACCGGCCCCGGCTGGTCGTGCTCAACAAGGTCGACATCCCCGACGGCCAGGAGCTCGCCGCGATGGTCCGCCCCGACCTGGAGGGGCGCGGCTACCGCGTCTTCGAGGTGTCGGCGCTCAGCCGTCAGGGGCTCAAGGAGCTGTCGTTCGCGCTGGCCGGCATCGTCGAGGAGGCCCGGGCCGCGCGTCCCCCGCAGGAGGCCACCCGGATCGTCATCCGCCCGCAGGCGGTCGACGACGCGGGCTTCACCGTCACCCGCGAGGCGGAGAGCCTCTTCCGGGTGCGCGGCGAGAAGCCCGAACGCTGGGTGCGGCAGACCGACTTCAACAACGACGAGGCCGTCGGCTATCTCGCCGACCGGCTGAACCGCCTCGGTGTCGAGGAGGAGCTGCTGAAGGCCGGTGCCCGCGAGGGGGACGGCGTCGCCATCGGGGCCGAGGACGACGCCGTCGTGTTCGACTGGGAGCCGACGGTCATGGCCGGTGCGGAGATGCTGGGTCGCCGGGGCGAGGACCACCGCATGGACGGCGTCCGGCCCGCCGCCCAGCGTCGCCGTGACCGCGACGCCGAGCGGGACGAGAGCCAGCAGGAGTACGACGCCTTCGACCCCTTCGACTGAGGGTCAGGCCGTCACGGAGTCCTCGGACTCCTCCGCCTCGCCGGGGACGGCCTCGCCGAGGCGCAGGCGGGTCTCCTCGCGGAGGGCGTCCTCCCGCAGGGACTCCTCGCCGGCGGCGGGCTGACGGGCCCGCCGCGCGTCGGCCCGTGCGCACAGGGCCTGCACGGCCGCGTCGAACCGCGCCAGCGAGGGCGGCTCGTCCGGGCCGAGCAGGTGACGCTTGAGCTCCGTCCGCGCCCCGGCCAGGGTGTCCAGCGCCGGGTCGCGGACGGCGGCCAGGAGCGCGGGCACTCCGGCGGCGTCCGGCGTCAGGATCGTCGCGGCCCGGACCGTCGGGAAGGCGGCGCGGAAGGCCTCCTCGTTCAGCCCCGAGGTGTTCGCGACCGCGTAGGGCTTCTCGCTGGCCAGGTAGTCCGAGACCACGCTGGAGACGTCGCTGATCAGCAGGTCCGTCGTGTTGAAGCAGGAGTAGAGGCCCGGCAGCGGTGCGTCGACGATCTGGTGCTCCCACCCGGGCACGGAGGCCCAGTACGCCGCCTCGCAGGCCTCCTGGGCCCGGCCGACGGCCTCGGCCCGCCCCGGCTCGGGGAGCGTCTGCACGAGCATCCGTTCGACGTCGTCGGCGTCCGGCCGGAAGACGGCGTCGGCCAGCTCGTTCAGCTCGGCGGTGCGGCGCGCCAGGTCGGCGGCGGCCTGCGGCCCCGGCCGCTCGCGGCCCGGCTCGGCGGCCCGAGCGGCGTTCGCCGCGTCGATCAGGGCCCGGATGCGCGCGTCGGCCTCGCCCGCCCGCGGGTCCACCGAGCCGGTCATGGGGTGCGGCTTGTAGACGAGGCGCACCGTCGGGTCCGCCAGCAGGGCCCGGACGAGGTTCTCGCCGGCCAGCATGATCGAGGTGTTGCCCGGGTCGTCGGTCCAGCCCTCCCAGGTGGGGGCGTACAGCACGTTCAGGAACGGTCCGGAGGGCGGCCCGGCCAGGGGACGGATCGGGGCGAGTTGCGGACGGCCGACCTCGACCACGTCGCGGTCGTCGACACCGATGTCGGCGAGCTGGTAGCGCTCGCGCGCCGCCGGCCCGGCGACCCACACCTCGTCGTAGGCCTTCGCGTACGGGTTGCAGCTGGAGAGCTTGTCGCTCTCACCGTGGTTGACGAAGGTGTGCTTGATGGAGGGGATGCGCAGGACCTGCGAGGTCTTCCCGGAGTTCGCCGGATGGATCATGATCTTCAGCGGCGAGTGCTCCAGTGCCATCAGGTGCGCGACCTTGGGGAGGCAGACGATCGGGACGTCCGTCGCGGCGATCCTCTGCATCATGAACCGCTCGCGCAGCACGATCAGGGGACGCCCCTCGACGGCGGCCAGCGTGCCGAGCCACATGTTCGCCTGGTACGCCGAGGAGGAACCCCCGGAGAAGTACATGGCGTGGGTCGGCCGGTAGGCGGCCAGCCACGCGTCCAGCCAGTCGAGCGTCGTGCGCTCGTCGGGCGCCCGCCGCCCGCGCAGCAGCCACCGGGCCAGCCAGCCCGTGCCGGCGACGAAGGCGGCGATCGCCACCGCCACGCCGGCCACGCCCCACACCATGTCGCGCGTCACCACGGTCACGAGCAGGCCGGCGGTGGCGGGCACCATGAAGGAGAGCAGGCGGCGGCCCGGCTGCCGGGCCAGTATGCGCGGCGGAGCGGGGCTCAGGCCGAGCTGGGAGGCGTCCACGTTGCGGGTGAGGACGGGCAGCGCCCGGTCACGTCGGACGAGCACCGCCACCAGCTGGCAGGCGAAGTGCGCGGCGTACGCCAGCAGCAGGCCCGCCACGACCGTCGCCTCACCGGCGGTGGTGGGCTCGGCCAGCCGGGCCACCCCGACGACCAGCAGCAGGTCGCGCACGAGCTGCCGGGCCGTGACGTCGAACCGTGCCCGGCCGAGCACCGCCAGCAGGCTCGGCTTCCGCTGCTGCACCACGAGGTCGAGCGCGAGCCCGCCCGCGGAGGCGATGACGAACAGCGGCAGGTTGGGCAGCAGCGCACCGGCGAGCTGGGCCGCGTAGAGCGCCAGCAGGGCGAGGAGCGCGTACAGCTGCCCCTTGCGTGCGGAGAGGAGTCCGGCGGATGGCACGGGGCAGGCTCCTGAAGAGGCGGGTGACAGAGGGTAGAGGAGCCGGTCGGACGACGACGGGCAGCCCGGACCGCTGACCGAACAGCGACCGAGGCAGGGCAAAAGGGTCATCGTGCGTAACCGGCTGATCCTCCATCGTACAGCTCACGTTCACGCCGCCCGGTGGCCCCTCGCCCGCCCCGCCGGGGCGCGGCACCCGTCCGGTCGTCCGCCCCGTGGGCCGTGCGAGCGGAACGAGAGCGACCTGACGTAGATTGCCGCCGTACGGCGCACTCAGGTGCGCATATGTCAGGAACGCACGGCTGGGGGTATCCGTGGCAGCGGCAGCTGGGACACGCGACGAGGTCCTGCGGCACGAGGTCGAGCGGGCCCGGCGCATCGTCGTGAAGGTCGGCTCCTCCTCGCTCACCACGGCGGCCGGTGGCCTGGACGCCGACCGGGTGGACGCGCTCGTCGACGTCCTCGCCAAGCACGGGGAGAGCCGTGAGAAGGAGATCGTCCTCGTCTCCTCCGGCGCCATCGCCGCCGGTCTCGCCCCTCTCGGGCTCGACCGCCGCCCGCGTGACCTGGCCCGCCAGCAGGCCGCCGCCAGCGTCGGCCAGGGTCTGCTCGTCGCGCGCTACACCGCGTCCTTCGCCCGCTACGGTCGCCGCGTCGGCCAGATCCTGCTGACGTCCGACGACACCAGCCGTCGTGGCCACTACCGCAACGCCTTCCGCACCCTGGAACAGCTGCTCGCCATGGGCGCGGTACCGGTGGTGAACGAGAACGACACGATCGCCACCGACGAGATCCGGTTCGGCGACAACGACCGGCTGGCCGCCCTCGTCGCGCACCTCGTGCGGGCGGACCTCCTCGTGCTCCTCTCCGACGTCGACGGCCTCTACGACGGCGACCCCAGCAGCCCGGGCGCCTCCCGAATCGAGGAGGTGCACGGCCCCGCCGACCTCGCGGACGTCTCCCTCGGCAGCGTCGGGGCGGCCGGAGTGGGCACCGGCGGCATGGTCACCAAGGTCGACGCCGCCCGCATCGCCGCCGGGGCCGGCATCCCCGTCGTCCTCACCTCCGCCCGCCACGCGGCCGACGCCCTCGCCGGGCGCGTGACCGGCACGTTCTTCCACCGCACCGGGCGCCGCAGCGCCGACCGGCTGCTCTGGCTCGCGCACGCCTCCAGCCCGCAGGGTGCGCTGATCCTCGACGACGGCGCCGTGGACGCGGTCGTCGGCCGCCGTACGTCCCTGCTCCCCGCAGGCGTGCAGCGCGTCGAGGGCGACTTCTCGGCCGGTGACCCGGTGGAGCTGCGGGACGCGGAGGGACACCCCGTCGCCCGCGGCCTCGTCAACTTCGACGCCAAGGAGATCCCCCAGCTGCTGGGGCGCTCCACCCGGGAGCTGGCCCGCGAGCTCGGACCGGAGTACGAGCGGGAGATCGTGCACCGCGACGACCTGGTGCTGCTCCGCCCCTGACGCACCCCGCGACGCCCGGCCGGACGTCCATACCGCGCCGTCGCGTCAGCCTTTCCACGGACACCTTCGCGAAAACGGTCACGCGCGTGCCCGGGGACTGGTCAACTGTGGTGCGGCCGTCGGGAGTACGGCCGCCGGTGCCTTCCGTAGACGGACGGAGCCCGGGCACCAGCCAGGACCGCGAAGGAGGCCGCCGTGAGGCGACTGGCCAGCGTCGGTGACGCCCCTCCCCGGCAGGACACCGCGCCGACGGCGACCGTGCCGCAGCCGGCGGCGGGCGGCGAGGAGCGAACCGCCGAACCCGAGACGGCCCGGCTGTGGCACGTCACGCTCAGCGTCTCCGGGACGGCCGTGCCGCTCGGTGAGGTGCGCCGGGGGCTGGAGCAGCTCGCGCACGACCACCCGTTCCTCATGACGAGCCGGTACGCCAACGACCACGCCGAGATCCGGTACTGGGAGGAGGCCAGGGACCTGCGGGACGCCGCCGCCGTCGCACTGCGCCTGTGGGGCGAGCACCGGGCGAGCGCCCGGCTGCCGGCCTGGGAGATCGTCGGCCTGGAGGTCGTCGACCGGGACACCTACCACCAGCGCATCGCCGAGGGGTACGGTCCGCCGCCCGCGTCGCCCGTCGGCGTCCACCCGTTCTGAGCACGGGCCCCCTCTGTGGCCGGGCGAGGACGCCCGAGGGCGCAGCGCCGTGCCCCGCGTCTCGCAGCGTGGACGACGGCGTGAGAACGCCGCGCGACCTGTCATACGCTGACGGCATGACCAGCGCCTCGATGCCTTCCGGGACCCCCGGCCCCGCGACCCCGGCCACCGCGAACGCGACGGACTCCCCCGTCCTGGAGACGGCCCGCCGCGCGCGGGAGGCCGCCACCCTCCTGGCGCCGCTGCCGCGCACCGCCCGGGAAGGCGCCCTGCTGGCCATCGCGGACGCCCTGGTGGAGCGCAGCGCCGAGATCACGGCCGCCAACGCCGAGGACACCGCCACGGCACGGGACGCGGGCACGGCCGAGGCCATCATCGACCGGCTCACCCTGACCCCGGAGCGCATCGCGGCCATCGCCGCCGACGTGCGTGACGTCGTCGCCCTGCCCGACCCCGTCGGCGAGGTGGTCCGGGGCTCCACCCTCCCGAACGGCCTGGAGCTGCGGCAGGTCCGGGTGCCCCTCGGTGTCGTCGGCATCATCTACGAGGCCCGCCCCAACGTGACGGTCGACGCCGCCGCGCTGTGCCTGAAGTCCGGGAACGCCGTCCTGCTGCGGGGCTCCTCCTCCGCGTACGCCTCGAACCGCGCGCTCGTCGCCGTCCTGCGGGACGCGGTGGCCTCCGCCGGGCTGCCGGCGGACGCCGTCCAGCTCGTCCCCGGCCTCAGCCGGGACAGCGTGACGGAGCTGATGACGGCACGGGGCCTGGTCGACGTGCTGATCCCGCGCGGCGGCGCCTCGCTCATCAAAACGGTCGTCGAGGGATCCACCGTCCCCGTGATCGAGACGGGCACCGGCAACTGCCACGTCTACGTGGACGAGCGGGCCGACGTGGACATGGCCGTGGACATCCTGGTGAACGCCAAGGCCCAGCGGCCGAGCGTCTGCAACGCGGCGGAGACCGTCCTCGTGCACGAAGGCGTCGCCGAGGTCTTCCTGCCGCGTGCCCTGGAGGCCCTCGCCGCCGCCGGCGTCACCGTGCACGGCGACGCGGTCTGGCAGAAGGCGGGCGCGGACGTCGTCGCGGCCACCGAGGAGGACTGGGAGAGCGAATACCTCTCCTACGACATCGCCGCCGCCGTCGTCCCGGACCTGGACGCCGCCGTCGCCCACATCCGCCGCTACAGCTCCGGGCACACCGAGGCCATCGTCACCCGTGACACCGCCGCCGCCCGCCGCTTCGTCTCCCTGGTGGACTCCACGGCCGTCATGGTCAACGCCTCCACCCGCTTCACCGACGGCAGCCAGTTCGGCTTCGGCGCGGAGATCGGCATCTCGACCCAGAAGCTGCACGCGCGCGGTCCGATGGGTCTGCCCGAGCTGACGTCCACCAAGTACGTCGTCACCGGCGACGGGCACGTGCGCGACTGAACCGGCGCCGGGCGTCGGGGGCGGAATGCGCCGATCCTCTGCCCCGGAGCACGGAACGGGTCTACGCTGGTGGGGTGCCGGACGAGGCGACCGGCCCGCCGTCCTTCGACGACGAGGGGCCTGACGACCGCGACCACGGTGCCGAGAACGTTTTCGACGCCGTGGTCCTCGACGAGGACTTCATCCGTGCGGCGGTGGTGCACGAGCCCACCGCCGCCGAACGGCACCGGGCCGCGGCCCGGGCCAGGGCGGAGGCCGAGGCGGCGGCGTCGCGCGAGGAGGCTCGCGGTCACGGCGGCCCGGAGGGCGGTCACGGCGGCCCGGAGGGCCACCCGGACGACGCCGACGACGACGGCTTCTCGTCGAGGTACCCGTCCTACGACTACCTCGACAGCGAGGACGACGACCCGTTCGACGACGATGCCGTCCGCGCCCACCCCAATCCCCACTACGCGGAGTGGGCCGCCGGCCGTTCCGCCCGCCACCGGGCGCCGGTGCGCTGGTACCGCCCGGTCGCCTGGGTGCTGGCCGTCCTCATGGGCGTCGGCGCGGTCGCCATGGCCCTCACCGCCGCCCAGCGTGGCGCACCCGCACAGCGCGAGGAGCCCCGCAACCCCCCGGCCTCCACGGAGCCGGACGGGCTCGGCGCCCCCGCGCCCCACCCACAGGCCCCGGCCGGAGCCGCCGCGGCCTTTTGAGCCCCGCTTTCCTGAACTCGACGCGGGGCAGGGCGTGTACACACCCCGCGAGCGGCCTACTCTGTCTGTATGGCCGGGCGTGCAGATTCTCCCGACGGCATACCGGGAGGCAGTGACGACGAGTTCCGTTCGACGGTCTTCGACGAGTCGTTCGTGCGGCAGGCCCGTCTGCAGGAGTACTCGGCCCAGGAGCGGCTGGACGACCCCGAGCACCGGGAGCACCCGGTGCGGCGGCAGCCGTCCGGCGTCATGCGCCTCGGCGGGTCCTCCGTCAAGCAGGGGATCGTCCTGCTCACCCTGGTCGTCCTCGCCTTCGCCACCGCCGTGTACATGGGCATGTCCGGCGCCTACCAGCGGGAGCCGGTGGGGGAGGCCCCGCCGCTGCGGGCCTCCGTCGTCCCCCTCAGCCCGCGCGGCCCGGTGCCGGGAGGTACGCCCGAGCGCCTGTTCGCCACCGGCCCCGCCGCCGACTTCCGCGTCGGTGCGGCGGGTGTGACGCGGCCCGAGCCGACGGCGACCCGGGACTTCACCGAGACACAGGTCGGGGCCGCGCTCGAGCTCGCCAAGAACTACGTCGTCGCCTCCGCGGTGGACTCCCGCGTCCTCAGGGGCAGCAGCCTCACCCCCGTGCGGCGGTTCCTCGTCCCGGACCAGCGCACCGACCTCGACCGGAGCGTGCGGGAGGCGGCGACCACGGGCACCACCACCCAGAGCGCCGGCGGCCCCGACGGCGTCCCGCCCGTGACCGGCTGGCTGGTCCGCTTCGACACCCAGAAGGTGACGCTGTCCGACGCGGGGGTGCGGGTCCGGGGCTCCCTGACCGTCACCCAGCGCGACCCGAACGCGCTGGAGGTCACGGCCGACCACGTCTTCGTCTACGCCGTACGGGCTGCGGGGCAGGCCGACGAGGAGCGCTCCTCGCTGGTCACCGTGCGGCGCCAGGTGCGCATGGTGATGCAGCGCGCGGACCTGCTGGACCAGCGGCTGCGCCTGGAACACGTCGTCATGCAGGCCGGTCCGCTGGCCTGCGGCACCCCCAACACCGACATGCTGCGGCCGCTCGCCGCCGGCGAGTCGGCCGACGGCGAGGAGGTGACCGGCACCGATCCCTTCGCCGACCGGCCCCTCGGATCGCCCGTGTGCGGGGTGCTGGCCGACGCGGCGCAGCCGGACCCGTCCCGCCGCTGACGCGCCCCGGGCCCGCGCCGGCGCGGGCCCGCACCGCGTGGGCCCGGGGCAGGAGGGGCTACGAGCCCTTCGGGCCGCCCTGGCCGCCGTCCGCCGTGCCGTCGCCGTCGCCGGAGCCGTCCGCCCGGCGTCCGCCGCCCGTCGCGAAGTCACGCAGCTTGCCGCCGAGGTCGCCGGCGCCGCCCGCGACGTCCCGGATGAGGCCCATGAGGGGGTCCTTGCTGTTCTTCACCGAGTCCCGGTAGTGGCCGGCCGATTCCCGGAGGGAGTCGGTCACCGAGGTGTCGTTGTCCTCGCCGCGACGCGGGTAGTGGCCGTCCATGACCCGCTGGTAGTCGCGGCTCTGCGCCCAGGCGCGCAGCTCGGCCGCGCGGACCGTGGTGAAGGGGTGGGTGCGGGGCAGCACCTGGAGGATCTTGAGCACGGAGTCCCGCAGGTCGCCGTTCGCCTTCTCGTACTCGTCGGCCTGGGCGAGGAAGGCGTCGATGTTCATCTCGTGCAGGTGGTGGCCGCCGGCGAGCTTCATGAGCCCGCGCATCGAAGCCTCCAGGTCCTGCCCGACGAGCAGGCCGGCCCGGTCCGCCGAGAGCTCCGACTTGCGGAACCACTCGCGCAGCGCCGTGACGAGCGCCATGATCGCCACGTTGCCCAGCGGGATCCACGCGACCTTCACCGCGAAGCTGGTCAGGAAGAGCAGTATGGTGCGGTAGAGGGCGTGTCCGGACAGTGCGTGCCCGACCTCGTGCCCGATGACCGCGCGCATCTCCTCCTCGTCCAGCAGCTCCACCAGGCCGGTGGTCAGGACGATGATCGGTTCGTCGAGGCCGATGCACATGGCGTTGGGCTGCGGGTTCTGCGTCACGTACATCGCCGGGACCTTCTCCAGGTCCAGGATGTAGCAGGCGTCGCGCAGCATGTCGTTGAGGTAGGCGAACTGCTGGTCGCCCACCCGCACGGAGTCGGAGAGGAACAGCAGCCGCAGGCTGCGCTCGGGCAGCAGGCCGCTGAGCGTCTTGAAGACCGTGTCGAAGCCCGTCAGCTTGCGCAGCGCCACGAGCGCGGAACGGTCGGAGGGGTGTTCGTAGGCCCGGGAGGAGATCTCCGGGAAGCGCCGCCGGTCACGGCCCGGCAGGTGCCCGGTTTTTCTCGTGCTGTCGCTCATTCGGCCCCCATGTAGCGAGAGTGCGTCAGGCCCGTCCCCTCACAGGCCGTTCCGGTCGGTCTCGGCGACCGGCCCGGCCCAGCCTACGGGGTGGGTGCACCGGCCGCGAGAATCCTCTCCGCTTACGATGTGCTGAACCTCCTGCCCAGTTCCCTCCCGGACAAGGTCCAGATGACGATGACTCTTCTCAGCTCCGCCCCCGTCCTCTCCCTGATCGCCTCGGAAGGCGAGGAGCACGGTGCGTACGCCAGCCTCAACCCGTGGCTCATCGGCGGCATCGGGCTGTTCATCCTGCTGCTCCTGCTGTGGGGCACCACCCGCTTCAACCGGGACCGCTGAGCGACGCGGGCGGCGGGGCGACAGCGGTTAGGGTCAGCGCATGGCAGAGCACATAGTGCCGGGCCCGGGCAGGCGCCGGCTCGGCGTGATGGGCGGGACCTTCGACCCGATCCACCACGGCCACCTGGTCGCGGCCAGCGAGGTGGCGGCGCGGTTCGATCTCGACGAGGTCATCTTCGTGCCCACCGGCCAGCCGTGGCAGAAGAGCCACCAGCAGGTGTCGCCCGCCGAGGACCGCTACCTGATGACGGTCATCGCCACGGCCTCCAACCCGCAGTTCTCCGTCAGCCGCCTGGACATCGACCGGGGCGGCAAGACGTACACCATCGACACGCTCCGGGACCTGCGGGCCGAGCACCCCGACGACGACCTGTTCTTCATCACCGGCGCCGACGCCCTGGGCCAGATCCTGACCTGGCGGGACGCCGACGAGCTGTTCTCCCTGGCCCACTTCATCGGCGTCACCCGGCCCGGCCACCACCTCGCCGACCCCGGCCTGCCGGACGGCGGGGTCTCCCTCATCGAGGTGCCGGCCCTGGCGATCTCCTCCACGGACTGCCGGGCGCGGGTGGCGCACGGCGACCCGGTCTGGTATCTCGTGCCGGACGGCGTCGTGCGGTACATCACCAAGCGCCGCCTCTACCGGGACGCGTCGGTACCGAACAGCTAGAGGGGCGGCAGGCGTGAACGACCGACAGGAACCGTACGGCGCACAGCGGTTCGTCGGGTACGACGAGTACGGTCGGCCGGTCTACGAGGACCCGTACGCCCCGGACCCGGGGGCCTACGCCCCGAACCCCGACGCCTACGGCGCGCCCCCCGTCGCCGAGGCCCCCCGGCAGCCCGCACCGGAGTACGGCTACGGCGCACCGGACGGCTACGCCGCTCCGGAAGGGACCGGCGCACCGGGCTACGGGTACGACCCCTACCAGGGCGGGCAGGACGCGACGGCGTGGATGCCGCAGCAGCAGCCGTTCACCGAATCCGCCCAGCAGCCCTACGCACCGCACCCGGAGGCGTCCGCCACGCCGTACCCGGAGGCGTCCTACCCGGGGTCGGACTATCCGGAGGCGTCCTACCCGGGGACGTCCTACCCGGCTGCCCCCTCGTACGACGGGTCGGCGGCGTACGGGCAGTACGGGCAGCAGCAGTCGTACCCGCAGGAGCCCGGGTACGGGCAGCAGGCCGCCTACGAGACGTACCCCGCGTACCGGGCCGAGCCCGAGCCCGAGCCCGGTTCCGGGCCCGCGCCCGGGACGCCGCCGGAGGGTGCCACCGACGGCTCCGGTCGCGCCGAGGACGGTGGCGGCCCGCCGCACGTGGCCGACCGGGCCGGTGCGAGCCCGGCCGAGGACGGCGAACCGTACCGGACGGAGCAGTTCTCCTTCATCGAGGAGGAGAGCGGGCAGTCCGAAGACGTCATCGACTGGATGAAGTTCAGCGAGAGTCGGACGGAACGCCGAGAGGAGGCCAAGCGCCGCGGACGCCACCGCACGATCGCCCTCGTGGTGGCCGCCGTGCTGCTGGTCGTCGGCGGCACCGGCTACCTGTGGTCGGCGGGGAAGCTGCCGTTCCTGGGAGAGGACGGGACGGAGGCCGCCAAGCCCGGCGGGGAGCGGCCCGACGTGGTCGTCCTGCACCTGCGGGACATCGACACCGAGAACGTCTCCACCGCCCTGCTCGTCCGCAACGAGGCCGCGGGCAGCAGCACCACCGTCCTGCTGCCCAACTCCCTCGCCCTGACGACGACCGACGGGAGCACGACGACGCTCGGACAGTCCTTCGAGGGGCAGGGTGCGGGGGCCACCCGGGAGGCCCTCGGGACCCTTCTCGGCGCCACCTTCCAGGGCACGTGGCGGCTGGACACCCCGTTCCTGGAGAACCTCGTCGAAGCCGTCGGCGGAATCACCCTCGACGCCGACGCCACCGTCCCGGCGGAGGAGGAGGACGACCCGCCCCTCGTCGCCGAGGGACCGAACCGCGACCTCAACGGGCGGGCGGCCGTCGCGTACGCCACCCACCGCGCCGAGGACGAGGAGCAGACCCGGCAGCTCGCCCGTTTCGGGCGGGTGATCCACGCGGTCCTGGAGAAACTCTCCACCGACCCCGCCGCCGCCACCGAGACCGTCGTCGGCCTGGGGCAGATCCCCGACCCGTCGCTCACCGACGGCCAGCTCGGCGGAGCCCTCGCGGAGCTCGCCGCCCACGCCCGTGCCGACAAGCTGGAGACCACCCTGCTCCCCGTGGAGCAGAACGGGACGCTCAGCGACGAGACGGCGCGCGGGCTGGTCAAGGAGGTGCTGGGCGGTACCGTGCGCAACTCCGATCCGGGAGCCGCCGTGAGCGTCAGCGTCCGCGACGCCACCGGCGAGGAGGGTGCCGCGCAGAGCGCCCAGATCACGCTCATCAACGGGGGCTACACCGTGGTGCCGGCGCGGCAGGCCGACGCCTCGGCCGACAGCAGCACCGTGACCTACGCCGACGAGGCGGACGCGGAGAAGGCCGAGGAGGTCGCGAAGACCCTCGGGCTCCCCGAGGACGCCGTCCGGCAGGGGGAGGGCGCCGCCAACGCCGACGTCACGGTCGTCCTCGGGACGGACTTCGACTCCTAGCGGCGGGCCACCGCCCCGGGCCGTGCCGGGGCGGTGGCCCGCCTCGCACGTGACGTGCGGCGCGTCGTGAGACCCTTGAGGCGTACTTTTCTGTGTACTCCTCCGTGTTCCCGACCGAAAGCCTTCACCTGTGACCGCCACCGACCGCTCCATGGAGCTGATCAACACCGCGGCCCAGGCCGCCGCGGACAAGCTCGCACACGACGTCGTCGCCTACGACGTGAGCGACGTCCTCGCCATCACCGACGCCTTCCTCCTCGCCTCGGCGCCCAACGACCGTCAGGTCAAGGCGATCGTCGACGGCATCGAGGAGCGGCTGCTCAAGGAGCTGGGCGCCAAGCCCGTCCGCCGAGAGGGCGAGCGCGACGGCCGCTGGGTGCTGCTCGACTACGTCGACGTCGTGGTGCACGTGCAGCACAGCGAGGAGCGTGTCTTCTACGCCCTGGAGCGGCTGTGGAAGGACTGCCCCGAGCTTGACCTCCCCGCCGACGCCGAGGCCACCCGTACCAAGGACGCCCCCCGACCCGACGCGGCGGAGGACGAGTGATGCGGGGGCGCCGGATCGTCCTGTGGCGGCACGGGCAGACCTCGTGGAACCTCGAGCGCCGCTTCCAGGGCTCCACCGACATCCCCCTCACCGCCGAGGGACTCAACCAAGCACGCCGCGCCGCCCGGCTCCTCGCCGCTCTCCGGCCCGACGCGATCATCGCCTCCGACCTCGTCCGCGCCCGTGCCACGGCCGCGGAGCTGGCGTCCCTCACCGGCCACGAGGTACAGCACGAGGACGCCCTGCGGGAGACCTACGCCGGGCAGTGGCAGGGGCTGACGCACGACGAGATCGTCGAGCGGTACGGCGAGCAGTACGCGGCCTGGAAGCGCGGGGAGCCGGTCCGTCGCGGCGGCGGGGAGCTGGAGACGGAGGTCGCCGACCGGGCGGCGCCCGTGGTGGAGCGCAACGCCGACAAGCTGCCCGACGGCGGGACGCTCGTCGTCGTCAGCCACGGCGGCACCATCCGCACGACGATCGGCCGGCTGCTGGGGCTGGAGCCGCACGCGTGGGAGTCGCTGGGCGGCCTGTCGAACTGCTCCTGGTCCGTCCTCGGCGAGAGCCTGCGCGGTTGGCGGCTGCTGGAGCACAACGCCGGCAGCCTGCCCGAACCCGTCCTCGGGGACGACGACTGAACGGTCCGTTCCGCCCCGGCCGGATTTCGCGTTTCGGCTGGTCGCCAGGTAGAGTTCTACTCGTTCGCGGCCCGCCGGTCACACCGGGTGAAGCCGGGAGCGCGGGGCTATAGCTCAGTTGGTAGAGCGCTTGCATGGCATGCAAGAGGTCAGGAGTTCAATTCTCCTTAGCTCCACAGCGACACTGATCCCGTCCTCCGTGTGGAGGGCGGGATTTCCGCGTCCCGGCACCGGGACGGTCTGCTGTGTTCCGTCGTGACGTGGCAGAATCATCGCCAGCAGGGGGAACAGCCCGAAAGGGAGGGACGCCGCGGTGCCCAGGCGCATCCACCGCCCACGCGAGGGCCAGCTCGCATCCGGACCGACCCCCGAGGCCGGGGCCTGAATGGGGGCGCACAGCCGGAAGTGCGACTGGTGCGGCAGCGGCACGCCCATCGTGCGGGACATGGAGCCGCTCAACGCCCGCTACCAGTACTGGTGTGTCGAGTGCGCCCGTGCGTTGATCATCAAGGGCGACCCCATCGAGACGTACCGCGAGCTGGAGGGCGAGCCGATCTACGGCCGCCTGCTGGACGAACACTGCACCCTCAAGCGCTTCTACTCCTTCGTCACCGTCTGACCCGCCGCGACCCGTTCGCCCCCACGGTCGCGGCGCCCGCCACCCCGCCGCCTCCCGCGCGGCCCGGAGGGCTTCGGAAAACCGACTTGGCGCCGCACCGCCCGGTCCGTGTACAGTAGGCGTCGCCGCCGCGGGGGAAACCCTGCGGGGGACCAGACCCGGGGCTATAGCTCAGTTGGTAGAGCGCTTGCATGGCATGCAAGAGGTCAGGAGTTCAATTCTCCTTAGCTCCACAGTTCACACGGCGGGCCACTCCTTCGGAGTGGCCCGCCGTCGCGTTGCGGCCCACCGGACGTCGGTCCTCGGGCGATCCCCTAGGGGACGGACTTCGGGAGCGGTCCGGGGCTCCGCCGACTCACGCCGCCTCGCAGCCCGTACGCTGGAACCGACGGCAGGCGACGGAGGGAAGGCTCGGCCATGGAGATCGCTGTTTCGGTGGTGTCCCTGATCTTCCTGGCGTTCGTGGTCCTCGGGGTGATCGCGACCGTCAAAGCGGTGCGTGCCGTGCGCAGCGGTGTCCGGCGCACCACCACCGAGGTCCGCAAAACCATCGACACCACGGCGCTGCGGGCCCGTTCCGCCCAGTTCGGCCCGGTCGGTGAGCTGGCGCGCGCCCGGCTCGAACTCCGTTCCTCCATCGACAGCACGCGCCGCGAGCTGACCGCCGCCAGCCCGGGCGACCCCTCCCTGGCCGAGGCGGCCGCGCTGCTGGACCGGCTGCACGAGCACGCGCGCGGTCTGGACCGGGAGATGGGCGCGCTCATGGACCGCGAGCCCGACCGCGCCCGCATCACCGCTCAGCTCCCCGAGCTGCGGAGCCGCGCGCAGGAGATCAGGGAGTCGGCCGACTCCCTGCGGTTCGCGGCGCGAGACCGCGCCCGACGCCACCACGGGGAGGAACTCGGCGCGCTGCGCGACCAGATCGCCATCGAGTCGGGTGCGCTGCGCCACTGGGACCCACCGCAACAGCCCCTGACGGAGCCGGCGCCGCAGCCGCAGCCCCTGCCGCTGTCCGACCCGCCGCCGAGCCCGTCCCGACCGGGCCTGCGCAAGGCGTCCGACGCCGACGGGGGCTAGCCCGCCGGGGCGGCGGCGGAGGTCAGGCTGCCACCGCCCCGCGCGACGCAGTAATCTCCGGGCCATGGCCCGTCATGTCGCGATCATCACCGATTCCACGGCGTACCTGCCGCCCGAGGCACTGCGGGAGCACCGCATCACCTCGGTGCCGCTGACCGTCGTGGTGGACGGCGAGCCGCTGGAGGAGGGCGCCGAGATCTCCGCGCGCGCCCTGGTCGAGGCGCTGCGTCGGCGCCGTCCCGTCACCACGTCCCGGCCGAGCCCCGAGATGTTCGCCGCCGCCTACCGGGCGGCCGCCGAGGCCGGGGCCGACGGCGTCGTCTCCCTGCACCTGTCGGCCGAGTTCTCCGGCACCCACGACGCAGCCGTCCTGGCCGCGGCCGACGCCCCGCTCCCGGTCCGGGTCGTGGACTCGGGCCTGGTCGGGATGGCTCTCGGCTTCAGCGCGCTGGCCGCCGCCGAGACCGCCGGCACCGGTGGGACCCTCGACGAGGCCGTGGCCGCAGCCGAGAAGCGGGCGGCCGACACGTCCACCTACTTCTACGTCGACACCCTGGAACACCTGCGGCGCGGCGGCCGCATCGGTGCGGCACAGGCGCTGTTGGGCTCCGCGCTCGCCGTGAAGCCGCTGCTGGAGCTGACCGAGGGACGCATCGGGCCGCTGGAGAAGGTGCGGACGTCGAGCAGGGCCATCGCCCGGCTGGAGGAACTGGCCGTAGCCCGGGCGGGCACGGTCCCGGTGGACGTCGCCGTTCACCACCTCGACGCGCCCGAGCGGGCCCAGCAGCTCGCCGACCGGCTGCGGGACCGTGTGCCCGGCCTGCGGGAGCTGCACGTCAGTGAGGTCGGAGCCGTCATCGGCGCGCACACCGGCCCCGGCCTGCTCGCCACCGTCGTCTCGCCCTGCTGATCCGGCGGATCGGGCTGATCCGGCCGGGCGGGCGGACGCCGCGGAGGGGGCCGGCGTCAAGGCGGTGTGGCGCGTTCGCTCGCGCGGGGGGTTGAGTTATCCACAACCGGCCGGTATTCCACCGGAATTCGTGGAGTGCAGCGAAGTGCCGGAACGGTCCCTACCGTCGGGCGCATGAGTCCTCGATCGCAGACCGACACGACGGGCCCGGGGCGGAAGCCCGCCGGGCGAAAGTCCGCCGCGCACAGGGCGGTGGTCCGGGCCCGCGCCGCCACGCTGCTCGCCGCACCACCGCCCGGGCTCCCGGAGCCGGAGCCGGGGCCGGAGCCGGGGCCGGAGCCGGGGCCGGACCGCGCCCTGGACCCGGTATCCCCGCCTCCCGGTCCCGGCGGTGGCGCGCGGCCGGACGCCGCCGCCCTGTCGCGGCAGGACGCCGTCGCGGCGGCCCGGGACGCCGTCCGGCGCAGCAGACTGCGGCGCGGTACCACGCGACCCTCACCGGCGCCGGAGCGCGGGCGGAACCGGACACCCGCTCCGGGATCACCCTCCCCGCCCGAGTCGCTGTCCGAGTCGCCGTCCGGCGCGCCGCACCCCGCGCGCCCCGCCCTGCGCGACCGGCTGCCGCTGTGGCTCCAGACACGGTGCGCCGTGGAGCCCCGGGCGGTCGCCGCGCTGGTCGTCGTCCTGCTGGTGGCCGCCGGGTTCGCCGGCCTGGAGCTGTGGGACGGCCGCCCGGAGCCCGTCCGCGTCCCGGCGGCCGTCACCGCGCTCGACGCGGGCCCCTCCCCGCCGTCCGCCCCGTCGCCCTCACCTGCGGCCGGCGCCGAGGGCGGCCACGTCCTCGTGGACGTGGCGGGCGAGGTCAGGGAGCCGGGCGTCCACCGGCTCCCGGCGGGCTCCCGGGTCGCGGACGCCCTCGCGGCCGCCGGTGGCGTCCGTACCGGGACGGACACCGTCGCACTGAACCGCGCCCGCGTGCTGCTCGACGGTGAGCACGTCCTCGTCGGTGTGACACCGCCCCCCGGCGGCCTGCCGGTGGAGGGCGGAGCGGGGCCCGGACCGGGGCCGGTCAGCCTCAACACGGCGACGGTCGAGGAGTTGGACACCCTGCCGGGGATCGGGCCCGTGCTGGCCCGGAAGATCGTGGACCACCGGACGGAGCAGGGCGGGTTCCGCACCGTCGATCAGCTGCGGGACGTCGGCGGCATCGGTGACAGCAGGTTCGCCGAACTCGAGAACCGGGTCGTCCCGTGACCACACCGCCCGCCCGCGCCGGTCGGGTCACGCGTGCGGCCGCGCACCCCCCGCCGGGGTCGACGGCCGCCGGGCCCCGGGCCGCCGTGCACACCGCCTCGGGCCACCGCCTCGGCGCCTCCCACCCGCGCGAGGAGGCACCGCCCGACCTGCGGCTGGTACCGCCCGCCCTGGCCACGTGGGCGGCGGCGGCCCTGGCCCTGGGGGCCGACGGACGTCTCGTCGCCGCCGGAGCGGGCTGCTGCTGCCTGACGGCCTGCGTCCTCCTCGGCGTCGCGCGGACCCGCCGTCCGGTACGGGCCTCGCGGGGTCTTCTGGTCTGCACGGCGCTGGCCCTGCTGTGCGCGGCGGCCGGCGGCGTGGTCGCCGGCCTGCACACGGCGGCGGTCGGTGCCGGGCCGCTGGCGGAGCTCGCCGAGCGACGGGCCCACACCACCGTGGAGATCACCCTCACCGCGGACCCCCGGCTCGCGCGGCCCCGTGCCGACGGAGCCCCGCGTCCCGTCGTCGTCACGGCCGAGGCCACGCGGGTCACCGCTCCGGACGGTGGCGTGACGGAGATCAGCAGCCCGGTGCTCGTCGTGGCCGTCGTCGACGCGCCGCACCGCTGGCTCTCCCTGCTGCCGTCGACCCGGCTCCGGCTTCCCGCCCGCCTCACCCCGCCCCTCCCCGGCCAGGGCGGGCGGCTGGCGGCGGTGCTCCGGCCCTCCGGTACCGGGGAACCGCAGGTCATCGCTCCGCCCGACACCGTGCAGCGGATCGCGGGGCGCATCCGGGCGGACCTCCGCGCGGCCTGTGCCGGGCTGCCAGCCGACGCCCGTGCCCTGCTGCCCGCGTTGATCGTCGGGGACGCCGCAGGCATTCCGCCCGACCTCCAGCAGGCGGTCGAGACGGCGGACATGACGCACATGATCGTCGTCAGCGGCAGCCAGCTCGCCGTGGTGCTGACCGTCCTCATCGGCGCCCCCGGCAGGGCGTCGCTGGCCGAACGCGGCGGTCTGGCGGGCCGCTTCGGTGTGCCGCTGCGCGTGACCGCCGTCCTCGGCTGCGGGCTCATCCTCGCGTTCGTCACCGTCTGCCGTCCCGGGCCCAGCGTCCTGCGGGCGGCCGTCTGCGGCGGTCTGACCCTCCTGGCCGTCGCCACCGGGCGCCGCCGTTCCCTGCTCCCGGCCCTGGCCGCCGCGGTGCTGCTTCTCGTCCTCCACGATCCCGTGCTCGCCCGCTCCTACGGCTTTCTGCTCTCCGTCCTGGCCACTGCCGCGCTGCTGACCGTCGCCCCGCGCTGGAGCCGCGCCCTGCGGCGGCGCGGTGTTCCGCACCGGCTGGCGGAGGTCCTGTCCGTCGCGGTCGCCACGCAGGTCGCCTGCGCACCGGTGGTGGCCGTCTTCACGGCCCGCGTCAGCCTCGTGGGCATCCCGTGCAACCTGCTCGCCGAGCTGGCCCTCGCGCCGGTCACGGTGCTCGGCTGGGCGGCGCTGGCCGTGGTGTCCGTGGTGCCGCCACTGGCCGTACCGCTGCTGTGGTGTGCCGCCTGGCCCGCCCGGTGGATCGGCCTCGTCGCCCGCACCGGCGCCGCCCTCCCGGGCGCCGAGTTGAGCTGGCCCGACGGCTGGTCCGGCGCCGCGCTCCTGGCGGCCGCGTCCCTGGTGGCGCTCGCGCTGGCCCGCCGGGTCCTACGGCGTCCCTGGCCGGCCGCCTGCCTCGCCCTGCTCCTCGTCGTCGCGCTGGTGCGCCCGCCGCCCCTCACCCGGGCCGTGACCGGCTGGCCACCCCCGGACTGGCGGCTCGTCATGTGCGACGTCGGGCAGGGGGACGGCCTGGTGGTCTCGGCGGGCCCCGGCACGGCCCTCGTCGTCGATGCCGGGCCCGATCCACGGGCCATGGACCGGTGCCTGCGCAGGCTCGGAGTCGACCGCGTCCCGCTGCTCGTCCTCAGCCACTTCCATGCCGACCACGTACGCGGCCTGCCCGGCGTCCTCCGGGGCCGGACGGTCGGCGCCGTCCAGGTCACCACCGTCCCGGACGGCTCGGCACAGGCCCGGTTCGTGGAGCGGACGGCCGCTGCCGCGCGCGTACCCCTGCTGACCGCCTCCGAGGGCGAACGCCGCCGCGTGGGCCGGGGGCTGAGCTGGGAGGTGCTGTGGCCGCCCGCCGGGGCCGGGGGGCTGGGCATCAACGACGCGAGCGTCACCCTGCTGCTGCGGACGGCGGGGCTGACCGTCCTGCTGCCCGGCGACCTCGAACCCGCCGCTCAGCGGCGGCTGCTGGCCGCCCGCCCGGACCTGCCGCGGGTGGACGTGCTCAAGGTCGCGCACCACGGGTCGGCGCATCAGCACCCGCCGCTGCTCGATCGGCTGGCGCCCGGAATCGCCCTCGTCTCGTGCGGCCAGGACAACGATCACGGCCACCCCGCTCCGGTGACCCTGACCGCCCTGCGAAGGGCCGGGGCACAGATCCACCGCACCGACCTCGACGGGGCGCTCGCGGTGGACGCGGCCGGACGGGTCAGCGCGAGCGGGCGGCGCGGGCGATCGTCACCACCGCCTTCTCCAGCGCGTAGGCGGGGTCGTAGCCGCCGCCCTTCACCGCCGCGTCGGCCTCCGCCACCGCGCGGAGCGCCACCGACACCCCGTCCGCGTTCCAGCCCCGCATCTGCTGACGCACCCGGTCGATCTTCCACGGCGGCATGCCCAACTCGCGGGCCAGATCCCCCGGTCGCATACCGCCCGGCGCCGAGGCCAGCTTGCCGATGGCGCGTACGCCCTGGGCCAGCGCGCTGGTCACGAGGACGGGGGCGACACCGGTGGCCAGTGCCCAGCGCAGGGTTTCGAGCGCCTCGGCGGCGCGGCCCTCCACCGCGCGGTCGGCCACCGTGAAGCTGGACGCCTCGGCGCGGCCGGTGTAGTAGAGGCCCACCACGGCCTCGTCGATCGTCCCCTCGACGTCCGCGGTGAGCTGCGCGCACGCCGAGGCCAGCTCCCGCAGGTCGCTGCCGATGGCGTCCACCAGGGCCTGGCAGGCCTCCGGAGTGGCCGAGCGACCGATCCCGCGGAACTCCCCGCGCACGAAGGCCAGCCGGTCGGCCGGTCTGGTGACCTTCGCGCAGGGCACCTCACGGGCCCCGGCCTTCCGCGCGGCGTCCAGCAGGCCCTTGCCCTTGGCGCCGCCCGCGTGGGCCAGCACGAGGGTGATCTCCTCGGCGGGAGCCGACAGGTACGCCTTGACGTCCTTGACGGTGTCCGCCGTCAGGTCCTGGGCCTGCCGCACGACGACGACCTTGCGCTCGGCGAACAGCGACGGGCTCGTCAGCTCCGCCAGGGTGCCCGGCTGCAACTCGCCGGGCGCCAGCTCCCGCACGTCGGTGTCGGCGTCCTCGGCGCGCGCGGCGTCGACGACCTGGCGCACGGCACGGTCGACGAGCAGCTCCTCCTGACCGACGAGGAGGCTGCACGGCGCGAGGACGTGGTCCGCTGCGGTGTTCTTCGCTTTCGGGGGCATCGCGCCCAGCATCCCACGCCCCTCGGACACCCCCTCGGCCGCACGCGGCGGACACCGGCACAATGGCCCGGTGAACGATGTACGACACGTGCTCGTCCTGCCCGACCGGGACAGCGCGGAGGAAGTGGCCGAGGAACTGACCGAACGGCTCGGTCTGCCGCAGGAGCCGCAGCTCGTGCGCGACGCGCTGGCCGGTGAGGACGACGCCGAGGACGCCCAGTGGCTCGTCGTGGTGGAGGACCCGGGGGCGCGCTGGGACGCCGCCGCGCTCGACGCGCTGGCCGCCTCCCACGACGGCTGGCTCGAGCGGGACTGACGCGGGTCGGTCGCGCGTGCCGTCTCCCCCTGCCTGCCTGCCTGCCTGCCTGCCTGTCTGCCTGCCGGTCGGCTCGGGCCGACGGCCCAGGTCCAAGGGCCTACGCCGCGGTGGGTCGGCCGACCGATACGCGGGGGTGGCGGGCTGGCTAGCGTGCCCACCATGACGCACCGCGACCCCGCCCCTCCCCGCCCGGCCGACCAGCGCAAGCGTGACGTCCTGGAAAGACTGGCGCACGACGTGGACGTGTGGGTGGCCACCGCTTCCCCGGACGGTGTGCCGTGCATGGTGCCCCTGTCGTTCGCCTACGACGGTGAGACCCTGCTGCTGTGCACCCGACGCGGCACTCCGACGGCCCGCAACCTGCTGTCGGGCACGGGCACGGGCGGGCTCGCGCGGCTCGCCCTCGGCCACACCCGGGACGTCGTGCTGATCGAGGCGGTCACGGAGGCCGTCGCCACCGACGGTCTCTCCCCGGAGGAGGGCGCGTCGTTCGTCGCCCGTACCGGCTTCGACCCGCGCGGCCGGGCGGAGTGGGTCTTCCTCCGCTGCCGCCCGCGCACCGTGCGCGCCTGGCGTGAGGAGAACGAACTGGCCGGCCGACTGCTGATGCGCGACGGCCTGTGGCGGGTGTGAGCCGGACGGACGGCGGCGGGCGCCGGGTCCGGAACACCCGTCCCGGACCCGGCGCCCCCGGCGCTCGCGCCGCTCACGTCACCGGTGGCTACTTCTCCCGTGCGCCCGCGTACATCTCCTCCAGCAGGTGGCCGAACTCCCGCTCGACGACGGGCCGCTTCAGCTTCAGACTCGGCGTCAGCTCGCCGTGCTCGACGTCGAGGTCGCGCGGCAGGACGCGGAACTGCTTGATCGTCTGCCAGCGCTGGAGGTTTTCGTTGAGCCGCTCCACGTACCCGCCGACGAGCTCCCGCACCTCGGGGGAGGCGACGACGTCCGCGTAGCTCCTGCCCTTCAGCCCGTGCTCCTCGGCCCAGCCCATGATGGCGATCTCGTCGAGCGCGATGAGCGCCGTGCAGTAGTTCCGGTCCGCGCCGTGCACCAGGATGGTGGAGACATAGGGACAGACGGCCTTGAAGCGGCCCTCGATCTCCGTGGGGGCGACGTACTTCCCGCCGGAGGTCTTGAACATGTCCTTCTTGCGGTCGGTGATCCGCAGGAAGCCGTCGTCGGAGAGTTCGCCGATGTCGCCGGTGTGGAACCAGCCGTCCGGCTCCAGCACCTCCTCGGTCTTCTCCGGCAGCCCGTGGTAGCCCTGCATGATGCCGGGGCCACGCAGCAGGACCTCGCCGTCCTCCGCGATGCGGACCTCGCAGCCGGGCAGCGGCTTGCCGACGGTGCCGGTGCGGTAGCCCTCGCCGGGGTTGCAGAAGCTGGCGGCGCTGGACTCGGTGAGCCCGTAGCCCTCCAGGATGTGGATGCCGGCACCGGCGAAGAAGTAGCCGATGTCCGGGGCGAGGGCGGCCGAACCGGAGATGCACGCGCGCAGCCGTCCGCCGAAGGCGTCCCGCAGCTTCGCGTAGACGAGTTTGTCGGCGATCGCGTGCTTGATCTTCAGCCCGGTGGGCGCGGAGGCCGTTCCGGTGCGCCGGTGGTTGTCCTGGGTCACCTTGGCGTACTCGCGGGCCACCTCGGCCGCCCACAGGAAGATCTTGTACTTGGCGCCGCCGGCGGCCTTGGCCTTGGAGGCGACGCCGTTGTAGACCTTCTCGAAGATCCGGGGCACGGCGGCCATGTAGGTCGGCTGGACGACCGGCAGGTTCTCGATGATCTTGTCGATGCGGCCGTCGACCGCGGTCACGTGACCGACTTCGACCCCGCCGGTCGTCAGCACCTTGCCGAAGACGTGGGCCAGCGGCAGCCACAGGTACTGGACGTCGTCCGGCTCGACCAGGCCCTGCGCGGCGATGGCCTTGCCCATGTAGGACCAGTTGTCGTGGGGGAGCCGTACGCCCTTGGGCTTGCCGGTCGTGCCGGAGGTGTAGATGAGGGTGGCGAGCTGGTCGGACCGGAGCGCCCGGACGGTCTCGGTGACGGCGTCGGGGTGCTTCTCCAGGTAGCCGCGGCCCCGCGTCATCAGCTCGTCGAGCGTCAGGGCCCAGCCCTCGGGGTCGGCCGGGTCGGTGACGGGCTCACCCGCCGGGTCGATGACCACCACGTGGGCGAGGTCGGGGAGTTCGGCGCGCTTCTCCCGGGCCTTGGCGAGCTGGGTGGCGTCCTCGGCGACCAGTACCCGGCTCTCGGAGTCGGCGAGGATGTAGGCGGCCTCCTCGGCGTTGGTGCCGGGGTAGATGGTCGTCGTCGCGGCCCCGGCGCACATGACGCCCAGGTCCGCGAGGATCCAGTCCACCCGGGTGTTGGACATGATCGCGACGCGCTGCTCGGGCTCGATGCCGAGGTCCATCAGACCGGCGGCGACGGCGAAGACGCGGTCGGCCGCCTGGGCCCAGGTGTAGGACTTCCAATCGTCCGGTCCGGAGCCCGATGCCGACGGCACCGGATAACGATAGGCCTCACCCTCCGGAGTGGCTTCGATGCGTTCGAGAAACAGTGCCGCCACGGAGGGCGGACGGTTTTCGATCTGGGATTGCGTGTCGCTCACGACATCCTCCGTGGCCCGCGTCGTTCTGGGGGGTGACTCACGAGTAACTGAAGTGCTGATCAGACTAAGGGCCAGGGCCCGGGGACGAAAGAGCCTGCGGCGGCGCAACGCTTTCGTTACGCTGCGGCCCGCCCCGGGTTTGTGACCGGGCACAACGTTTCCGGCGCTTCGCCCAGTGCGTTCGTGCTGCGGCGACCACGCCTGGTGACCCACTGTCCAGCCGACTCATCGTGTCGTCCTTTCCGGGCCGGTATCCGGAGGGAACAACGGAGGAAGGGCCGGCGGGGAAACGTCGAAACCGGCCCTTTTCGTCCGACCGGTCCGCTGTCCCGGCGTGCCTATCCGAATTCCGTGCGTCCGACGGCATTTTCGGCCGGACGAATCGAACGCGCACCGGCGCGGGGAACGCAAAAGGCGGGAGAGAGCCGGTGGTGAACCCGGTTCGCTCCCGCCTCGTACGGGGGATCTACTTCTTGCTCTTCTCGCCGCTGTCGTCACTGGAGAGGGCGGCGATGAACGCCTCCTGCGGGACCTCGACGCGGCCCACGACCTTCATCCGCTTCTTGCCCTCCTTCTGCTTCTCCAGCAGCTTCCGCTTGCGGGAGATGTCACCGCCGTAGCACTTGGCCAGGACGTCCTTGCGGATGGCGCGGACGGTCTCGCGGGCGATGATCCGCGAGCCGACGGCGGCCTGGATGGGCACCTCGAACTGCTGGCGCGGGATGAGCTCGCGCAGCTTGCCGGCCATGCGGACGCCGTACGCGTAGGCCTTGTCCTTGTGCACGATGGCGGAGAACGCGTCGACCTTGTCGCCGTGCAGCAGGATGTCGACCTTTACCAGGTCCGCGCTCTGCTCGCCGGTGGGCTCGTAGTCCAGGGAGGCGTAGCCGCGGGTCTTGGACTTCAGCGCGTCGAAGAAGTCGAAGACGATCTCCGCGAGCGGCAGCGTGTAGCGCAGCTCGACGCGGTCCTCGGAGAGGTAGTCCATGCCCTGGAGGTTGCCCCGGCGGGTCTGGCACAGCTCCATGATCGCGCCGATGAACTCGCTCGGCGCCAGCAGCGTCGCCCGCACCACGGGCTCGTGCACCTCTTCCACCTTGCCGGTGGGGAACTCGCTCGGATTGGTGACGATGTGCTCCGTGCGGTCCTCCATCACCACGCGGTAGACGACGTTCGGAGCGGTGGCGATCAGGTCGAGGCCGAACTCGCGCTCCAGTCGCTCGCGGATGACCTCCAGGTGCAGCAGGCCGAGGAAGCCCACCCGGAAGCCGAAGCCCAGTGCCGCCGACGTCTCCGGCTCGTAGACCAGCGCGGCGTCGTTGAGCTGGAGCTTGTCGAGGGCGTCGCGCAGCTCCGGGTAGTCGGAGCCGTCCAGCGGGTAGAGGCCGGAGAAGACCATGGGCTTCGGGTCCTTGTACCCGGGCAGCGCCTCGGTGGCCCCCTTGTGGAACTGGGTGATCGTGTCACCCACCTTGGACTGCCGCACGTCCTTCACGCCGGTGATCAGGTAGCCGACCTCCCCCACGCCCAGGCCGTCGGCCGCGGTCATCTCGGGGGAGTTGGTGCCGATCTCCAGCAGTTCGTGCGCGGCGTTCGTCGACATCATGCGAATGCGCTCGCGTCGCCCCAGCTCGCCGTCGACGACCTTCACGTACGTCACCACGCCCCGGTAGGCGTCGTAGACGGAGTCGAAGATCATCGCCCGGGCCGGTGCGTCCTTGACGCCGACGGGCGGGGGAACCAGGCGCACGACCTCGTCCAGCAGCTCCCCGACGCCCTCACCCGTCTTGGCAGAGACCCGCAGGACGTCCTCGGGCTCGCAGCCGATCAGGTGGGCCAGCTCGGCCGCGAACTTGTCGGGCTGGGCGGCCGGCAGATCGATCTTGTTGAGCACCGGAATGATCGTGAGGTCGTTCTCCATCGCCAGGTACAGGTTGGCGAGGGTCTGCGCCTCGATGCCCTGGGCGGCGTCCACCAGGAGGATGCAGCCCTCGCACGCGGCGAGCGACCGGGAGACCTCGTAGGTGAAGTCGACGTGCCCCGGGGTGTCGATCATGTTCAGGATGTGCGGGGTCGCGGCGCCGTCCTCCGACGTCGGCGACCACGGCATCCGCACGGCCTGCGACTTGATCGTGATGCCGCGTTCGCGCTCGATGTCCATGCGGTCGAGGTACTGGGCGCGCATCTGGCGCTCCTCGACGATGCCGGTCAGCTGGAGCATCCGGTCGGCGAGCGTGGACTTGCCGTGGTCGATGTGCGCGATGATGCAGAAGTTGCGGATCAGCGCCGGGTCGGTACGACGCGGCTCGGGCACGTTCGAGGGGGTCGCGGGCACGCGGGGTCCTGTCGAGGTCATGGCTTGCGGTTCGGTACGTCGCCCCCATCGTCCCACGTCCCCCGCCCACGGACCGATTAGGGCGGTCAACAGCCCTGCTGGTACCGTGGGCGACTGTGCCTCGTGCCGCCGTGCGCCCTCTTCGCCGGCCGCCGCGAGCGCACGGAAGAGACATCTCCGATCCTGAAAAGGCTCCTTCGTGGCGAACATCAAGTCCCAGATCAAGCGGATCAAGACCAACGAGAAGGCCCGGCAGCGCAACAAGGCCGTCAAGTCCGAGCTGAAGACCGCCGTGCGCCGCGTGCGTGAGGCCGTCGCCGCCGGTGAGCCCGAGAAGGCCACCGCCGCCGTCGCCGTGGCCGGCCGCAAGCTGGACAAGGCCGTCAGCAAGGGCGTTCTGCACAAGAACAACGCCGCCAACAAGAAGTCGGCGCTGGCCCGCCAGGTCTCCAACCTGCAGAAGTGATCCGCGGGGCCGCACGGGCGGCCCCACCGCGGTGACGCGGTGACGGATCGCGGCTGCCCTCTCATCAGCCGCCCGTCCCCGAGGCACCGACGGAAGCACGACGGCGCCGCACGCGGCCTGCGTTCGCCACGCGGGTGCGGCGCACACCGGTACCACCCGAAGGCCCCGCCTCCCATCCCCGGGAGGCGGGGCCTTCGGCATGCCCGCGTGACGGTGGGGCGCGCATGCCGAAGGCCCCCGCCTCAGTCGACGAGGTCGCGGACCACGGCGTCGGCCAGGAGGCGGCCCCGGAGGGTGAGGGCGGCGCGGCCGTCGGCGTAGGCGTCCGGTCGCAGCAGCCCGTCGGCCAGCGCCCGACGTGCGGCGTCCGCGCCCTGCGGGGCGAGCAGGTGCAGCGGACAGCCGTCCGCGAGCCGCAGCTCCAGCAGGATGCGCTCCACGCGCCGGTCCTCCTCGGCGAGCACCTCGCGCCCGGCGCCGGGGGAGCGGCCCTCGGCCAGCGCCTGGGCGTAGCCGCCGGGGTGCTTGACGTTCCACCACCGCACGCCGCCGACGTGGCTGTGGGCGCCCGGCCCGGCGCCCCACCAGTCGGCACCCGTCCAGTACAGCTCGTTGTGCCGGCAGCGCCCGGCCGGGGATCGGGTCCAGTTGGAGACCTCGTACCAGGTGTAGCCCGCCGCGCTCAGCGCCTCCTCGGCGATGAGATAACGGTCGGCGTGGACGTCGTCGTCCGTCATCGGCACCTCCCCGCGCCGGATGCGCCGGGCGAGCCGAGTGCCCTCCTCGACGATCAGCGCGTACGCCGAGACGTGGTCCGCCCCGGCACCGATGGCGGCGTCCAGTGAGGCCCGCCAGTCGTCGTCGGACTCGCCGGGGGTGCCGTAGATCAGGTCCAGGTTGACGTGCTCGAACCCGGCCGCCCGCGCCTCGGCGACGCAGCGTTCCGGCCGGCCGGGCGTGTGCGTGCGGTCCAGGACGCGCAGGACGTGCGCGCGGGCGCTCTGCATGCCGAACGAGACGCGGTTGAAGCCGGCCGCACGCAGCTCGGCCAGGTACGCCGGGTCCACGGACTCCGGGTTGGCCTCGGTGGTCACCTCCGCGTCGTCGGCCAGCCCGAACTCCTCGCGGACGGTGGCGAGCATCCGGCCCAGGTCGGCCGCGGGCAGCAGGGTCGGTGTGCCGCCGCCCACGAAGACGGTGCTCACCGGGCGCGGGTCGTCGCCCAGCACCGTGCGGGCGAGCCGCACCTCCTCGGTCAGCGTCGCCGCGTAGGTCTCGCGGGAGGCCGACGCGCCGCCCGCGCCGCGCAGCTCGTCGGCGGTGTAGGTGTTGAAGTCGCAGTACCCGCAGCGGGTCGCGCAGTAGGGGACGTGCAGGTAGAAGCCGAGCGGACGGTCGGCGCTCCCGGCCAGGGCGGCGGCGGGCAGCGCGCCGTCCACGGGGACGGGCTCGCCGTCGGGAAGTGCGGAGGGCATGCGTCCATTGTCCGTGATCGCGTCAGCCGGTCGGCCCGCCGACCGTGACGTGGTCGATCAGCCGCTCCACCGGGCCCAGCAGCTCGGGCTCCAGGTCCCGGTAGGAGTGCACGGCGGCCAGGACGCGCTGCCAGGCGGCACCGGTGTTGGGCGGCCAGCCGAGCGCCCGGCACACGCCGGTCTTCCAGTCCTGGCCGCGCGGCACGTCGGGCCAGCGGTCGATGCCGAGCGAGGCGGGCTTCACCGCCGCCCACACGTCGACGAAGGGGTGGCCGACGACGAGGACGTGCTCGCCGCCGACGGCCTCGGCGATGCGGGACTCCTTCGAGCCCGGCACGAGGTGGTCGACGAGGACGCCGAGCCGGGCGTCCTCGCTCGGCCCGAAGCGCTCGACGACGGCGGGCAGGTCGTCGACGCCCTCCAGGTACTCCACGACCACGCCCTCCACGCGCAGGTCGTCACCCCACACCCGCTCGACGAGTTCGGCGTCGTGCCGCCCCTCGACGTAGATCCGCCCGGCGCGGGCGACGCGGGCCCGGGCGCCGGGCACCGCGACCGATCCGGAGGCGGTGCGCCGCGGCGGCTGCGGGGAGGCGGCCCGCCGGGGCCGGACGAGGGTCACCGGGCGTCCCTCCAACAGGAAGCCGCGCGGCGTCAGGGGGAAGACGCGGTGCTTGCCGAAGCGGTCCTCCAGAGTGACCGTCGGCCCCTCGGCGGTCTTCTCGCAGCGGACGACGGCGCCGCAGAATCCCGTGTCGGCCTCCTCGACGACGAGGCCGGCGTCGGCGGCCACCTCGGGCGCCGGGGCCTGGCGCTTCCACGGCGCGGTGAAGTCGACGTTGTCATAGCGGCTGTGACGGTCGTTGCGGCGCATCCCCGCATTGTGCCCCCGCCCCGTGCGGAGCCGTCCTCACGCGTCCCCTGACTCGGTGGCGAAGCGGGCGCGGAGGGCGTCGCGCTGGGCCCGGACGAAGGCGGCGTCGACGAGCGCACCGTGGCCGGGGACGTACACGGCGTCCGGCCCGCCGAGGGCGAGGAGGCGGCCGAGGGCGTCGGGCCACACCCCGAGGTGCGCGTCGGGCCCGGCCTGCGGTTCACCGGACTCCTCGACCAGGTCGCCGCAGAAGACGACCTCCGGGTCGCCCGGCACGAAGACGGCCAGGTCGTGCGCCGTGTGCCCGGGGCCGACGTTGGCCAGCATCACCTGACGCCCGCCGCCCAGCGAGAGCGTCAGCTCGCCGCACACCTGGTGGTGCGGGGCGACCAGGACGTCGACCGCCCCGGCGGCCTCGTCGGGTGCCAGGCCGTGACGGACGGCGTCGGCCCGCAGCTCGTCGGCGAGCCGGGGGAGCAGCGCCGTCATGCCGACCGCGCCGTAGACCTCGACCCCGGCGAACGCGGCGGTGCCGAGCACGTGGTCGAAGTGGGGGTGGGTGAGGGCGATGTGCGTCACAGGAAGGCCGAACAGCTCCTGGACCTGCCGCCGGATCGCGGCGCCCGCGCGCAGGGAGGCGCCGGTGTCGACGACCAGCACGCCGTCGCGCCCGCGCACCGCCCCGACCGTCTCGTCCCAGCCGGGCAGCCGCCGCCGCACCACACCGGGCGCCGGCTCCTCCCACTCCCCGTTCAGCAGTGCCGTCATACGGCCGACGCTAACGGCATGGGGGCCGCCGCGCCCGTCGCGGGGTACGGTCGGTCCGGCCGCCCTTGCCCGGGCCGTGGTACCCGGCCGTACACTGGTCCCGGGAATTGGCACTCGGGCCCCCCGAGTGCCAGGGCGGGAATGACCGGGAACGACAGGGCAGGACGAGGCACGGCCGGACGGGAGGTGCGCCACCATGCTCAGCGAACGTCGACTCCAGGTGCTGCGCGCCATCGTCCAGGACTACGTGGGCACCGAGGAGCCGGTGGGCTCCAAGGCGCTCACCGAGCGGCACAGCCTCAACGTCTCCCCGGCCACCGTGCGCAACGACATGGCCGCGCTGGAGGACGAGGGCTACATCGCCCAGCCGCACACCAGCGCGGGCCGCATCCCCACGGACAAGGGCTACCGGCTCTTCGTGGACCGGCTGGCGGGCGTCAAGCCCATGTCGGTGCCCGAGCGGCGCGCGGTGCAGCACTTCCTCGACGGCGCGGTGGACCTCGACGACGTCGTCGGCCGGACGGTGCGGCTGCTGGCGCAGCTCACCCGGCAGGTCGCCGTCGTGCAGTACCCGTCGCTGACGCGGTCCACGGTGCGGCACGTGGAGCTGCTGGCGCTGGCCCCGGCCCGCGTCATGCTGGTCCTCATCACCGACACCGGCCGGGTCGAGCAGCGCATGGTCGACTGCCCCGACCCGGTGGGCGAGGCGTCCGTGGCCGACCTGCGGGCGCGGCTGAACAGCCGGGTCGCGGGCCAGCGGTTCACCGAGGTGCCCCGCCTCGTGCAGGACCTGGCGGAGTCGTTCGACGCGGAGGACCGCGGCGCGGTCTCGGCGGTCGTGGCGACGCTGCTGGAGACGCTCGTCGAGGAGACCGAGGAGCGCCTGCTGATCGGCGGCACGGCGAACCTGACCCGGTTCGGGCACGACTTCCCGCTGACGATCCGGCCCGTGCTGGAGGCGCTGGAGGAGCAGGTCGTGCTGCTCAAGCTGCTCGGTGAGGCCACGGACCCGGGCGTCACCGTGCGGATCGGGCACGAGAACGAGCACGAGGGTCTCAATTCCACGTCCGTCGTGTCGGTCGGTTACGGTTCCGGCGACCAGACGGTCGCCAAACTCGGCGTGGTCGGACCGACCCGCATGGACTACCCCGGAACGATGGGAGCGGTACGCGCAGTGGCACGTTACGTCGGACAGTTTCTCGCGGAGTCGTAAGTGGCCACGGACTACTACGCGGTCCTGGGCGTGCAGCGCGACGCTTCGCAGGACGAGATCAAGAAGGCATTCCGCCGGCTGGCGCGCGAGCTGCACCCGGATGTGAACCCGGACCCGAAGACCCAGGAGCGGTTCAAGGAGATCAACACCGCTTACGAGGTGTTGTCGGACCCGCAGAAGAAGCAGATGTACGACCTGGGCGGCGACCCGGCCGGCCCGGGTGGCGGCGGTGGCTTCGGCGCGGGCGGCTTCGGCAACTTCTCCGACATCATGGACGCCTTCTTCGGGACGACCGCCCAGCGCGGTCCGCGGTCGCGCACCCGCCGGGGCCAGGACGCCATGATCCGGCTGGAGATCACCCTGGAGGAGGCCGCGTTCGGCACCACCAAGGAGATCCAGGTCGACACCGCCACGGTGTGCGGCACGTGCAGCGGCGAGGGCGCCGCGCCGGGCACCTCGGCGCAGACCTGCGACATGTGCCGGGGCCGGGGCGAGGTCTCCCAGGTCACCCGGTCCTTCCTGGGCCAGGTCATGACGTCCCGCCCGTGCCCGCAGTGCCAGGGGTTCGGCACGGTCGTCCCCACGCCCTGCCCGGAGTGCGCGGGCGACGGACGCATCCGCTCCCGCCGCAGCCTCACGGTCAAGATCCCGGCCGGTGTCGACAACGGCACCCGGATCCAGCTCGCGGGGGAGGGCGAGGTCGGCCCCGGCGGCGGCCCGGCCGGCGACCTCTACGTCGAGATCCGCGAGACGCCGCACCCGGTCTTCCAGCGCCGGGGCGACGACCTGCACTGCACGGTCACCATCCCCATGACGGCCGCCGCGCTGGGCACCAAGTGCCCGCTGGAGACGCTGGACGGCGTCGAGGACGTGGACATCCGGCCCGGCACCCAGTCCGGCCAGTCCATCCCCCTGCACGGGCGCGGTGTGACGCACCTGCGTGGCTCCGGCCGGGGCGACCTCATCGTGCACGTCGAGGTGCAGACGCCGGGCAAGCTGGAGCCCGAGCAGGAGGAGCTGCTGCGCAAGCTGGCGAAGCTGCGCGGCGAGGAGCGTCCCACGGGCCAGTTCCAGCCGGGTCAGCAGGGCCTGTTCTCCCGGCTGAAGGACGCCTGGAGCGGCCGGTGATCCACCGGTGACCGGGCACCCGCCGCCCCCGCTGAGCGCCCTGTACGAGCACCCGGTCGTGCAGGCGCCGATGGCGGGTGGCGGCTCCGGGCCCGAGCTGGCCGCCGCCGTGAGCGAGGCGGGCGGCCTCGGGTTCCTCGCCGCCGGGTACAAGACACCGGAGGCCCTGTACGCCGAGATCCGCGAGCTGCGGCGGCGCACCGGCCGGCCCTTCGGCGTCAACCTCTTCCTGCCGCAGCCGCCCGTCGGTCCCGGCAAGGACGCCTCGGCGCGGATCGCCGTCTACGCGGAGCAGCTCGCGGGCGAGGCCGAGTGGTACAAGACGGAGCTGGGCGATCCGGAGCTGGGGACCGACGACGGGTACGACGGCAAGCTCGCCGTCCTGCTCGACGATCCCGTCCCGGTGGTCAGCTTCACCTTCGGCTGCCCCGATCCGGCGGTGCTCGAGCGGCTGGCCGCCGTGGGCACGGTGACGGTCGTCACGGTCACCTCGCCGAGCGAGGCCCGTGCCGCGCACCGGGCCGGGGCCGACGCGCTGTGTGTGCAGGGTGTCGAGGCGGGTGGCCACCTGAGCGTCCACCAGCCCGACCCCCGCGACGACGCCCCGGGGGTCGGGCTCGCGCTGCTGCCGCTGCTGGCGGCCGTCGCCGAAGCGGTGCCGCTGCCGCTCGTGGCGGCCGGCGGCATCATGCGCGGCGGGCAGATCGCCGCCGTCCTCGCGGCGGGCGCGAGCGCGGCGCAGTTGGGGACCGCGTTCCTCGCCTGCCCCGAGTCCGGCGCCCATCCGCTGCACAAGGCGGCACTGACCAGCTCCCTCTACACGCGCACGGAGCTGACCCGCGCGTTCACCGGACGACCGGCCCGTGGCCTGGTCAACCGCTTCCTGCGGGAGCACGGCCCCTACGCACCGGCGGCCTACCCGCAGCTCCACCACCTCACCGCGCCCCTGCGCAGGGCCGCCGCCGCGGCGGGTGACCCGCAGGGCATGGCCCTGTGGGCCGGCCAGGGCCACCGGCTGGCCCGTCCGCTGCCGGCCGCCGAACTCGTCGCCCTGCTGACCGCCGAACTGTACGAGGCCCGCGCCGCCCTGCCCGGCCGGCGGACCGAGCCCGGGGGCCCGGCATGACCGCCCCCGTCTTCGTCGTCGAACCGGGACGGCTGCGGACGGGGCCGGTTCTGCTGGACGGCCCCGAGGGACGGCACGCCGTCTCGGTCAAGCGGCTGCGCGCGGGGGAGGAGGTCGTGCTCACCGACGGCGCCGGGACGGGCGGCCACGGCACGGTGACGGCCGCCTCCGGGAAGGACCGGCTGGAGGTCGACGTCCGGGAGGTGCGCACCGAGCCCGCACCGCATCCGAGGATCACGGTCGTCCAGGCGCTGCCGAAGGGCGATCGGGGCGAGCTGGCGGTGGAGACGATGACGGAGACCGGCGTCGACGCCATCGTGCCCTGGACGGCGTCCCGCTGCATCACGCAGTGGAAGGGCGAACGCGGGGCCAGGTCGCTGGCCAAGTGGCGTGCCACCGCCCGCGAGGCGGGCAAGCAGGCGCGCCGGCTGCGGTTCCCCGACGTCGCCGAGCCCGTCTCGACCCGGCGGCTCGGCCCGCTGCTGGCCGGGGCCGCGTTCGCCGCCGTGCTGCACGAGGAGGGCGGCGAGCCGCTGGCCCGCGCCGAACTCCCGCCGCAGGGCGACATCGTGCTCGTCGTCGGGCCGGAGGGCGGGGTCAGCCCGGAGGAGCTGGCGGCCTGCGCGGAGGCGGGCGCGCGCCCGTACCGACTCGGCCCGACCGTGCTGCGCACCTCCACCGCCGGCACCGCCGCCGCCGCGCTGCTGCTCGGCCGCTCCGGCCGTTGGGGCTGACGCGGCGGGCCGGGCGGTAGAGTCCGGGGCATGGCTGGAGAACCGCAGGCCGACTGCCTGTTCTGCAAGATCGTCGCGGGCGACGTGCCGGCGACGGTCGTGCGTGAGACCGAGACGACCGTCGCCTTCCGGGACATCAACCCCCAGGCGCCCACCCACGTGTTGGTGATCCCCAAGGCGCACTATCCGGACGCCGCCACGCTCGCCGCCGCCGCGCCGCAACTCGCCGCCGACGTCCTGAAGGAGGCCGGCGAGGTGGCCGCAGAGGAGAAGGCCGAGGCGTACCGCGTGGTCTTCAACACCGGTTCGGCCGCCGGGCAGACCGTCTTCCACGCCCACGCGCACGTCCTGGCCGGTCGCGGCCTGCAGTGGCCACCCGGCTGAGCCCGTCCGCGGCGTCCGCACCGGCCGTCACCACCCCCACGGAAGCCCGGCACCCTTCGCATGTCCGTACGTGAACTGGTCGTCCTCGGCACCGCGAGCCAGGTACCGACCCGGCACCGCAACCACAACGGCTACGTGCTGCTCTGGGACGGTGAAGGGTTCCTCTTCGACCCGGGGGAGGGCACGCAGCGTCAGATGGTGCGCGCCGGGGTCGCCGCGCACGACCTGAACCGGCTGTGCGTCACGCACTTCCACGGTGACCACTCCCTCGGGCTCGCCGGCGTCATCCAGCGCATCAACCTCGACGCCGTGCCGCACCCGGTGACGGCCCACTATCCGGCGAGCGGGCAGCACTTCTTCGACCGCCTGCGGTACGCGACGGCCTACCGGGAGCGGGTTCCGCTGCGCGAGGAGCCCGTCGCCGCCGACGGCGTCCTCGCGCGGACCCGCTCCTACACCCTCTCCGCGCGACGGCTGTCCCACCCGGTGGAGTCCTTCGGCTACCGGCTCGTGGAGCCGGACGGACGCCGCATGGTGCCGGAACTGCTGGCCCGCGCCGGGGTGCGCGGCCCGGACGTCGGGCGCCTCCAGCGCGCGGGCGAACTGCGGGGCGTGCGGCTGGCCGACGTCAGCGCGCCGCGTCCCGGCCAGCGGTTCGCGTTCGTCATGGACACCCGGATGTGCGAGGGCGTCTGGGAGTTGGCCGAGGGCTGCGACCTCCTCGTCATCGAGTCGACCTTCACCGACGAGGACGCCGCGCTGGCCCGGGAGCACGGCCACCTCACCGCCGGGCAGGCGGGCCGCGTCGCCGCCGGGTCGGGCGTCCGCCACCTGGTGCTGACGCACTTCTCCCAGCGCTACCCCGACCCCGACGTCTTCGCCGGGCAGGCCCGGGCGGCCGGCTTCACGGGGGAGCTGACGGTGGCCCGCGACCTGCTGCGCGTGCCGGTGCCGCGCCGCCGGACCGCCCCGGAATAGCGCGCGGACGCCCGGTGGTTGGGTGATCATGGCACTCATTCACAGGACGACCATGGAGCCCGGCAAGCTCGCCCTCCTCACCGGCTGGCTCCCCGCGCAGCCCTGGTACGACGGCTCCGCCGGGGCGCCCCGCCTCGCCGTCTCCGGCGGCTTCCGGCTCGACGACCCCGAGGGCGCGGTCGGGATGGAGTTCATGGTCGTGACCGATACGGCGGGGGAGGAGCCGCGCACCTACCAGGTGCCGCTCACCTATCGCGGGGCGCCGCTGGAAGGGGCCGAGCCCGCGCTGGCCGGCACCTCCGAGCACGGCGTGCTGGGGAAGCGCTGGGTCTACGACGGCGTCCGCGATCCCGTGCTCGGGACCGAGCTGCTGGCCCTCCTCCAGGGCCGTGCCCGGCCGCAGCACCAGAACACGTCCGACACCCCGGACGACTCCGTCGTGGTCGTCGGTGATGCCGGTGATGCCGCGCCGCCGCCCCCGCCGTGGCCGGTGACCGACGACCGCGACGCCAGCGCGGTGCGGGTCGGGGCGTACACCCTGACCGTCCTGCGCGTGCTGAGCTCGGCGTCGGCCGCCGCCCGGGAGGCCGACGCCTCGGTCACCGGCGTGTGGCGCACACCGGACGGAGCCGAGCAGCGCGGCCCCCTCACCCTCCTCCACCGCACCCCCACCCGCCCCTGACCTTCGCGCGCCCGTGACCGGGGGTCAGGGCCAGGGGGCGCGGGTGAGGATGCGGTCGGCGACGGCGGGGGAGTCGACCAGGGGGTGCAGGGCGAGCGCCCGCAGGGCGGCGCGGCGTGAACCGGTCGTCGCGGCGGCGATCGTCGCCCGCTCGGCGGCCTTCACCTGGAGCATGAGGCCGAGCTCGGCGGCGCCCGGCGCGGCGCCGGGCAGCGGACGGGCGCCGGAGCCGGTCACCTCGCACACCGTCTCCACGACGGCGTCGTCCGGGAGCGCCGCGACGGTGCCCGCGCTCCGCACGTTGAGGATCAGCCGGGTCGGGCGGTCGGTGGCGATCGCGCGCATCAGGGCGAGGGCGACGCGGTCGTAGCCGCCGCCGTCGAGGTCGTCGGCGTCGCGCTGCCAGCCGCCGGACGCGGACCGCGCCTCGGCGAGGTAGGTCTCCTCCCGCTCCCGCCGCGTCGCCTCCCACAGCGCTGCCGCCGCCGCGGGATCCTCGGCGGCCCGGGCGAAGAAGGCGCCCTGCTGCCGCGCGAGGAACGCGCCACGCGTCTCACCGGCCGCCCGGGCGGCGGCCAGCGTCTCGCGTCGGAAGTAGTAGTAGTGCAGGTACTCGTTCGGCAGGGCCCCGAGAGTGGCCAGCCACTGCGCACCGAAGAGCCGACCCTCCTCGAAGGTGCCCAGTGCGGCGGGGTCGGCGAGGAGGCCGGGCAGCAGGTCGCGCCCGGCGCTGTGCAGGGAGCGCAGCCAGCCGAGGTGGTTCAGGCCCAGGTAGTCGTAGTCGACGGTGTCCGGATCGGCCCCGGCCGCCCGGGCGGCGCGTCGGACGAGGCCGACGGGGGAGTCGCAGATGCCGATCACCCGGTCGCCGAGGACCGCCGACATCGCCTCGGTCACGATTCCGGCCGGGTTGGTGAAGTTGACGACCCACGCCGAGGGTGCCAGGGCCCGGACGCGCTCGGCGATGTGCACGGCGACGGGCACCGTGCGCAGCCCGTACAGCAGGCCGCCGGCCCCCACCGTCTCCTGCCCGAGGACGCCCTCCGCGAGCGCGGCGCGCTCGTCGCGCACCCGTCCGGCGGTGCCGCCGACGCGGATCGCCGAGAAGACGAAGTCCGCGCCCCGCAGCGCGTCGTCGAGGTCGGCGGCGACGTGCACGCGCGGGCCGCCGTCGATCCCGTCCAGCACCGAGCGGATGACGCGCAGCCGCAGCGGGTCGGTGTCGTGGAGGACGACGTCCGTGATGCCGCCGTCCGCACGGGCCAGCGCGCCGTACACCAGCGGCACCCGGAATCCGCCCCCGCCCAGAAGGGAAAGTCGCATGGGACGGACGGTACCGGGCGTCCGGCACACTGGCGGCATGCTCGATCCACTCGCCGCCGTGCGGACCCCGCAGGACCCGGCCTGCGACGTGTATCTGACCGGGACCGTCTTCCTCGACATCGTCTTCACCGGGCTCGACTCCGCCCCGGTGCGCGGCACGGAGTCCTGGGCCCGGGGCATGGGCTCCAGCCCCGGCGGCGTGGCGAACATGGCCACCGCGCTCGCCCGGCTGGGGCTGCGGACCTGGCTCTCGGCGGCGTTCGGCGACGACGTGTACGGCGCGTTCTGCCGCGAGGAGCTCAGTCAGGGCGAGGGCGTGGACCTCTCGCTCTCCCGCACCGTGCCCGGCTGGCACTCGCCGGTCACCGTCTCGCTCGGTTACGAGGGCGAGCGCACGATGGTCTCCCACGGGCACGAGGCCCCGCCGCCGCGTGAACCGCTCCCCGCCGCGCCGCCGCCGACCCGCGCCGCCGTGGCCTCGCTGACGCCCGGTGCCCCCCAGGAGTGGATCGGGCGGACGGCGCGCGACGGCGGCCGCGTCTTCGCGGACGTCGGCTGGGACGGGACGGGCCGCTGGGACCTGGCCGCCCTCACCGAGCTGCGGCACTGCGAGGCCTTCCTGCCGAACGCGGAGGAGGCCATGCGCTACACCCGCACCGACTGCCCGCGCGCCGCCGCCCGCGCCCTGGCCGAGCACGTGCCGCTGGCCGTCGTGACGCTGGGCCCCGAGGGCGCCTACGCGGCGGACGGCCGCACCGGGCGGACGGCCGAGGTCCCGGGCGTGGAGGTGGAGGTCCTGGATCCGACGGGGGCGGGCGACGTCTTCATGGCGGGCTTCGTCATGGCCTCGCTCGCCGAGTGGCCCCTCGCCGAGCGGCTGGCCTTCGCCGGGCTGGTGGCCTCCCTGTCGGTGCAGCACTTCGGCGGCTCGCTCGCCGCGCCGGGCTGGCCGGAGATCGCCGCCTGGTGCCACCGCGTCCACGGCTGTGCCGCCGTCGGCGCGGACGTCGACTGCCGGTACGGGTTCCTGCGCGCTCTGCTCGCGGACGGTGAGCGCGCCCTTCCGCTCCGGCGCGCGGTGCCGACCATCGGCTTCCCCCGGGCGTAGCGGCGGCGCCGGACGGAAAACCCGGAGGCGGTGTCGGTGCGGCGGCGTAACCTGGGTAGCGCAACGCATCGCCGCTACGGAGAGGGATGAGCAAGGCCCAGCGCCGGCCCATGACGCAGACATCGACTTCCCAGGCACCCCAGGCACAGGCCCGGTTCGCCGTTCCCGCCAAGCACCCGATGGTCACGGTGCTGGGTTCGGGCGACCGCCTCCTCCGCGTGATCGAGGAGGCCTTCCCCGCCACGGACATCCACGTCCGGGGCAACGAGATCAGCGCCACCGGCGACGAGGCGGAGGTCGCGCTCGTCCAGCGGCTCTTCGACGAGATGATGCTCGTCCTGCGCACCGGTCAGCCGATGACCGAGGACGCGGTGGAGCGCTCCATCGCCATGCTGCGGGAGGAGGGCGACGGCTCCGCCGAGACACCGGCCGAGGTGCTGACGCAGAACATCCTCTCCAACCGCGGGCGCACCATCCGCCCCAAGACGCTCAACCAGAAGCGCTACGTCGACGCCATAGACGAGCACACCGTCGTCTTCGGCATCGGCCCGGCCGGTACCGGAAAGACGTACCTGGCGATGGCCAAGGCCGTCCAGGCGCTCCAGTCCAAGCAGGTCAACCGCATCATCCTGACGCGGCCCGCGGTCGAGGCGGGCGAGCGGCTCGGGTTCCTGCCCGGGACGCTGTACGAGAAGATCGACCCCTACCTGCGCCCGCTGTACGACGCGCTGCACGACATGCTCGACCCCGACTCCATTCCGCGCCTCATGGCGGCCGGGACGATCGAGGTCGCGCCGCTGGCCTACATGCGCGGACGCACGCTCAACGACGCCTTCATCATTCTCGACGAGGCACAGAACACCAACCCCGAGCAGATGAAGATGTTCCTCACCCGGCTCGGCTTCGACTCCAAGATCGTCATCACCGGTGACGTCACCCAGGTCGACCTGCCGAACGGCACCCGGTCCGGCCTGCGTCAGGTGCAGGACATCCTGCAGGGCGTGGACGACGTCCACTTCGCCCGGCTGACCAGCACCGACGTCGTCCGGCACAAGCTCGTGGGCCGTATCGTGGACGCCTACGAGCGCTACGACGTCCGCAGTGGTGACGGAGGCGGCGCCCGGTAAGCTGCGCCAGCCCGCAGGCCGAGACGAGGGAAGAGCACCAGCGCACACATGTCCATCGACGTGAACAACGAGTCCGGGCAGGAGGTCGACGAGCAGGCGATTCTCGACATCGCCCGCTACGCCCTCACCCGGATGCGCATCCATCCGATGTCGGAGCTGTCCGTCATCGTCGTCGACGCCTCGGCCATGGAGCAGCTCCACGTGCAGTGGATGGACCTGCCGGGGCCGACCGACGTCATGTCCTTCCCGATGGACGAGCTGCGTCCGCCGGGGAAGGACGAGGACGAGCCCCCGCCGGGCCTGCTCGGCGACATCGTGCTGTGCCCCGAGGTCGCCGCCCGGCAGGCCGAGCAGGCCCCGACGCAGCACACCATGGACGAGGAGCTCCAGCTCCTCACCGTGCACGGTGTGCTGCACCTGCTCGGCTACGACCACGAGGAGCCCGGCGAGAAGGCCGAGATGTTCGGTCTCCAACAGGCGATCGTGGACGGCTGGCGGTCGGACCAGGGCCTCACGGGCCCGTCCCCCGCCCCCACCGTAGGCTGACGGGCCATGACGCAGCTCCTCACCCTCGCGGTCGCCCTCGTCGTCGTCGCCTGGCTGGCGGCCTGCGCCGAGGCCGGGCTGGCGCGCACCACGAGCTTCCGGGCCGAGCAGGCGGTGCGCAGCGGCCGGCGCGGCAGCGCGAAACTGGCCGCCGTCGCCGCCGACCCGGTCCGCTACCTCAACCTCGCGATGCTGCTCCGGGTCGCCTCGGAGATGGCGGCCGGTGTGCTCGTCACCTACGCGTGCCTGCGCTACTTCGCCGAGCCCTGGCAGGCGCTGGCGGTGGCGATCGGCACCATGGTGCTCGTCTCCTACGTCGCCGTCGGCGTCTCCCCCCGCACCATCGGCATCCAGCACCCCCTGAACACCGCGACGGCCGCCGCGTACGTGCTGCTGCCCCTCACCCGGGTGCTGGGACCGCTGCCGCAGCTCCTGATCCTGCTGGGCAACGCGCTCACCCCGGGCCGGGGCTTCCGCAAGGGCCCCTTCGCCTCGGAGGCGGAGCTGCGGGCCATGGTCGACCTGGCCGAGTCGGAGTCGCTCATCGAGGACGACGAGCGCCGCATGGTGCACTCCGTCTTCCAGCTCGGCGACACGCTGGTGCGCGAGGTCATGGTCCCGCGCACCGACCTGGTCACCATCGAGCGCTTCAAGACGATCCGCCAGGCGCTGACGCTCGCGCTGCGCTCGGGCTTCTCCCGCATCCCCGTCATCGGCGAGAACGAGGACGACGTCGTCGGGATCGTCTACCTCAAGGACCTCGCCCGCAAGGTGCACATCAGCCGGGACGCCGAGTCCGAGCTGGTCTCCTCGGCGATGCGCCCGGCCGCGTTCGTGCCCGACACCAAGAACGCGGGCGACCTGCTGCGCGAGATGCAGGGCGACCGCAACCACGTGGCCGTCGTCATCGACGAGTACGGGTCCACGGCCGGCATCGTCACCATCGAGGACATCCTGGAGGAGATCGTCGGCGAGATCACCGACGAGTACGACCGGGAGCTGCCGCCGGTGGAGGACCTCGGCGACGGGCGCTTCCGCGTCACCGCGCGGCTCGACATCGAGGACATGGGCGAGCTGTACGGCCTCACCGGCTTCGACGACGAGGACGTGGAGACCGTCGGGGGGCTGCTGGCCAAGCTCCTCGGCCGCGTCCCGATCGCCGGTGCCTCCGCCGTCGCCGACCTCTCCGAGGACCCGGCCGACCCCGCGCTCGCCGGGCTGCGCCTGACCGCCGAGTCCACCGCGGGCCGGCGTAACCGGATCGACCGCGTCCTCGTGGAGCGCGTCGACGCCGAGCAGCCGGACGACAGCGCGCCGTGACCCCGGCCGTCCGCTCTCACCCGGCCGGGTGAACGGCACTGGCCGACCCCCGGGCCGCGTGCGCCCATGGGTGCCATGCGAGCCATGGAAGCGCACCAGCGCCCGGGCCTCGTCCGCGCGGCGCTCGTCCTGGTCCTGCTGGCCGGGCCGGTCGTGCTGACGGGCGGCTGCGCGGGCAGTACCGGGACCTCCGGACGCCAGGCGGGGCCGACCCCCCAGGCCGGACGGCTCACCGAGGAACGCCTGCGGCTGGCCGTGCTCAGCCTCGCCGACCTGCCGGCCGGCTGGGCCGCCGACACCTCCGCCGCCGCCAGGGAACGCGGCATCGGTGTCCCCGAACCGGGCGAAGGGCCGTGCCGGGTGCTGTTCCGCGGCCCGTCCGGCGGCGGTGAGGCCCGCTTCGCCCGGACCGAGGTCGGCCCCTTCCTGGTGGCCCGCACCGGCTCGCACGCCGACGTCGACGCCGCCAGGGGCGCCCTCGCGTCGTTCCGCGCGGCGGCCGGGCAGTGTCCGGGGTTCCAGCTCACCGAGGGCCCCGAGGTCTCGGGCCACCGGGTCGACTACCACGCCGAACGGGCGGCGGTGCCGAAGCTGGGAGACGAGAGCGTGGCGGTGCGGTACGTGCGGGCGGGGACGGGGGACCGTCCGGTCACGGTCGTCGCCGACGTCGTCCACGTCCGCGTCGGCGCGCACACCGTGCACGTGGCGCAGTCCGGCCGGGAGGACCTGGGCGCCGGGGGCATCGTGCCCTTCGCCCGGCTCGCCCTGGAGAAGCTGCGCACGGTGGCCGCCGGCGGCACGCCGTCCCCCGCCGGGAGCTTCCCCGGCGCCACACGGCTGTGACCCGCCGTCTTCGGCCCAAGTAAGCTCGACGCCATGACTGATGCCCAGGCCGTCGATCCCGAGGACCGCAAGATCATCACCCTGGCGCGCAGCGCTCGCGCCCGCAACGCCGTGCCCGAGGGCGCGGCCGTGCGCGACGAGACGGGCCGCACCTACGTCGCGAGCACCGTGACCCTGCCCTCGCTGGAACTGACGGCGCTGCAGACCGCCGTCGCGATGGCCGTCGCGTCCGGCGCGCAGTCCCTGGAGGCCGCCGCCGTCGTCTCGGACGCCGGAGCGCTGCCCGGTGGCGACCTCGCGGCCGTGGCCGACCTGGGCGGCACGACGCCCGTCCTGCTGGCCGCGCCGGACGGCACCCTCCGCGCCACCCTCACGGCGGGCTGACGCCCCGGGCCGGGCCCGCCCGGCCCGGACACCGGGCACCGGCCACCGTCCGTCCGGCGTCCGGGGTGGCAGCGGTCGGGGGTGCCCCGGCGATCAGGGAGAATGGGGGGATGAGCGCCCCTCCCAGCCCACCGCACCGCGCCGGCTTCGCCTGCTTCGTCGGCCGCCCCAACGCCGGCAAGTCGACCCTGACCAACGCACTTGTGGGCACGAAGGTCGCGATCACCTCCAACCGGCCGCAGACGACCCGGCACACGGTCCGGGGCATCGTGCACCGCGAGGACGCCCAACTCGTCCTGGTCGACACCCCCGGTCTCCACAAGCCCCGCACGCTGCTCGGGGAGCGGCTGAACGACGTCGTGCGCTCCACCTGGGCCGAGGTCGACGTCATCGGCTTCTGCCTGCCGGCCGACCAGAGGACCGGCCCCGGCGACCGCTACATCGCCGCCGAGCTGGCCAAACTCAAGCGCACGCCGAAGGTCGCCGTCGTGACCAAGACCGACCTGGTGGACTCCAAGGCGCTCGCCGAGCAGCTCATCGCCGTCGATCGGATGGGCCGCGAACTGGGCATCGAGTGGGCCGAGATCGTGCCCGTCTCGGCCGTCGACGGCAGCCAGGTCTCGTTGCTGGCCGACCTGCTCGCCCCGATGCTGCCCGAGAGCCCGCCGCTGTACCCGGACGGCGACCTCACCGACGAGCCGGAGCAGGTCATGGTCGCGGAGCTGATCCGGGAGGCAGCGCTGGAGGGCGTCCGTGACGAACTGCCGCACTCCATCGCCGTCGTCGTGGAGGAGATGCTGCCCCGCGAGGGCCGTCCCGCCGACCGGCCGCTGCTGGACGTGCACGCCAACCTGTACATCGAGCGGCCCAGCCAGAAGGGCATCGTGATCGGCCCGGGCGGCAAGCGGCTCAAGGAGGTCGGCAGCCGCTCCCGCACGCACATCGAGGCGCTGCTCGGCACCCCCGTCTTCCTGGACCTGCACGTGAAGGTCGCCAAGGACTGGCAGCGCGACCCCAAGCAGCTGCGCCGCCTGGGCTTCTGACGCGGCGCCCCCGGGCGGGTCGGCTTGGCTCGGGTCAGCCGCGTTCGGGGGCCGCCACGAGCAGCGCCTGCGTCTGCTCCGGGGTGAACTCCAGCGCACTGCCGAGCGCGGTCAGCACCGCGCGTTCCCCCGGCGAGTACGGCCCGTCCGCCAGCGCGATGCGGGCACCCTGCAGCAGTAGGCCCACCCGCCCGGGCTCGGCGAGGTGCGGCACGAGGGGGCCGAGCACGGCGTGCAGCTCGATCTCGACGCCGACGCACGCCCCGGCGGAGGTGTCGCTCCGCAGCGCCGCGCACAGGGTGAGCAGCTGCTCCTCGGTGCAGTCCGGGTAGCCGGCCGCGTGCACGGACGCGACGGCCGCGCGGCGGGCCGCCGGGTGGTCGGTGCCGCCGATGGCCAGCGCGGCCAGCGCCACGCCCTGCACACCGTCGCGCAGCAGCGCGGCGAGCCGCGTCGTGGTCGGGTGCGTCAGTGCCTCGGGGCCGAAGTGCTCCCCGCAGGACGTGCACGCCAGGACCGGCTCCGTCGCGTTGCCCCGCAGCAGCGGCACGCCCAGCAGCTCCAGCCGCCGACGTCCGGTGCGCCGTTCGTAGTTGCGGTCGCCGCCGCACGCGGCGCAGAAGAACTCGCCGTCGGCCACGGTGGTCCACGCGGTGCGGACGCCGGTGCGCAGGCCCGTGCCCACACGCCCCCAGCCGTCCGCCGGGAGTGTCCCCCGGTGCCTGCCCGCCACGCGCAGTCCGCCCACGCCGCACCTCCGTCGCCCGGCCTCGTCGCCGGTGTCGCCACGCCAGGACGTGATGTTAACCACAGGGACGGGTCGGCGTCAGCCTCCAGTACCGGACAAAGTGGGGCCCCCGGCCGGAACCAGCGGTTCCGGCCGGGGGCGTCGCCGGTCAGCGGCCGTCAGCGGCTGGACGGGCCGTCAACTTTTTCAGCGGGACGCGCGGTTGACGGCGGAGACGACGGCCTTGATGGAGGCGCGGGTGGTGTTGGCGTCGATGCCGACACCCCACAGGACCTGGCCGTCGATGGCGCACTCGATGTACGAGGCGGCCTGGGCGCTCGCGCCCTGGCTGAGCGTGTGCTCGACGTAGTCCAGCAGCCGCACGTCGATGCCGTTGCCGGCCAGCGCGTCGAAGAACGCCGAGATCGGGCCGTTCCCGGTGCCCGCCAGCACGGTCTGCTCGCCGTCGATGACGGCCTCCACGGTCAGCGCGTCGTGCCCGTCCTTGGTCGTCTCCGACTGGGCGCTGCGCAGGGCGAGCCGGCCCCAGGGGCGGTCGGGCGTCGGCAGGTACTCGTCGCAGAAGGCGTCCCAGATCTGCGACGGCGTGATCTCGCCGCCCTCGGCGTCCGTCTTCTCCTGGATGATGCGCGAGAACTCGATCTGCATCCGGCGCGGCAGGTCCAGGTTGTGGTCGTTCTTCAGCACGTAGGCGATGCCGCCCTTGCCGGACTGCGAGTTGACCCGGATGACGGCCTCGTAGGAGCGGCCGACGTCCTTGGGGTCGATCGGCAGGTACGGGACCGTCCAGGGGATCTCGTCGACCGTCGTCCCCGCCTCGGCGGCCGAGGCCTCCATGGCCTCGAAGCCCTTCTTGATGGCGTCCTGGTGGGAGCCGGAGAAGGACGTGTAGACGAGGTCGCCGGCGTAGGGGTGCCGGGCGTGGACCTCCATCTGGTTGCAGTACTCGGCGGTGCGGCGCACCTCGTCGATCTGGCTGAAGTCGATCTGCGGGTCCACGCCCTGGGAGAAGAGGTTCATCCCCAGCGTGACCAGGTCGACGTTGCCGGTGCGCTCGCCCTGCCCGAACAGACAGCCCTCGACGCGGTCGGCGCCCGCCATCACCGCCAGCTCGGCGGCGGCCACCGCCGTCCCCCGGTCGTTGTGCGGGTGGGCGGACAGGCAGACGAACTCCCGCCGGGACAGGTTCCGCGACATCCACTCGAAGCGGTCCGCGTGGGTGGAGGGCGTGGAGCGCTCCACGGTGGCCGGCAGGTTCAGGATGATCTCCCGGCCCTCCTCCGGCTGCCACACGTCCATCACGGACTCGCAGACCTCCAGCGCGAAGTCCAGCTCGGTGTCCGTGAAGATCTCCGGGCTGTACTGGTAGCCGAAGGAGGTGCGGTCGTCCAGGAGCTTGTCGGCGTACTCCATGACCAGGCGGGTGCCGTCCACAGCGATCTGCCGCACCTGCTCGCGGGTGCCGCGGAAGACGACGCGGCGGAACGTCGGCGCCGTCGCGTTGTACAGGTGCACCGTCGCCCGGCGCGCACCGACCAGCGACTCGACCGTCCGCTCGATCAGCTCCTCGCGGGCCTGCGTCAGCACGGAGATCGTGACGTCCTCGGGGATCGCGTCCTCGTCGATGATCGACCGCACGAAGTCGAAGTCCGTCTGGCCGGAGGCGGGGAAGCCGACCTCGATCTCCTTGTAGCCCATGGCCACCAGCAGGTCGAACATCTTCCGCTTGCGGGCCGGGGACATCGGGTCGATCAGGGCCTGGTTGCCGTCCCGCAGGTCGGTGGACAGCCAGCGCGGCGCCCGGGTGATCCGGCGGTCCGGCCAGGTGCGGTCGGGGATGTCCACGGCCTCGTACGGGCCGTACTTGCGGATCGGCATTCCCGAGGGCTGCTGGCGATTGCTCATGGGGTGTGGGCTCCTGTCGCGGCGTGGCTTCTGCAGAAGGCCGACGGTGGCAGCACCGAACTCCGCGGGGAGGGGGTCGGCCTCTACAGGCCCTCACCGCGGCGGCTAAGGAGAAGCAGCCCGAATCGCATGATGGCGGTAGCGTAACCGAGCGTTCCCGGCCCTGCGGAACCTGTATCAATATGCGAGACCTGTCATGCCTTCACACGGTGCGTACGGTCGGTTACCGTGAGGATATGGACATTACCGTCATCCGTACCGGCGGCCAGGGCGGCCGCCCCCGCCGGGCCACCCTCCGGACGTCCGACCCGGAGCTGACCGAGCTGGCCCGCACCGCCGTGGCCGAGGGTCACGAGACGCCGCCGGTCGGGGTGCCGGAGGGGTTCAACTACGAGATCACCGTGGACGACGCCTCCGTCTACTGCGCCGACCCCCGGCTCACGTCCGCCCAGTCCTCGCTGATCACGGCCGTCCTCCACGCGGCGGAGCGGCCGGAGTAGCGGGGTCCGCCCCGCGCACCCGCGTCGCCTGCCCCGCACCCCACGCCCGCGCACCCGGGGCACGGAGACGCGGGCGCGCGGCGGCTGCGAAGATGGGGCCATGAGCCTGTTCCGCGACGACGGCATCGTGCTGCGTACCCAGAAGCTGGGCGAGGCGGACCGCATCATCACCCTCCTCACCCGGGGCCACGGCCGGGTGCGGGCCGTGGCCCGGGGGGTGCGTCGGACGAAGTCGAAGTTCGGCGCCCGGCTGGAGCCCTTCTCCCACGTGGACGTGCAGTTCTTCGCCCGGGGGAGCGAGCTCGTCGGGCGCGGACTGCCCCTGTGCACGCAGACGGAGACGATCGCGCCGCACGGCCGGGGCATCGTCACGGACTACGCCCGCTACACCGCCGGCACGGCCATGCTGGAGACGGCGGAACGCTTCACCGACCACGAGGGCGAGCCGAACGTCCAGCAGTACCTGCTCCTGGTGGGGGGCCTGCGCACACTGGCCGCCGGGGAGCACGCGCCGGGGCTCGTCCTGGACGCCTTCCTCCTGCGCTCGCTCGCCGTCGGCGGCTACGCCCCCAGCTTCGACGCCTGCGCCCGGTGCGGCATGCCGGGCCCGAACCGTTTCTTCTCCGTCTCCGCGGGCGGCACCGTCTGCCCCGACTGCCGGGTGCCCGGCAGCGTCGTCCCCTCACCCGAGGCCGTCCGCCTGCTGGCCGCGCTGCTGTCCGGCGACTGGCCGACGGCGGACGCCGCCGAGCCCCGCCACGTCCGCGAGGGCAGCGGCCTGGTCTCGGCCTATCTGCACTGGCACCTGGAGCGGGGGCTGCGTTCCCTGCGGTACGTCGACAAGAGCTGACCGGGAGACCCTCGGCCCTGATCCCTGCCGACCTCCGAGGCCGCGCGGCACGGGAAGTCCTGGCGACAAGGCGGGCGCAGGAAGGGGGCCGAGGCGGCGGCTTACTCGGCGGTGCCGAAGAGGCCGAGGGGAGCGGTCGATCCGGGACGGCGATCGCGCGGGGTCGCCGAGGTCAGTGGTGTGATCGGCGTAGCCCTGCGACGAGGAGTTCGGCCATGCGGCGTGCGTCGTAGCGGGTGTCGCTCTCCGCGCCGATGCAGAGGTTACCGACGCCGCGCATGAGCTGGTACGCGTCGATGTCGGGGCGGATCTCGCCGGTGACGGCTGCGGCTTCGAGCAGTTCGGTGCAGACGGGTAGGAGTCGGTCGAGGAAGTAGGCATGCAGCGCCTCGAAATCGGCGTTGTCGGCCTGCAGCACGGCGGCGAGTCCGTGTTTGGTCACCAGAAAATCGACGAAGAGGTTGATCCACTGCCCTAGGGCTGTGTACGGAGAGCCGGTCGCCAGCAGGGCCGGGCCCGCATCGGCGCAGGCGTCGACCTGGTGCCGGTAGACGCCGATGATGAGGTCTGCTCGTGTCGGGAAGTGGCGGTAGATCGTACCCAGTCCGACGCCGGCCTTGGCCGCGATGTCGCGTACCGGCGCGTCCACGCCTGACGTGACGAAGACCGTGGCGGCCGCATCGAGCAGGGTTTCCCTGTTACGTCGGGCGTCCTTCCGCCCGGACGGGGCCGCCTGCCTCGCGCCCTCGCCGCTGTCGCCCACCGCACGCTCCTTCCACTCTGCGCTTGCAAAAGCGGAACGATGTTCCGTATCGTTTCCGGAACAAGGTTCCGCTTTGCTCATGATGTCAGAGCAGGGCCGGGTAACCAAGCCATGTAACGCACCGCGCTTCACCCCTCATGAGGAGACACGGTCATGCAGTACCGCATCCTGGGCCGCACCGGTGTGCAGGTCAGTACCCTCGCGCTCGGCGCGATGAACTTCGGAAAGATCGGGCGCACCACGCAGGACGAGGTCACAGGCATCGTCGACGCCGCGCTGGAGGCGGGGATCAACCTGATCGACACCGCCGACGTGTACAGCGGCGGCGAGTCGGAGGAGATGGTCGGCAAGGCCATCGGCGGGCGCCGCGACGACATCGTGCTGGCCACGAAGGCGACCATGCCGATGGGCGACGAGCGCAATCGCCAGGGCGGTTCGCGCCGCTGGCTGGTCACCGCGCTGGAGGACAGCCTGCGTCGGCTCGGCGTCGACCACGTCGACCTCTACCAGATCCACCGGTGGGACTCGAACACCAGCGACGAGGAGACCCTGTCGGCGTTGACCGACCTGCAGCGCGCGGGAAAGATCCGCTACTTCGGCTCCTCGACCTTTCCGGCCTACCGCATCGTGCAAGCCCAGTGGGCCGCCCGTGAACATCGCTTGAGCCGTTACGTCACCGAACAGCCCAGCTACTCGATCCTGCAGCGCGGCATCGAGACGCACGTCCTGCCCGTGACCGAGCAGTACGGGCTCGGAGTGATGGTGTGGAGCCCGCTGGCCTCGGGCTGGCTGTCGGGCGCGATCCGCGAGGGCAGTGAGATCACCACCAGCCGTTCAACCTTCATGCCGCAGCGCTTCGACACCACCATCCCCTCCAACCGGGCCAGGCTCGACGCCGTCGAGCAACTGGCCAAGGTCGCCGACGAGGCCGGCCTGACGATGATCCAGCTCGCACTCGCCTTCGTGACCGCGCACCCCGGCGTGACCAGCGCCCTCCTCGGCCCTCGCACGCTGGACCACCTGTACTCGCAGCTCGCCGCCGCAGACATCACGCTCTCCGCCGACGTACTCGACGCGATCGACGGCATCGTCGCCCCCGGCACCGATCTCGCCGCACACGAGAAGAACGACACTCCGCCCGCGCTGCTCGACTCGTCACTGCGGCGACGCTGATCGTCCCAGCGAGAGCCTCCTCACCCGGCGGCCCGTCAGCGATCCGCCGCACGCGCGCAAACAGGCGGCGTGGGAGGTCTCCGGCGACACGTCGGGCCCAGGTCCCGGTGATCGTGGAGTGGCGACACTCTGTGATCACCAGGGGCCTGTGCCCGTGCCTCCGTCATGGCTGACCGACCCGCTCCGGGACCCATGCGCGGGTCGTCGGGGTCGTACTCGGAAGGTCGACAGCCCGCGCCTTCCGCGCCGGGCGGAGAAGAAGCCGGGGCGCCTTCAGCGGGATGTGTCCCGCAAGGCCAAGGGGTCGAGGAACCGGGCCAAGGCCCGCGTCAGAGTCGCACGCCAGCACGCCAAGGTGGCGGACCGGCGCCGGGACTGGCACCACAGGCCTCCACACCGACCATGCGCGACAACCAAGCGGTGTTCGTGGAAGACCTCGCGGTGTCCGGTCTCGGGCGCAGCGCGTCTCGCCAAGGCCGTGCACGACCGGGACCACAACGCAGCGCGCAACGTCCTCTTCGAAGGACGCTGTATTGTCGCCGCCGGGCGGGCGGAGACACCAAACGCCTCGTGGAGCGCCGGTAAGACCAGGACGAGAGTCCCGGCACAGCGCGGTGAAGCAGGAAGCCCGCGGAAGGGTCAGCCGACCCAGGCCGCAGTCACTGGCCCTGAGGCCAGGGAGCACGTCAAGGAGTTGAGCATGCTGAGCCGGCAGTCGCGCGCGTCCCGTGGCTACACCGCACCCGAACCCCACCCCTCCGGCGCCCGTCCGCCGAAAATCCCCGCCGAACTCGTGCCGAACCACGTGGCGGTCGTGATGGACGGCAACGGGCGCTGGGCGAAGGAACGCGGCCTGCCGCGCACCGAGGGGCACCGCATGGGCGAGGCGGTCGTGCTCGACGTGCTCAAGGGCTGCCTGGAGATCGGCGTCAAGAACCTCTCCCTCTACGCCTTCTCCACCGAGAACTGGAAGCGCTCGCCGGAGGAGGTGCGCTTCCTGATGAACTTCAACCGGGACGTCATCCGCCGCCGCCGCGACGAGATGGACGCCCTCGGCATCCGCATCCGCTGGGTCGGGCGGATGCCGAAGCTGTGGAAGTCCGTCGTCCAGGAGCTTCAGATCGCGCAGGAGCAGACGAAGAACAACCGGGCGATGACGCTGTACTTCTGCGTCAACTACGGCGGTCGCGCCGAGATCGCCGACGCCGCCGCGGCGATCGCGCGCGACGTGGCCGACGGCCGGCTGGATCCGTCCAAGGTCAACGAGAAGACCTTCGGCAAGTACCTCTACTACCGGGACATGCCGGACGTCGACCTCTTCGTGCGCCCCTCGGGTGAGCAGCGCACGTCGAACTACCTGATCTGGCAGAGCGCCTACGCCGAGATGGTCTTCCAGGACGTCCTCTGGCCCGACTTCGACCGCCGCGACCTGTGGCGGGCCTGCCTGGAGTACGCCCAGCGCGACCGGCGCTTCGGCGGTGCCCTGCCCAACGAGGTCCCGGCCCGTCCGGCCACGGGTACCTGAGCCGCCGACGCCTCGGCCCCGGCCGCCTGGGGCGGACCGGGGCCGAGGGCCGGGGGCGGGACGTGGCCGCCCCCGCGGGCGTCAGCAGCCGATGAGGCGGCTCGCCAGGTAGGACTCCACCTGGTCGAGCGAGACGCGCTCCTGCTTCATGGTGTCGCGCTCGCGCACGGTGACCGCGTTGTCGTCCAGCGTGTCGAAGTCGACCGTGACGCAGAACGGCGTGCCGATCTCGTCCTGACGGCGGTAGCGGCGGCCGATGGCGCCCGCGTCGTCGAAGTCGATGTTCCAGTGGCCCCGCAGCGTCTGCGCCAGACCGCGCGCCTTCGGGGAGAGCTGCTCGTTGCGGGAGAGGGGCAGCACGGCGACCTTGACCGGCGACAGACGCGGGTCGAGGCGCATGACCGTGCGCTTCTCCATCTTGCCCTTCGCGTTGGGCGCCTCGTCCTCGATGTAGGCGTCCAGCATGAAGGCGAGCATCGCGCGGCCCACACCGGCGGCCGGCTCGATGACGTACGGCGTCCAGCGCTCGCCGGCCTCCTGGTCGAAGTACGACAGGTCCTGACCGGAGGCGGCGGAGTGGGCGTTCAGGTCGTAGTCGGTGCGGTTGGCGACGCCCTCGAGCTCGCCCCACTCCGAGCCGCCGAAGCTGAACCGGTACTCGATGTCAGCGGTGCGCTTGGAGTAGTGGGACAGCTTCTCCTTCGGGTGCTCGTACCAGCGCATGTTGGCCTCGGAGAGGCCGAGCCCCCGGTACCAGTTCCAGCGCTGCTCCATCCAGTAGTCGTGCCACTGCTCGTCCTCGCCCGGCTTGACGAAGAACTCCATCTCCATCTGCTCGAACTCCCGCGTGCGGAAGATGAAGTTGCCCGGCGTGATCTCGTTGCGGAACGACTTGCCCATCTGGGCGATGCCGAACGGCGGCTTGCGGCGCGCCGTCTGCTGCACCTGGCTGAAGTTGGTGAAGATGCCCTGCGCCGTCTCCGGCCGGAGGTAGGCGACCGAACCGGAGTCCTGCGTGGGGCCGAGGTGGGTGGAGAGCAGGCCGGAGAACTGCTTGGGCTCGGTGAAGGTGCCCTTGTTGCCGCAGTTGGGGCAGTTGAGGTCGGCCAGGCCACCCTCGGGCGGACGGCCGTGCTTGGCCTCGTACGCCTCCTCCAGATGGTCGGCGCGGAAGCGCTTGTGGCAGGAGGTGCACTCGGTGAGCGGGTCGGTGAAGGTGGCGACGTGCCCGGAGGCCTGCCACACCTCCGACGCGAGGATCACCGAGGAGTCGATGCCGACCACGTCCTCGCGGGCGGTGACCATCGCACGCCACCACTGGCGCTTGATGTTCTCCTTCAGCTCCACGCCCAGCGGGCCGTAGTCCCAGGCGGCCCGCTGACCGCCGTAGATCTCGCTGCAGGGGTAGACGAAGCCACGGCGCTTGCTGAGGCTGACGATGGTGTCGATCTTGTCGGCGGCCACGGTGCTCTCTTCGTTACGAAACGACGACGGAATAGCTCAGGTTACCGGCGCTTGAGGCCCCCGGATCAAATCGGTGCGGGGGAGGACGACGCCCGGCCGGTCACGGAGCGTGCGAACGCTGTTCGAATTTGACAACGGTTTCCAACAGTGTTGAAAATGAGTGTCATGAACGCTCGACGCCGCCCTCTCATATCCGCCACCGCGGTCGCCGGGGCCTGCACTCTCGCCCTGTCCGCACTGACCGCCTGTGGATCGGGCGACTCGGGAACCACCGAGGACGGCAAGCTGGCCGTCGTCGCCTCCTTCTACCCGATGGAGTTCCTGGCCGAGGAGATCGGCGGGGAGCACGTCGCCGTCAGCACCCTCACCGGTCCCGGCGTCGACCCGCACGATCTGGTCATCAGCCCGCGGCAGACGGCCGAGCTGACGGAGGCCGGGCTCGTCGTCTACGTCGAGGGGTTGCAGCCCGCCGTCGACGAGGCGGTGAAGCAGTCCGGCGTCGAGCACGTCGTTGAGGCGTCCGAGCTGGCCGAGCAGGCACCGCGCCCGGAGGGCGGCACCGAGACGCACGGCGCGCCCGCCGAGGAGGAGCACGGCCACGAGGGCGAGGACGACCACGGCCACGAGGGCGACCACGGCCACGAGGGCGACCACGGCCACGAGGGCGAGGACGAGGGCGACAGCCACGACGGGCACGACGGGCACGACCACGGTGGTCTCGACCCGCACGTGTGGCTCGACCCGGTGCAGTACGCCGCCGTCGCGGAGGGCGTCGGCGAGGCGCTGGCCGAGGCCGACCCCGACCACGCGGCCGACTACCGCAAGAACGCCGACGACCTCGTCGCCGAGCTGGGCGAGCTGGACACCGCCTTCGAGGAGGGCCTGAGCAACCCGGAGACGAACACCTTCATCACCTCCCACGCCGCCTTCGGCCACCTCGCCGCCCGCTACGGGCTGGATCAGGAGGCCATCGCCGGGATCAGCCCGGACGAGGAGCCCAGCGGCGCCCGGATGAAGGACCTGCACGCCGTCGCCGAGCGCGAGAGCGTGACGACCGTCTTCTTCGAGACGAACGCGAGCGACGGCACCGTGCAGGCTCTGGCCACGGACCTCAACCTGGAGACGGACGTGCTGGACCCGCTGGAGGGCATCACCGACGCCTCCCGCGGGGACGACTACCTCGAGGTCATGCGCGCGAACCTGACCGCACTGCAGAAGGCGCTCGGCACCGCGTGACGGAGCCGGCGACCGGAGCCACGTAAGGAGCACCACATGGACGTCCCGGCCCCCGACGACGGCACCCCCGTCATATCCCTGCGCGGAGCGCACGCCGTCCTCGGTGCGCGTCCGGTGCTGCGGGGCATCGACCTGGCCGTCGGGCGCGGCGAGGTCGTCGCGCTGCTCGGCGCCAACGGCTCCGGGAAGTCGACGGCCGTGCGCGCGGTCCTCGGCCGGGTGCCGCTGACCTCCGGTGAGCTGGAGCTGTTCGGCACGCCGCTGCGGCGCTTCCGCGACTGGCGGCGCGTCGGGTACGTGCCGCAGCGGTCCACCGCGGCGGCGGGCGTGCCCGCCACCGTCCGTGAGGTCGCCTCCTCCGGTCGGCTGGCCCGGCACCGGTTGCGGCCGCTGGGCCGCGCGGACCGGGCGGCCGTCCAGCGCGCGCTGGAGCTGGTCGGCATGGCCGGGCGTGCGAAGGACTCGGTGAGCGCCCTCTCCGGCGGTCAGCACCAGCGGGTGCTCATCGCGCGCGCCCTGGCCGGTGAGCCGGAGCTGCTGATCATGGACGAGCCGCTGGCCGGTGTGGACCTGGCCAGCCAGCACGTCCTCGCCGACGCCCTCCGCGAGCAGGTGGCGTCGGGGGCGTCGGTGCTCCTCGTGCTGCACGAGCTGGGGCCGCTGGCGCCGCTCATCGACCGCTCCGTGGTGCTGCGCGACGGCCGGGTGGAGCGCGTCGCGCGTCCCGAGCAGCTGCACGACCCGGCCTGCCACCCGCACGACAGCGAGGTCGCCCACCCGGCGTCCGCCGTCCCCAGGATCGAAACGGGGCAGCTCTCATGATCGAGATTCTCGACTACGCGTTCATGCAGCGCGCGCTGCTCGCCGCGCTGCTGGTCGGCGTCGCCGCGCCCGCCGTCGGCATCTACCTCGTCCAGCGCCACCAGGCGATCATGGGCGACGGCATCGGCCACATCGCCCTGACCGGTGTGGCGCTCGGCTTCCTGCTCAGCACCAACGCCGTCTGGACGGCGGTCCTCGTCTCGGCGGCCGGCGCGGTGGCCATCGAGCTGGTGCGCTGGTACGGCAAGGCCCGGGGCGACATCGCCCTCGCCCTGCTGTTCTACGGCGGCATGGCGGGTGGCGTCATGATCATCAACCTGGCCCCCGGCGGTTCGACCGCCGACCTGCTCACCGCCATGTTCGGCTCGGTCACCACCGTGGCGGCCGAGGACGTGACGGCCGTCGTGCTGCTGTCCTGCGCGGTGCTCGCGGTGTGCCTCGGGCTGCGCCGCCAGCTGTTCGCCGTCTGCCAGGACGAGGAGTTCGCCCGGGTGACGGGGCTGCCGGTGCGGCTGCTCAACCTGCTGCTCGCGGTGACGGCGGCCGTGACGGTCACCGTGGCGATGCGGGTCGTGGGGCTGCTGCTGGTGAGCGCCCTCATGGTCATCCCGGTCGCGGCGGCCCAGCAGGTCACCCGGGGCTTCGCGGTGACGCTGGGCCTGTCCGTCACCCTCGGGACGCTGGTGGCCGTCTCCGGCACGGTGGTGTCGTTCTACGCGGACGTACCGCCGGGGGCGACGATCGTCCTGCTGGCCATCGCGGTCTTCGCCGCCCTGGCCGCGCTGACGCCGCTCGTCACCCGTCGGCGGGCGGTGCGGGCGGCCGGGGACGAGGTGCCGTCGGGCATGCTGAGCAGGGAGCCGGCCGGGGGCTGACGGGCACGCCCGGTCGCTGCTGCCACACCTGGCACAATTGAGCGCGACCAGGGCGAGCCGATTCACCCGAAGGGGTGCCCTTAAGGAGGCAACGGTGGCGACCGCAGGTCCCCCAGTCCGTGGCCGTTCGACCCGGCAGCGCGCCGCGGTGTCGGCGGCACTGAGCGAGGTCGACGAGTTCCGCAGTGCGCAGGAGCTGCACGACATGCTCAAGCACCGAGGCGACTCGGTCGGGCTGACGACCGTCTACCGCACGCTCCAGTCCCTCGCCGACGCCGGCGAGGTGGACGTGCTGCGCACCGACGAGGGCGAGGCCGTCTACCGCCGGTGCAGCACGGACGACCACCACCACCACCTGGTGTGCCGCTCCTGCGGCAAGGCCGTCGAGGTGGAGGGGCCGCAGGTGGAGAAGTGGGCCGACGCCATCGCCGACGAGCACGGCTTCGTCGACGTCGCGCACACCGTCGAGATCTTCGGCACCTGCGGGGAGTGCGCGGCGCGCCCGGACCGGAAGAAGAAGTAGCGGAAAGAAGCGTCAGGCCATGTCCCAGCAGCTCGCGATCGGCCCGCACGCCGTGACGCCCCCCGTCGTGCTCGCGCCCATGGCGGGGATCACCAACGCCCCGTTCCGGACGCTGTGCCGGGAGTTCAGCGGCGGCAAGGGGCTCTTCGTCAGCGAGATGATCACCACCCGGGCGCTCGTCGAACGCAACGAGAAGACGATGCAGCTCGTCCGCTTCGACGCCTCCGAGCGTCCCCGGTCCATCCAGCTCTACGGCGTGGACCCGGTGACGGTCGGCAAGGCCGTCCGCATGATCGCCGACGAGGACCTGGCCGACCACATCGACCTGAACTTCGGCTGCCCCGTTCCGAAGGTCACCCGCAAGGGCGGCGGCTCCGCCCTGCCCTACAAGCGCAACCTGCTGCGCGACATCCTGCGCGAGGCCGTCACCGGCGCGAACGGTCTGCCGGTGACGATGAAGATGCGCAAGGGCATCGACGACGACCACCTCACCTACCTGGACGCGGGGCGCATCGCCGTGGCGGAGGGCGTCACCGCGATCGCCCTGCACGGCCGCACCGCCGCCCAGCACTACTCCGGCACGGCGGACTGGACGGCCATCGCCCGCCTCAAGGAGGCCGTCACGGAGATCCCGGTGCTCGGCAACGGGGACATCTGGTCGGCGCGGGACGCCGTGCGGATGATGCGGGAGACGGGTTGCGACGGCGTCGTCGTCGGCCGGGGCTGCCTCGGCCGGCCGTGGCTGTTCGGCGACCTCGTCGCCGTCTTCGAGGGCCGGGCGCAGGAGACGGCCGCGCCCACCCTGCGCGAGGTCGCCGACGTCATGGTGCGGCACGCGCGGCTGCTGGGGGAGTGGCTGGGGGACGAGGCCCGGGGCGTCATCGACTTCCGCAAGCACGTCGCCTGGTACACCAAGGGCTTCTCGGTCGGCTCGCAGGCGCGCAGCAGCCTCGCGACGGCGGCGTCCCTGGCGGAGCTGCGCTCCCTGCTGGACGGCCTGGACCTGGACCAGCCCTGGCCGCCGGGGGCCGAGGGGCCGCGCGGGCGGACGCACGGGCGCAACCGCGTCGTCCTGCCCGACGGCTGGCTGGACGACCCCTACGCCTGTGCGGCGGTCGGCTCGGACGCCGAGCTGGACACCTCGGGCGGCTGACCGCCGGTCCAGGGTTCGCCCCGGGTGGCGAGCAGGTCGAGGGTGAGCGCCGCCGTCCATCCGAAGTCGATCGCTCCGCGCGCCTCCCCGGTGACCGGGTCGAGGTACTCGGCGAACCCGGTGGCGTCCGCGTGCGTCAGCATCGCGGCCCGCAGCGCGTCCGCCCGTCCGGCGTACCCGTGGCGGCGCAGCCCGTGCTCCAGCACCCAGTTCACGTTGAACCAGGCGGGGCCGCGCCAGTAGCGGTGCCGGTCGAACGCCCCTCCGCGCAGGTCGTAGCTGGGCACCATGCCGATGCCCCCGTCCAGCGCGAAGTGCGGCCCGGCGGCCGTGCGGACCAGCGCCGCGGCGACGCCGCCGGGCAGGCCCGGGACGGCCAGCGGCAGCAGGCCGGCCGCGCTGCGCTCGGCGACGAGCCCACCGGCGACCAGGTCGCGGGAGAGGAACTGTCCGCTCCCCGGCGACCACAGGCGCCGCACCATGGCCTCGGTCAGTCGCCGTGCCCGCTCCTCGTGCGCGGTGCACCGGTGGCCGAGGCCCAGCTCGCGCGCGATGTCGGCGAGTGCGTGCTCGGAGGCGGTCAGGAGCGCGTTGAAGCCCGGGTCCTCCACGGCGAAGGCGAAGGCGGAGCCGTCGTGGTAGCCGGAGTCCCGGTAGTCGGCGGCCAGCCGCACGTAGCGACCGTAGTCCAGGTCCGTCGGACGGTCGGCGGGAGCGCCGTGGTCGAGGTCGGCGCGCCGGAAGGAACCGCGCGGGGCCGGCGGGACGCGGGTCAGCGGGGCGTCCCAGCAGGGGCTGTTGTCCATCCCCGGCTCCCACGGGTGGACGCAGGCCGCGAGCCCGTGTCCGCCGAGGTCGCGGCGGGTGGCCAGGTAGGCGTGCCAGGCCGCCAGCTTCGGGTACGCCCGCGCCAGGAACGCACGCCGCCGGGACAGCTCGGGGTCGGCCCGGTGCACCAGCCACGCGGCCAGCGCGTGGACGGGCGGCTGGACGATGCCGGAGGTCTCGCGTTCGCGGGGGGCGCCCGCGGGTCGGCCCGCGTCGGAGGACCGCCAGAAGTCGGGGCTGGGGAAGTAGGCACCGCGCGGCACGACGGGGTTGAAGACGATGTGCGGGACGCGGCCGTCCTCCCACTGGGCGGCCAGCAGCGTCTCCAGCTCCTGCTGGGCGCGGAGGGGGAAGCGGTGGCGCAGGCCGATCGCGATGAACCCGGAGTCCCAGCTCCACTGGTGGGGGTAGAGGCTGCGGGCCGGGACGGTCGCGCCACCGGTCCGGTTGACGGCCAGGACGCGTGCGGCGCGGCGGGCGAGCACCGTCGGGCGGACCGCCGGGCGCTCGGGCGCGGGGGCGGTCTGGTGCGGGACGGTGGTCAGCAGCGCGGTCTCGGTCACGCGGTCCACGAGGGGCTCCGGTGTCGGATGTCTCCCGGCGGCGCGGTCGTCGCCGGTGTCGGGTGAACGAACTCGCAGCAGTATGCGTCTCCGGGCCGGGCCGGGAACAGTAGGTAGGTCACACCGGTGAAATCTTGACACACCGGACGGACGGAACCGTGACAGGGCCGGTGAATCGGACGCCTCCGGTCAACTCCCGCCCGCGGCGTGGGGGGACGCGTGGCGCCCGCGCACGTCCTCGACCGCCCGCCCGGCGCGGAGCTCTCCGACGAGTGCGGGGAGTGACGCCGCCGTGGTGCACATCACATCGATCGACGGCGGTGCGGTCGGGGCGCTCGGTGCGGGTGCCGTCCGGGGCCGGCGACGGTGTCGGTGACGGAAGGGTGACGTCCGTCCGAATCCTGGGACGCAGCGGGGGTGACTCCGTGATCCTCGCCACGAGTGATACGAAACCTGCTCACATGAGCGCTCCCTTGGTGTGTCCAGTTCTCCAATGAGCGGCACTCAGTGCCACCTCCGCCGGAGTGCCGGGAGGCGGTCATCGTCGCTCACGGTGATCGGGTGGCGGTCGGGGGGCCGCGCTGCGTCATGATGCGTTCATCTCTCGAACGCGGTGCGGTCGGCTCCTTGGGGGAGCCTTTACTTTCGATCCGCTGGCGGATGGGTGGTTGTGGCCCTGCGACGTGCCGCTGCCCCTGCTCATCGGCCTTGGATCTGGGTACGCTCCCCGCCGTCAGGGCAGCTAGGCAGGCCGTACACGAGGAGCGAGTCCCGTGCCGGAAATTCACGATCACGTATCCACGAACACCACCAAGTTCGTGTACGCCTTCACCGAGGGCAACAAGGACCTCAAGGATCTCCTCGGCGGCAAGGGCGCGAACCTCGCGGAGATGACGAATCTCGGTCTCCCGGTGCCACCCGGGTTCACCATCACCACCGAGGCGTGCTGCCTCTACCTGGAGAACGGCACCGAGCCCCCCGCGCTGCGGGACGAGGTCGGCGAGCACCTCGCCGCGCTGGAACGGCAGATGGACAAGCGCCTCGGCCAGGCCGACGACCCGCTGCTGGTCTCCGTCCGCTCCGGGGCCAAGTTCTCCATGCCCGGCATGATGGACACCGTCCTCAACATCGGCCTCTCCGACGCCTCGGTCACCGGTCTGGCCGCCCAGGCCGGTGACGAGCGCTTCGCCTGGGACTCCTACCGGCGCCTCATCCAGATGTTCGGCAAGACCGTCCTCGGTGTGGACGGCGAACTGTTCGAGGAGGCGCTGGAGGAGGCCAAGGAGGCCAAGGGCGCCGTCACCGACGTCGAGCTGGACGCCGCCGACCTGCGGACCCTCGTCGACCGGTTCAAGGACATCGTCCGCACGGCGACCGGGCGGGACTTCCCGCAGGACCCCCGCGAGCAGATGGACCTGGCCATCCGCGCGGTCTTCGACTCGTGGAACACCGACCGCGCCAAGCTCTACCGCCGCCAGGAGCGCATCCCCGGCGACCTGGGGACGGCCGTCAACGTCTGCTCCATGGTCTTCGGCAACCTGGGCCCCGACTCCGGCACCGGCGTCGCCTTCACCCGCGACCCGGCCAGCGGGCAGCAGGGCGTCTACGGCGACTACCTCCAGAACGCCCAGGGCGAGGACGTCGTCGCGGGCATCCGCAACACCGTGCCGCTCGCGGACCTGGAGCAGCTCGACAAGAAGTCCTACGACGAGCTGATGCAGATCATGGAGACGCTGGAGCTCCACTACAAGGACCTGTGCGACATCGAGTTCACCATCGAGCGCGGCAAGCTGTGGATGCTCCAGACGCGGGTGGGCAAGCGCACCGCCGCCGCCGCGTTCCGCATCGCCACGCAACTCGTCGACCAGGGCCTCATCGACGAGGCCGAGGCGCTCCAGCGGGTCAACGGCGCACAGCTCGCCCAGCTGATGTTCCCCCGCTTCGACCTCAGCGCCAAGGCCGACCAGATCGGGCGCGGCATCGCCGCCTCGCCGGGCGCGGCCGTCGGCAAGGCCGTCTTCGACTCCTACACCGCCGTGAAGTGGTCCCGCTCGGGTGAGAAGGTCATCCTCATCCGCCGCGAGACCAACCCCGACGACCTGGACGGCATGATCGCCGCCGAGGGCATCCTCACCTCGCGCGGCGGCAAGACCTCGCACGCCGCCGTCGTCGCCCGGGGCATGGGCAAGACCTGTGTCTGCGGCGCCGAGGACCTGGAGGTCGACACCAAGCGCCGCCAGCTGACCGCCCCCGCGCCGGACGGCAAGGGCACCCTGGTGATCGACGAGGGGGACGTCGTCTCCATCGACGGCTCCACCGGCAAGGTCTACCGGGGCGAGGTGCCCGTCGTGCCCTCGCCCGTGGTCGAGTACTTCGAGGGGCGCATGCACGCGGGTGCGGACGACGCGGACGAGCTCGTCCAGGCCGTGCACCGGGTCATGGCCTACGCCGACCGCGTCCGCCGGCTGCGCGTGCGGGCCAACGCCGACAACGCCGAGGACGCCGCCCGCGCCCGCCGGTTCGGTGCCCAGGGCATCGGGCTGTGCCGCACCGAGCACATGTTCCTCGGCGAGCGCCGCGAACTGGTCGAGCGGCTCATCCTCGCCGACACGGACACCGAGCGGAGCCAGGCGCTCGACGCCCTGCTCCCGCTGCAGAAGGGCGACTTCAAGGAGCTCTTCGAGGCGATGGACGGACTGCCCGTCACCGTCCGGCTGCTCGACCCGCCGCTGCACGAGTTCCTGCCCGACATCACCGAGCTGTCCGTACGGGTCGCGCTCGCCGAGGCCCGCAAGGACGCCAACGAGAACGATCTGCGGCTCCTCCAGGCCGTCCACCGGCTGCACGAGCAGAACCCGATGCTGGGCCTGCGCGGCGTCCGCCTCGGCCTCGTCATCCCGGGCCTGTTCACCATGCAGGTCCGGGCCATCGCCGAGGCCGCGGCCGAGCGGAAGGCCGCCAAGGGCGACCCGCGCGCGGAGATCATGATCCCGCTGGTCGGCACGGTCCAGGAGCTGGAGATCGTCCGCGACGAGGCCGAGCGCGTCATCGAGGAGATCGAGCGCGAGCACGGCGTCGAGCTGAAGCTCACGCTCGGCACGATGATCGAGCTGCCCCGCGCCGCGCTGACCGCCGGCCAGATCGCGGAGTCGGCCGACTTCTTCTCCTTCGGCACCAACGACCTCACCCAGACGGTGTGGGGCTTCAGCCGCGACGACGTGGAGGCCAGCTTCTTCACGGCCTACCTGGAGAAGGGCATCTTCGGCGTCTCCCCGTTCGAGACGATCGACAAGGACGGCGTCGGCAGGCTCGTCTCGGACGCCGTGGCGGACGGCCGGGCCACCCGGCCCGACCTCAAGCTCGGCGTCTGCGGCGAGCACGGTGGCGACCCGGAGTCGGTGCACTTCTTCCACGAGGTGGGCCTGGACTACGTCTCCTGCTCCCCGTTCCGCATCCCCGTCGCCCGCCTGGAGGCGGGCCGGGCGGCGGCCGAGAGCGCGGGCAGCGACAGCCGCTGACCGGGGCCGGACCACCGGGGCCGCCGCGCCGCGCACCCTCACCGCGCGGCGGCCCCGGCACCACGGAGGGGGCGGTGCGGCACCTGTGCGGAGGTGCCGCACCGCCCCCTCTCTCCGCCGGGCCCGTCGATCGGCGGGGTCTGCCGCGTCGGCCGGGTCTGCTGCGTCAGCTGCGTCAGCTGCGGAAGGGGCCGGTCACCTCGTAGGTGATGCCACCGGACGAGCTGCCGCTCGCCCCGCGCTGGCTGGAGAAGTACAGCCGGGTGCCGTCGGGGGAGAAGGCCGGTCCGCAGATCTCGGAGCCGGACTGCCCGTCGATCCGCAGGAACGGCGCCACGACCTCGTCCGGCGTGATCACGCAGATCTCCATGTTGCCGCCGTCCTCGGCGACGAACAGGTCACCGGAGGACGCGCCGGTGATGTTGTCGACCCCGGTCAGCGGAGCGCTCCCGCCGACGAGTGAGTCGTCGTAGGCCAGCTCGTACGTGCTCGCCGCCAGGTTCAGCCGCCACACCCGGCCGTCGCCCTTGGTCGTGAACCAGACGACGCCGTCCGCGTAGTGGCAGCCCTCGCCGCCGTTGAAGTGCTTGGCGGCCGAGACCTGGTGGCGCGTGGCGGTGGAGCCGCTCGGGTCGGGCACGTCCGCCCAGCCGAAGGACCCGGCGGTGCCGGAACCCGCCGTCAGCACCTGGAGCCGGCCGGAGGACAGGTCGCCCCACGTGTCGGGTACGAAACGGTAGAAGCAGCCGTTGCTGACGTCCTCGGTGAGGTAGACCACCTCGCGCTGCGGGTCGGCCGCCGCGGCCTCGTGCTTGAACCGTCCCATCGCGGCGCGCCGCACCGCGCCGTGCGTGCCGTAGGGGTCGGTCTCGTAGACGTACCCGCGGTCGACCTCCTCGCAGGACAGCCACGTGCCCCACGGCATGGCCCCGCCCGCGCAGTTCTGCCGGGTGCCGGAGAGGATGCGGTAGGCCCCCGTGATCGACCCGGAGGAGTTGAACCGGAGGGCGCTCGCTCCGCCGCCCGGGTTGATCTCCGAGTTGGAGACATAGATCCAGCCGCTGCCGGAGGGGAAGCACGCCCCGCCGTCGGGTGCCCTGTGCCAGACGTAGGAGGTGCCGCTCACGGTCTGGCCGGAGCGGGCGACGACGCGGCTGCCGAACCCGTCGGGAAGCCGGATGCCGTTCGCGTCGGGGGAGTTGAGCGGACCGTAGGGGCTCGGTCCCGGCTGGGCCGGGTCCGCGTAGGCGGCGCCGCGCATGAGGGTGAAACCGAAGGCGACGGCCGAACCGCTCACCACGGTGCCGCGCAGGAAGGAGCGACGTTCCACGGATACCTCACCGGAGTCGTCTCGGCCCCGTCGCCCAGGCGGCGCCGGGGTCCAGCCCGCAGGACCCTAGGAGCGCCGCATGGCGCCTTCGCGACGGTCGCCGCAACGGCTCGCCACCGCCGCGTGAACGACCCGAACCGGTCGCGCCGGTGATGGGCGCGACCGGTTCGGGTCAGGGGAGAACCGTGGGGCTGGGAATCAGATGCTGACGCCCTGAGCCCGCAGGTACGCCAGCGGGTCGATGTCCGACCCGTAGCCGGCCCCGGTGCGGATCTCGAAGTGCAGGTGCGGGCCGGTGCTGTTGCCGGTGGAACCGACCAGCCCGATCTGCTGCCCGCCGGTCACGCTCTGGCCCGTGGAGACGGAGAGCGAGGACAGGTGGGCGTACTGGCTGTAGCGGCCGTCCGCGTGCTTGATGACGACCTGGTTGCCGTACGAGCCGCCCCAGCCAGCGGAGACCACGGTGCCCGCGCCGACCGAGCGCACGGTGGAGCCGGACGGAGCGGAGAAGTCCACGCCGGTGTGGTAACCGCTGGACCAGGACGAGCCGGTGGCGCGGTACGGCGTGCTCGGCGAGGCGTCGACCGGGCGGACCCAGCCGCTCGCCGGAGCCGCCTGCTCGGCCGGCTTCTCGGCCTTCGGCTCGGGCTTGCTGGCCTCCTTGGCCGGCTCCGGAGCGGGCTTCTCCACCTTGGGCTCAGCCTTGGGCTCGGGCTTGGGCTCCGGCTTGGGCTCCGCCTTCTTCGCGGGCTTCTCGGGCTTCGGCTCCGGCTTGGGCTCGGCCTTGGCTCCCTCGTCCTGCTGCGGAGCCGCCGCCTCGGTCACGTCCAGGCTCAGGCGCTGTCCGGGGAAGATCAGGTCCGGGTCGGAGCCGACGACGCCCTGGTTGGTCTTGTAGACGGCCTTCCAGCCGCCGTCCACCGCGTGGACCGTCGCGATGCCGTAGAGGGTGTCACCGCTGACGACGGTGTAGTCCTCGGCGGTCGCGGCCTTCTTGTCGGCCTTGTCGGCCTTGTCGGCCTTGTCGGCCTTGTCGGCCTTCGTGGGCTCGGGGGCCTTCTCGGCCTTCGGGGCGGGCTTCTCGGCCTTGGGCTCGGGCTTGGGCTCCGCCTTCTTGTCGGCCTTCTCGGTCTTCTCGGCCTTCGGCTCGGCGGTGTCCCCGGCCGGGTCGATCTGCGGGGCGGGGCCGTTCTTGGCCAGACCGGCACGGGGGCCGCAGACGGGCCAGGCGCCCGGGCCCTGCATCTCCAGCAGGCGCTCGGCGGCGGCGATCTGCTGGTCCTTGGTGGCGAGGTCGGCGCGCGGGGCGTACTGCGTGCCGCCCGCAGCCTCCCAGGAGGACTGCTGGAACTGCAGGCCGCCGTAGAAGCCGTTACCGGTGTTGATCGACCAGTCGCCGGTGCTCTCGCACTGGGCGACCTTGTCCCACACGGAGACGTCGGCGGCGCTCGCGGAGCCCGCGGCGAGGGGCACGGCCACGCCACCGGCGGTGGCGATGAGGGAAGCACGGGCGACGTGACGGGTTATCAGGGCTTTGCGCGGACGGCGGTGACGACCACGGGACATAGGTGTGTTCCTCTCCTACGCCTACGAGGTGAGCTGTCGGATTCGGACCGGAGAAGCCCGGCCACTCCCCTCGCGCCGAAACGCGTCGGGTCGTGGCTTCACCCCTAGCCGTACCGGTACGGATACACGGCACGGCGCTTACCTGGTTCCCCCGCTCCTGCCGCCCTGGTCTTTCAGGAATTCCCCCGGCCGGGCGGCAGGATTCGGCGTCCCGGCGGTAGGGCACCGCATCCGATGCGGTGCGGAGGAACCGTAAACACAACGCTTTGCACCAGACAAGCGGCTGGGCCCGGTGACGAGACCACCGGGACGGGCCTTCGGCACGGTGCGCACCGGGGCTGATTCCGAGCGTAAGAGGGCGGATCTTTCCGTATGTCCGAAAATCCCTGGTCAGCAGGGAAATTGGCGAGGCGGTGACAACGGGGCCGGCGGTGCGATCGCACACGGTCCGGGGTGCTGTGAGTCCGGTCACCTGCCCGTCGGTCGCCTCTTTATATCGGTCCAATCCCGGCGCTCTTGTTCTGATGGTGCATCAGGCGAGCCTGGTCGTAATGTCCGTTTGTGTCTCTTGTGAGGCTTATTGGTGGTCCGGGGGGGAGTTCGCGCTGGCGGTGCTGGCGGGCTGTCGCGGTGGGGCCCTCACGGCAGGGGGACACCGCGGGCCGTCAACCAGAGCGCGTACCACTCCTCGTGGCTGAGGGCCGGATGCCGGAGCGCGGCGTCCGCGCAGGCACGGATGCGCTCCGGCCGTACGCTGCCGACGATCGGTGCCACGCCCGCCGGGTGGCGCTGGAGCCACCACAGCACCACGGTCTCGGGCGTCGTGCCCTTCACCTCGGCCAGCTCCGCCACCAGCTCCGCCGTCGCCCGCTCGGCGTCCGTCCCCTGACGTCCGGTGTAGCGGCCCTGGGCGAGCGCCCCCCACGCCTGGAGCCGTATTCCGGCGGCCTGGCAGTGCTCCACCGTGCCGTGGGGGAAGCCGTTCCCGGTGGCCTCGGGCGTGTTGACGAGGACGCCCGCCTCCAGCCAGTCGCGCCGGTGGAGGCTCATCTCCAGCTGGTTCACCTCCAGCGGTACGTCCGTCCGCGACTGGAGGAGGGCGATCTGTGCCGCGCTCATGTTGGAGACGCCGAAGCGGCGGACGAGGCCCTGCCGGTGCAGGGACGTCAGGGCCTCGGCGATCCCGTCCGGATCGGCGAGGGGGTCGGGCCGGTGCAGGAGCAGCACGTCGAGCGCGTCCGTCCGGAGCCGGGTGAGGCTCTCCTCCACCCGCCGCGTGATGCTGCCGCCGCGCAGGTCGTAGACGCCGGGGCGCTCGCCGTCGGCGAGCCGGATGCCGCACTTGGTCTGGAGGGTGATCCGCTCGCGCAGCCCCGGCGTGCGGGAGAGGACCTCGCCGAAGACGGCCTCGGCCTTCCCCCGCCCGTAGATGTCGGCGTGGTCGAACGTCGTGATCCCGCTGTCGAGGGCGGCCTCCACGGCCGCCTCGGCCTCGGCGACGTCCGCCGCCTCGTACCCGGCCGCGTCCCAGGCGCCGCCCAGACCCATGCAGCCGTACAGGAGGGGGGCGGTGTTCGTTGTCGTCGTCACCCCGCCAGCCTTCCATGCGGCCGGGCCCGGCGCGGCACGCGCGAGGCGGCCGGGCCGGGCCCGGAAGGTGGGGCGCCGCCCGACGGACAGGGCGGGGCGGCGCCGGTCGGGGGTCACCGCACGCGCGTCGCGTACGCGGGCACCGTGACGGTCTCGTCGTCCAGGCAGCGTCCGCTGGCCAGGTCGAAGCGCTGCTTCAGCAGCGGCGAGGCGACGAAGGGTGCTCCGTCAACCGAGCCGAGCAGGCCCCGGGAGAGCACGTAGGCGCCGGTGAACGGGTCACGGTTGCCGATGGCGTGGACGGTGCCGGTGCGGTCGAGGAACAGCGCGATCTGGCCGCCGTCGGGCAGCAGGGCCGCGACGCCACGTCCGGGGACGAGGTGCTCGACGGCGCACACGGCCGCCCACGCGCCGCCGGTCCGCACCTCGACGCGCGCCGTGCCCGTGGCGGCGTTGGCGGCGGTGTCCCCGGTGGCTGCGGCGTCCCCGGTGACGGTCGGTGTCGCGGCGGGGGCGTCAGGGGTCAGCACGTCGGTCATGGCAGGGGTGCTCCTTCGAGGGTGCGGACGGGGAGGTCCGGGCCGGCCAGGATGTCGAGGTCGGGTTTGTTCTGGTCGCGCTCCGGCACGAACCGCACCGAGGGGTCGGGGGCGTCCGGGGCGTTGACGAAGGAGACGAAGCGCCGCAGCCGCTCCGGGTCGGCCAGGGTCTCGGCCCACTCGTCCCGGTAGCCCGCGACGTGCTCGGCCATCATGGCCTCCAGCTCCGCGCAGATGCCCAGGGAGTCGTGGACGACGACGTCGCGGACGTGGTCCAGGCCGCCCTCGATGCGCTCCAGCCACACCGAGGTGCGCTCCAGCCGGTCGGCGGTACGGATGTAGAACATCAGGAAACGGTCGATGAGCCGGACGAGTTCGGCGTCGGAGAGGTCCTGCGCCAGGAGGTCGCCGTGCCGGGGTGTGGCGCCGCCGTTGCCGCCCACGTACAGGTTCCAGCCGCCCGCGGTCGCGATGACGCCGAAGTCCTTGCTCTGCGCCTCGGCGCACTCCCGCTGGCAGCCGGAGACGGCCGACTTGAGCTTGTGCGGGGCGCGCAGGCCCCGGTAGCGCAGCTCCAGGTCGATGGCCATCTTCACCGAGTCCTGCACGCCGTAGCGGCACCAGGTTTGCCCCACGCAGGACTTCACCGTCCGCAGTGCCTTGCCGTAGGCGTGTCCCGACTCGAACCCGGCGTCCACCAGCCGCGCCCAGATCTGTGGGAGCTGGTCCACCCGGGCGCCGAACAGGTCGATGCGCTGGCCGCCGGTGATCTTCGTGTACAGGCCGAAGTCCTGCGCGACCTGGCCGATGACGATGAGCTTCTCCGGCGAGATCTCGCCCCCGGGGACGCGGGGGACGATCGAGTAGGAGCCGTTGCGCTGGAGGTTGGCGAGGTGGTGGTCGTTGGTGTCCTGGAGGGCGGCCTGCTCACCGTCGAGGACGTAGCCCCCGGCGCCGATGGTCGGCGCGAGCGAGGCGATGATCGAGGCGACGGCGGGCTTGCAGACCTCGCAGCCCTCGCCGCCGCGCGCCTCGGGGCGGCCGTGGCCGTCCAGGAGCTGCCGGAAGGACGTCAGCCGCAGCGCGAGCACGATCTCGTACAGCTCCTGCCGTGTCTGGCCGAAGCAGGCGCACAGCCCCGGGTCCACCTCGATGCCCTGGGCGGTCAGCTCGGCGTCCACGAGCTGGCCGAGCACCTTCACGCAACTGCCGCAACCCGTCCCCGCCTTCGTGCACTTCTTCACCTCCGGCACCGTGCCGCACCGGTGCTCGGTGACGGCGGCGCGGATCGTCCCCTTGGTGACGTTGTGGCAGCTGCACACGACGGCCTCGTCCGGCAGCGCGGACGGGCCGAGCTGCGCGGGCGCGCCGGCGCCGGCCGGCAGCACCAGCGACTCGGGGGCGACCGGCGGGACGGAGCCGGTCAGCGGCCGCAGCAGCCCGTAGGCGTCGGCGTCGCCCACGAGGACGCCGCCGAGCAGCGCGCCGTCCGAGGCGATGACGAGCTTCTTGTAGACGCCCGCGCGGGAGTCGGCGTAGATGACGTCGAGGCAGCCCTCGGCCGTCCCGTGCGCGTCGCCGAAGGAGGCCACGTCCACGCCGAGGAGCTTGAGCTTGGTGGAGGTGTCGGCGCCGGTGAAGCCCTCGCCCGCCGCCGTCCCGGCGATGGCGGCGGCGGCCGCCTCGGCCATCTCGTAGCCGGGCGCGACCAGTCCGTACACCATCCCGTCGACGGCCTTGGCGCACTCGCCGATCGCGTAGACCGCCGGGTCGCTGGTGCGGCACCGGGCGTCCACGACGACACCGCCCCGCTCGCCGACGTCCAGACCGCAGTCGCGGGCGAGCTGGTCGCGGGGGCGCACCCCGGCGGAGAAGATCACCATGTCGGTGTCGAGGGTGGAGCCGTCGGACAGCACCATGCCGGTCACCGTCCCGTCCGCGTTCGCGGTGATCTCCTTGCCGCCGACGCCCGTGTGGACGGTCAGGCCCATGTCCTCGATCTTGCGGCGCAACGCGGCCCCGCCGCCGTCGTCGACCTGGAGGGCCATGAGGCGGTCGTTGAACTCGACGATGTGCGCCCGCACGCCGAGGCCCTTGAGCGCCCCCGCCGCCTCCAGCCCGAGCAGCCCGCCGCCGACGACCACGCCGGAGGTGGCGTTCTTCGCGAACTCCTCGATGGCCAGCAGGTCCTCGATGGTGCGGTAGACGAAGCAGCCCGCGCTGTCCTTGCCCGGCACCGGCGGTACGAACGGGTACGAACCGGTGGCCAGCACCAGGGTGTCGTAGCGGAAGGTCCGCCCCGAGCGGGCCGTGACGGTGCGGGAGGCCCGGTCCACCGTCTCGGCCGGGTCGCCCAGATGCAGCTCGACGCCGTGCTCGGCGAGGAACGCCTCGTCGGTCATGGACAGTTGCTCGGGAGTGACGCCGGAGAAGTACGAGGTGAGCTGGACCCGGTCGTAGGCCGGGCGGGGCTCCTCGCACAGCACCACGACGCGGGCGCGGGCGGTGACGCCCTCGGCGGCCAGGGCTTCGAGGAAGCGCTGCCCGACCATTCCGTGGCCGACCAGGACGATCGTCGGCTTCGCTTGCGGCTGGGACGAGTGCGACACGGTCACAGGCCTCCATCGTTCGTGAGCAGGTGGAGCAGCGGTGCGGAGGGCAGGGGCTCGTCCCCTTCCCAGGTGCGGGCGAGCGCGCCGACGGTGCCGAGGTCGCCCAGCAGGATGCCGCCGACGAGCCGGTCGCCCCGGACGACGACCTTGCGGTACGCCCCCCGGGTGGCGTCGGCCAGGTGCACGACGTCGTCGTCGGGTCGCGGCACGGTCTCCCCGAAGGCCGCCAGGTCCAGGGGTCCGGGGCCGGCGAGGGTCAGTCGGGTCAGGGCACGGGTGCCGGTGTAGGGGCCGCCGGCCCGCGCGGGGACGGGCGGGGCCGTGGGGGAGTACGCGGTGCGGGGCGCGGGGTCCCGCCCCAGCAGCACGGCGGCCAGGGCGTCGGCCTGCTCCTGCGCGGGACCGGCCAGGCCGTAGACGGTGCCGCGGTGCTCGGCGCAGTCCCCGATGGCGAAGATGTGCGGGTCGTCGGTGCGCAGCCCGTCGTCGACGACGACGCCCCGGGCGACGGTGAGTCCGGCGGCCTGCGCCAGCCCGGTGCGCGGCCGCACCCCGCAGGCCAGCACGACGAGGTCGGTGTCCAGCGCGTAGCCGTCGGCCAGCGTCACCGAGCGCACCGTGCGGCGGCCGGTGCGGGCGTCGCGCCCCGTGCCGAGGCCGCGTACGCGGCACTCGGTGTGCACCTCGACGCCGAGGCCCGTCAGGTGGGTGCGCAGCAGGTCGGAGGCGGTGGCGTCCAGATGGCGTTCCATCAGGTGCTCACCCTGGTGGGCGAGGACCGTCTGGGCTCCCCGGGCGGCCAGCGCGCGCGCCGCCGAGACGCCGAGCAGCCCGCCGCCGATGACCACGGCCCGGCTGCCGGGCCCGGCCGCTCCGGCGAGCGCGGCGCAGTCGTCGAGGGTGCGGAAGGGGTGGACGCCGTCGGGCAGGCCCGCGTCGGCGACGCCGGGGCCGCCGTCGTCGAACAGGCCGCGCACCGGCGGCAGCACCGGGTTCGAGCCGGTGGCCAGGACGAGCGCGTCGTACGCGACGACGCCGCCGTCGTCGCAGACGACCCGCCGCTCGGCCCGGTCGACGCGCACCGCCCGGACGCCCGTCAGCCGCCGCACGTCGGGGCCCGGGGCCGGGAGGGCGATGACGTCGGGCGTGTACTGCCCGGCCAGCACCTCGGCGAGCAGCACCCGGTTGTACGGCGGGTGCCGCTCCTCGCCGATCACGGTGACGGCGTGCCGGGAGCGCCCGGGCGCGTCGGCGGCGCGGCCGAGCTGCTGCACGAGCCGGGCTCCGGCCATGCCGCCGCCGATCACCACCACACGCTGTTTCGAGGTCATGTCCCCCAGCGTGCGGCGTCGCTGTTACCCGGTGGGTTCCCGGCTGTTTCCCCCGCGCAACGCGGGCCTCAGCCCCGTCACGGTGCGGCTGTGAGCCGCACCGGCAGGACGGGCACGCTGTTGCCGACGAAGCTGCCGCGCCGGGGGATCTCCGTCTCGTCCACGGCCACGGTGAGCTGCGGGAACCGCGTGAACAGGGCCTCCAGCGCGAGGGACGCCTCCATGCGGGCCAGCGGCGCCCCGATGCAGAAGTGGGCGCCGTGCCCGAAGGACAGGTGGCGGACCTGAGTGCGGGTGACGTCGAACACGTCGGCGTCCGCGCCGTGCGTCCGGGGGTCCCGCCCGGCCCCGGAGTATCCGGCGAGCACGGGCGTGCCCGCCGGGATGACCGTGCCGTCCAGCGTCAGGTCCCGGGTGGGGTAGCGGAAGGGGAAGTAGCTGACGGGGCTGTCCCAGCGCATCGTCTCCTCGACGACGTCGGCCCAGTCGGCCTTCCCGGACCGCACGGCGTCCAGCTGCTCCGGGTGGCCGGACAGTGCCCGGACGGCGTTGGTGATGAGGTTCAGCGTCGTCTCGTGGCCCGCGATGACCATGAGCATCAGGGTGCCGATCAGCTCCGGCTCGCTCAGCCGGTCGCCGTCCTCCTCGCGGGCGGCGATCAGGGCGCTGGTGAGGTCGTCGCCCGGGTCGGCCGCCCGGGCCGCCGCGACCTGCGCGAGGACCTGGAGCAGCTCCTGGTTGGCGGCCACCACGTCGGCGGGCTTGAGGCTGGTGGAGACGACGCGGTTGGACAGGGCGTGCAACTGCTCGCCCTGCTCCGCGTCCACGCCCAGCAGCTCGCAGATGACGCCCATGGGCAGCGGCATGGCGAAGTTCCGGCGCAGGTCGGCCGTGCCGTCCTCGCTCTGCGCGGCGGCCCGCTCCAGGTCGTCCAGCAGGCGGGCGGCCAGTTCCTCCACCCGGGGACGCAGCGCCTCGACGCGGCGGGAGGTGAACGCCCGGCTCACCAGGGAGCGCAGCCGACGGTGGTCGGCGCCGTCGGCCGTGGTCATGCTCTGCACGGTGGCGAACGTCCGCAGCGGCCAGCCTTCGGGGATCTCGCCGTTCTCCAGCGCCGTGAAGTGGCGGGCGTTCTTCGCGACGTCGGGGTGCGACAGGAACTCCTTGAGCTCCTGGTGCCCGAGCACGATCGCCCCCTCCACGTCGTCCGGGAGCACGACCCGGGCGACGGCACCCTCGGCGAGGAAGCGGGCGTTCGCGGCGTGCGGGCAGCCGCCCGCCGGGTCGAGGCGGTGCGGCGGGTTGTGGGCCTCGGTCATCTTCGCTCTCCCTGGGGGTGGGCCGGATAGGGCACGGGGTGCTGCGCGGGGCGGCCGTCGGAGGCCGACGGGGACGGAGGACGCGGGTACGCCGGGGCGGGGTGCGGGACGACGCCGGGGTCGCCGCCCGGGTCCGCCGGCGCGGGGAGCTGCGGGTCGGCGAAGCGGACCGGCAGCGCCGCGAGTCCCTTGGTCCACGGCGACTTGACCCACGCCAGCTCGTGCTCCTCCACGGCCAGCTCCATGTCCGGCAGCCGGTGCCGGATGGTGTCCACGGCGGTGCGGGCGATGAGGCGGGCCGGGTCCTGGGCCGGGCAGGCGTGCGGCCCGGCGCCGAAGGCCAGGTGGGAGCGGTTGCCGGTGACCGGCCGCCCGTCGGGGGGCAGGACGGACGGGTCGGCGTTGGCGGCGGCGAGGCCGAGGATGAGCATGTCCCCGGCCCGGATGTGCTGACCGCCGAAGTGCAGGTCCCGGGTGGCGTAGCGGGCCGGGAAGTTCTGCGTCGGGGGGAAGCGCCACAGCACCAGGTCCAGCGCGTCGTCGACGGTGAGGTGCCCGCCGGTCAGCGAGGAGCGGAAGGCCGCGTCGGTGAGCAGGATGCGCAGGGTGGTGGCGATCCAGTTGACGGTCGTCTGGTTGCCCGCCACGAACATGACGACGAGGTTGTGCAGCACCTCCTCGTCCGTCAGCCGGGCCGGGTGGGCGAGGAGCGCGGACGTCACGTCGTTGCCGGGTTCGCGGCGCTTGTCCTCGATGAGCTGACCGAGGATGGCGCCCATGCGGCGGCTGGCGTTGGCCGAGTCGGCGTTGGCGACGACGGTGCCGGCGATGGCCTGCACGAGCTGCTGCCCGGTCCGTTCGTCCAGGCCCAGCAGCCGCATGATGACCTCCATGGGCAGCTTCCGCGCGAAGTGCGGCACGAGGTCGGCCTCGCCGCGCTCGGCGAAGGAGGTGATGAGGCGTTCGGCGGTGAACCGCACGGTGCGGCGCAGTTCGTGTCCGTTGATGCGGGTGAGGGCGTCGGAGACGGCCGCGCGCATCCTGCGGTGCTGCTGGCCGTCGGCGAACAGCAGCGCGGGGCGCCAGCCGACCATCGGCATGATCGGGGAGTCCGCCGGGACCCGGCCCTCGCGCAGCAGCGTCCAGCGGCGCGGGTCGTGCGAGAAGTCCTGCTCCTCCCGGGTCAGGCGCAGCAGTTCGTGGTGGCCGAGGACGAGCCAGGCGTCGATCCCCGGCGCGACGGTCACCGGGGCGACCGGCCCGTGCCGCAGCCGCAGCTCCTCGTACAGGCCCGGCATCGCGTCGCCGTCCAGGTGCGGCCCGTACAGCGCCGTGGCCGGGCAGCGGCCCGCTCCCGGCGCGGACCTGTGGTCGGGACGTGGGCTCGTCATGTGGGCTCCGCGGCGTTGATGAGGTGGCTGACGAGGGCGATGAGGGCCTGGACGGAGGAGCGGTACTCGCGCGCGTCGCACACCACCAGCGGCGTCTGGGGCAGCAGGTCGAGGGCTTCGCGCAGTCGCTGTTCGCCGTGGTCGGGGCTGCCGGGGAAGGCGTTGACGGCGACGGCGAACGGCAGGCCCAGATCCTCCAGATGGCCGAGGGCGTCGAAGGACGCCTCCAGGTCGCGGGTGTCCACCAGGGCGAGGGCGCCGAGCGCGCCGCGCGCCAGCTCCCGCCACGCGGGCAGGAAGCGCTGCTGCCCCGGCGTCCCGAACAGGTAGAGCACGAGCTCACCGTCGATGGTGATGCGGCCGAAGTCCAGGGCCACGGTCGTGGTCGTCTTCGTCCGCTCCCCGCCCCGGTCCACCCGGGCGCCGGCCTGGCTCATGACGGCCTCGGTCGACAGCGGTTTGATCTCCGAGACGGCGCCGATGAGCGTCGTCTTCCCCACGCCGAGCGGACCGACGACGAGGATCTTCGCCGCCCCGGCGACGCTCGACCGCACGTAGTGCGGCTCGGGGGCCGGGCCGCTCCCGGGGCCCGGCTGTGCGGCGTCATGGGGGACGACCGGCTGGTCAGAGGCGGCTTTCGAGACCATGGAGGACCTTTCTGAGCATGGTCACATCGGTGCGTTCGGCAGCCGGGACGGGCGGACGGGTGATGATCAGGCCCCAGTCGACGAGATCGCCGAGCAGCACCTGCACGACCGAGGGCGGCTGCCCCAGGTGGGCGGCGACCTCGGCGACGGACAGCAGCCCCTGGCAGTGCCCCAGGATGCGCCGGTGCTCGGGCTGCAACCCGGCCGGACCGGCGGGCGGGTCCGCGGCCACCGCCACGACGAGCGTCTCCCACGGCAGCTCCGGGCTCGCGGCGCCGGAACGGCCGCGGGTGATGACGTAGGGGCGGACGGCCGGCGTCGTCCGTTCCTCCCGTTGACCCGTCATCGTGACGGGCTCACCGCATCCCTGGGTTGGGTGCTGAGGTGCGCGCCGATCTTCGCGACGAGCAGTTGCATCTGCTGGGCGACGAGGCCGACGTCGGCCCCGAGGTCGGTGGCGACGCCGAGGTGGGCGCCCACCCCGGCGGCCGTGAACAGCACGAAGCCGTGTTCCGACTCCAGCATCAGCTGCCGCACGCCCGTGCCCGGCCCGAACAGCAGTGTCGCCGTGGAGCGGCTGGTCATGGTCATCGCGGCGCAGGCGGCGGCCAGCGACTCCGCCTCGTCCCGGCCGAGCCGGGAGACCGTCCCCGAGAGCCCCTCGGCGGAGGCGTGGCCCAGGTGCAGGCCGTCCTCGGACAGCACGACGGCGTGCCGCACCCCCGGGATGTCGGTCAGCGGGCGCAACATCCAGCCCAGGTCGGGAAGTCGGGCAATGGTTCCGTTCACGTCGTGCCCCCATCGTGGTGGTCGGTCTGGTCGGAGTCCTGCACGCCGGTGTGCCGGGCCTGCGGGTCCTGTGCCTCCGCCCGGCCGCGTCGCGAACCGGACACGACGCTGGCCACGGAGGCGCGGGCCGCCTCGGGCGACCAGGCCGGTGCGGGCGGCCGGGCGTGCGGCGCGTCGTGCGGCAGGTCGTGCGGTGCGGGCTGTGCGTACGGCTGTGCGTACGGCTGTGGGTACGCGGGCGGTGCGGGCGTCGCCCCGGACCCGTAGCCGCCCGAGTCCTCCAGTCCGGGGGGCCCGCCGCCGGGTGCCCGGCGCCGGTTGCGGCGGCGGGGCAGCGCGGGCGCGGCCTGGGCGTCGTGGGCCTCTTGGGCCTCGTGGGCGCCGGGCCGCTCCTCGGCGCGGGTCCGGGCGTAGGCGGGGGCCGGCGCCGGTTCGCGGACGGACGCCGGTGCGCGGACGGGGTCGTGCGGCGCACCGAGCGGCTGCCCGGCGTAGGCGTGTCCGTCCCGCGCTTCGGGCCGGGTGCGGGCCTCGGGGCGCGGCGCCTCCGGCACGGGCTCGGTGAGCAGCCGGTGCGGGACGAAGATGACGGCGCGGGTGCCGCCGTAGGCGGAGGCCCCGGTCAGCTCCACGTTGAAGCCCAGTTCCCGGGCCCAGCGTCCGACGCACGCCAGCCCCAGCCGGGGGACGGCGCCGAGCTGGGCGAGGTCGAGGTCGTCGCGGAGCTGCCCGAGCGCCTGGTGCAGCACGTCGGGGGGCATGCCGAGCCCCGCGTCGTCGATCTCCACGACCGCGCCGGCGCCCACCTCCCGTACCGTCACCACGACCTGGGTGCTGGAGGGGGAGAACACGGTGGCGTTCTCCAGGAGTTCGGCCACCGTGTGCATGAGGCCCTCGACGGCGGGCGGGACGACGTGGAGCGTCTGCCCGCCGTGCACGTCGACCCGGCCGAACTCCACGATGCGCGACTGCGCACCGCGCACGCAGTCGAAGAGCGTCACCGGCCGCGTCTCCCGGCGGGCGGGCCAGATGCCGCACATCACCAGCAGCGTCTGCGCCTTGCGCGTCATCTGCGCGGCCGCGTGGTCGGCCTTCATGACCTCGGACATGAGCCGGGCGTCGCTGATGATCCGTTCGACGTTGTCCAGGACCTGCTGCTGGACGGTGGCCATGGCGTGCATGTTGCGGGCGACGGACTCGAAGGCGGCCTGCACCGAGTCGCGCAGCGCGCGTTCGCGGCGTACCGCGTCGTCCGAGCCGAGGCCGCCGGCCAGCGCGGCGACGGCGCGGGCGAAGTCCTCACCGGTCGCCTCGGGGGCGGTGACGGGCCCGGGCAGGCCGTCCAGGCGCTGCCCCGCGCGGACGCGTTCGGCGATCGCGGGCATCCGTACCCCGGCGAGATGGGCGACCTCCGCGCCGCGCGCCCCGGCCACGGACTCGGCGCGGGCCTGGGCCGCACGGACCGCCGCGAGCCGGCCGCGCAGCCGGAACGTCGTGGCCACGCCCACGACGGCGGTCGCCGTGAGGACGCCGAGGGCCACTCGTACCCACGGGGCGGAGCCCGGCGCGGCGGCCCCGGCGGCGCCCAGCACGAGGGCCACGGCCGCCGTGGCGGCCCACCAGGTGTCCCGGCGCTTCGCCCGTCTTCCCCGCTTCCCCGTGCGCTCCACCGGCCGTTTCAGCATGGAGTCCTCAAAGCCACTGCCCCTCCGTAGGACACGACGAGCGTCCTGCACTGCTTCACTGGTCAGAATCTCTCAGATCCTAGGAGTAACTTTCCATATACCAGCCACCCTTCTCCACTTCCGGCCATCCGTCTCGTGCTGCGGTACGACGAACGCCCGCATTTGACGGCCAGGTTCACGGCCATGCGGGCGTTCGCCTTAACTCCCGGTTAACCCGGAAGGTGTCCCTCAGCTCTGCCAAACCCCCTCGGCGGCACAGGCTTTGACGTACGCCGTGAAGTCGCGCGGGGCGCGGCCCAGCACCTCCCGCACGCCGTCCGACACGTAGGCCATCTCCCCGGCGCGCACCCGGTCCAGCAGTTCGCACACGAGGTCCACCTCCGGAGCGGGCAGCCCGGCGCCCCGGAGCGTCCGCGCGAACTCCCGGGCTTCCTGCCGCACTTCGCGGACCTCCCGGCCCGTGGCCGTGGCGATCTCCGCCACCGCGTCCCAGAAGCTCAGCAGCCGAGCGCCGCTCAGCTCGTAGCAGCGCCCGGCGTGCGCGGCCGGATCGCGGAGGGCCGCGACCGCCACGTCCGCGATGTCCTCGGCGTCGACGAACGCCTCCAGCCCGTCACCCGTCGGCAGGGTCATCTCCCCCGCACGCAAGGACTCGCGGAAGACGTCCAACTCGCTGAAGTTCTGGAAGAACCAGCCCGCCCGCAGCACGGTCCACGTCGTCCCGCACTCCCGGACCGCCTGCTCGGCCGCCCGCGCCGCGATGCCCGTCGGGCGCTCCGCGTCCCGGCCGCGCATCGACAGCAGCACCACGTGGCGCACCCCCGCCCGGGCCGCCGCCCCGGCGAAGTCGGCCACGACGCGGGTCGCCTCCGAGGTGCCGAGATCGGGGGCGTAGGCCAGGTAGACCTCGGTGACGCCCTCCAACGCCGCCTCCCACGTCGACGCGTCGTGCCAGTCGAAGGGCGGTTCCCCGCGACGGGAGCCCACGCGCACCGCGACGCCCCGGGCCCGGAGCCGTGCCACGACGCGCCGCCCGGTGCGTCCGGTGCCGCCTGCGACGAGGGTGAGGCCGCCGGGGTGTCCGGCGGCGCTGTCGGTGTTCTCAGGTGTGTTCATGCCCCCGAGTCAACCGGCCACCGGTGAGACGGTCCATGGCTGAAAAGCTCGACGGCATACGCGTGCGTCCACGCCGTGTACCCGTGCCGCGCTACCCTGCGCGGGTGGACGTACTCGCGGAACTCCTCGACGGCACGCGGGCCCGAGGCGGCCTCTTCCACCAGATGCTCGTCTCCCCGCCCTGGTCCCTGCGCGTTCAGGACGGCGCGCCGCTCGCGCTCTACACCCTGCTGCGCGGCTGCGGGTGGATCACGCCCGCCGCCGGCCCGCCCGTGCGGCTGGACGAGGGGGACGTCGCCGTCGTCCGTGGCCCCGAGCCCCACGTCGTCGCCGACGAACCGTGGGAGGCCGACCGGACGCCGCAGCTGGTGATCCACCCCGACGACACCTGCACCGCGCCCGACGGGACACCGCTGTGCACGGAGCTCGCCCTCGGCGTCCGTACCTGGGGGCACGGCGCGGCGGGCGGGGCCCGGCTCGTCAACGGCACGTACCAGCTCGGCGGCGAGGTCAGCGGCCGGTTGCTGGCCGCCCTGCCGCCGGTGCTCGTGGTGCGCGCGCGGGAGTGCCCGTGCCCGGTGCTGCCGATGGTCGCCGAGGAGATCGTCAAGGACGCCCCCGGGCAGCAGGCCGTCCTCGACCGCCTGCTGGACCTGCTGCTCATCAGCACCCTGCGCGCCTGGTTCGACCGGCCCGGCGGCGAGCCCCCGGCCTGGTACCGGGCCCAGGCCGACCCCGTCGTGGGCCCCGCGCTGCGCCTCCTGCACGCCGACCCGGCCCGCGCCTGGACGGTCGGCGCGCTGGCCGCCGCCGTCGGCGTCTCCCGCGCCGCGCTGGCCCGCCGCTTCGCGGAGCTCGTCGGGGAACCGCCGATCGCGTACCTGACCGGCTGGCGCATGGACCTCGCCGCCGACCTGCTGCGCGAACCGGGCGCCACCGTCGGCGCGGTGGCCCGGCGGGTCGGTTACGCCAGCGCCTTCGCGCTCAGCACGGCGTTCAAGCGCCACCGGGGCGTCACCCCGAGCGCCTACCGCACCGGTTCACCCGTCACCGCCGGGTGAACCGGATGTACCGCGAACGTCCCTCGGGCCTCGGTGGCGGCACCGTCCTGTGGACCCGCACAACGGGCCCTGCGCCGTCCCCGGCCCTGGTCCTGCCCGACGGCTGCATGGACCTCATCTGGCGCGACGGCGACGGCGACGGCGACGGCGACGGCGGGGCCGGGTTCGTGGTCGCCGGTCCCGACACGCGGGCGCAGGAAGGGGCCGGGCCGCCGGGCACCACCTGGACGGGACTGCGCTTCACCCCCGGCACGGGACCGGCCGTCCTCGGCGTCCCCGCGCGCGAGCTGCGGGACCTGCGCGTCCCGCTCGACGCGCTGTGGCCCGCCGCCCGGGTGCGGCGGCTGGCCGGGGAGGTCGCCGGGGCCACGGACCGGAGTGCGGCGCTGGAGGCCGTGGCGGCCCGCGCGGCGGTCCCACCGGACCCGCTCCACGCCGCGGTGGCCCGCGCGCTGGATCGTGGGCGGACGGTGGCGGAGGTCGCCCGGACGGCCGGGCTGAGCGAACGCCAGCTGCACCGCCGGTCGCTGGACGCCTTCGGGTACGGCCCGAAGATGCTGGCCCGCATCCTGCGGCTGCAACGGGCCCTGGCGCGGGCGCGGGCCGGAACCCCGCTCGCCGAGGTCGCCGCCCTCACCGGCTACGCGGACCAGGCCCACCTCACCCGCGAGGCCCGCGCCCTCACCGGCCGACCGGTCGGCCGGCTCGTGCGCCCGGTGGAGCGCCCCCCCACCTGAGGGGTGTGGCCCTTCAGGACGCGTCCCCCGCCTCCTCGGTGCGCTGGTCGGGCGGCGTCGCGGCGGGCGCCGGCTCGTAGCAGTCGTAGGTGCGCTGTGCGGTGATCCGACCATCGCGGAAGGTGAGGAACGACGCGACGTGGGCGCGCAGGACCTGCCCCGCCGCGATGCCGTCGACGGGCGCGGCCAGGGCGCCGGACCAGGTGACCTCAAGGGCCACCTGGCTGTCCGAGACGACGGCGTTGAGCACGTCGAAGCGCTGTTCCGCGAGGAGCTCGCGGCCCCGTTCGGCGGCGGTGACGATCTCCGCCAGCCGGCGGGTGGCGCCCTCGGGGAACAGGGCGTTGGGCAACTGGGTGTGGACGGCGTCCGGGTGGAAGAAGGCTGCGAGTTCCTCGCCCGCGGCGAAGCGGGAAACCGCCTCGTGGTAACGGACGGCGGTGTGGACGTTGGGGTGGTCGGGCAACTCGGGCATGTGTGAAACCATAGTTGTGCAACGTTGGTTGTGTAAAGCACCATGGGTCACATGCCCCAGTCACCGACCCCGCACGACCTCGACACCGGCACGCTCGCCCTCTTCGTGGGTTTCGCCGCCGCGTCCACGGTCCAGGCGGAACTCGACGCGCGCGGCCACGCCGACCTGCGCATGTCTCACGGCTACGTCTTCCAGCACCTCCTGTACGGCCGGCCGACCGTCGGAGAGCTCGCCGAGAAGCTCGACATGACCCAGCAGGGTGCGTCCAAGGCGGTCGCCGAACTCGAGCGCCTCGGCTACATCGAACGGCTCCCCGACCCCGGCGACGCCCGCGTTCGCCGCGTCGCTCTCACCGCACGCGGCCGGGCGGCCGTCGCCACGGCCCTCAGCGCCCGCGCGGCCCTCGACGAACGCCTCCGGCGGCGTTTCGGAGCTCCGACCGTGGACGCGGCGCGCGCCCTGCTCGCGGAGGTCCTGGAGGAGTTGGGCGGCACCGCAGCCGTCCGGCACCGTGCGGTCAGGCCACCACGCTGACACGGCCGGACGGGGACCGCCGCCACCCAGCGTGCGGCACGGCCCGGCTGGGTGCGCCTAGCCGGGTAGCTCGGCGAAGAGGTCGACGCCGTTGCCGTCCGGGTCCTCGACGACGGCGTACCGCTGCCCCCAGAAGGCGTCCCACGGCTCCTTGAGCCCTCGGTACCCGGCCGCCGTCAGCTCGGCGTGGACCCGGTCCACCTCGGCCGGATCGTCGCAGCGGAAGGCCAGCGACATCCGTCCGGGGCCCTGGGGGAGTTCCCAGCCCGGGTGCAGTGCGGCGATGACGTCCAGCGTGTCCCAGGCGAGCCGCACGCCGCCGGGCCCGACGGCCTCGGCGTGCGGCGCGGTGTCCGCCTCGGCCGGGATGTCCAGGCCGAGGCGGCGGTAGAACGCGAGCGTGGCGGCCATGTCGGCCGTCACCATTCCGACGAGATCGAATCGAGGTGCCATGTCCCCGATGCTGACGGCCGCGCGCCCCACCGGTCTTGAACGGATCGGACGCGTCCGGCTCCGGTCCGGGGACGGGACCGGTGCTCCCGGCAGGCCCGAAGGAGTGGCGGATACGGTGCGGGTATGGCCGAACTGCTGACCGTCCTCACCACCACCGACAGCGCCGAGAAGGCGCGGGCCCTGGCCGCCGGAGCCGTGGACCGGCGGCTCGCCGCCTGCGCCCAGATCGCCGGGCCCGTCTCCTCCGTCTACCGGTGGGAGGGCGCGCTGCACACCGATCCGGAGTGGCAGGTGCTGTTCAAGAGCACCGCCGCCCGCTACGCGGCGCTGGAGGCGTTCCTCCGGGAGGCGCACGACTACGACGTCCCCGAGATCATCGCCACGCCCGTCGCGCGGGCGAGCGAGGCCTACGCGCGCTGGGTGGCGGAGGAGACGACACCGTGACGCCGCCCCGCCTCCCCTTCTTCGTCTACGGCACCCTGCGGCCCGGCGAGCACCACCACGCCCGGACGCTCGCGGGCCGCGTGGTGCGCGAGACCGCGGCGACGCTGCCGGGGCTCGTCCTGTACGAGGGCCCCGGCTACCCGTACGCCGTCGCCGGGGACGGTGCGGTCACCGGTGTGGTGATCGAACCGGCCGCCGCGCGGTACGCCGAGGTCCTGCGCGTCCTCGACGAGCTGGAGGGGTACACCCCCGGCGGTGGCGCGAACCTCTACGAACGCGTCACCGCCGAGGCCCGCCCGGCCGGCGGCGGCACGGAGACGGTGTGGCTCTACGTCGCCGCGCCGCCGCTGGCCCGCCGCCTGCGCGAGCGGGGCACCCGCATACCGTCCGGCGACTGGCTCAGCCGAGCGCGCTGACGTTCAGCAGCCGGTCGGTGGTGTTCGGCCCGGGATCGACGACGATGCCCTCGGTGGCCGCCCACTTCAGCTGGCGGGCCACCGACGCGGGGCTCGCCCAGGGCCGTTCACCCAGGTCCAGCGCGGCCGCGCCACTGACGAGGGCGGCCGACGTCGAGGTGCCGGAGAGCGTGACCGTCGCCTGGTCCGAGGTGTGCCACGGCCCGGTGATCCGCGTGCCCGGCGCGAACAGGTCCACGACGCTGCCGTAGCTGGCGAAGGGCGCCCGCCGGTCCTGCTCGTCGGTGGCGCTGACGGTCAGCGCCTCGGCGACCCGCGCCGGGGAGGACGAGCCCGCGTCGCCGTTCGACCCACCCGCCGCGACGGAGAACGTCACCCCGGCGGCGATGGCGCTGCGGACCGCCGCGTCCAGCGCGGCGTTGGGCCCGCCGCCCAGGCTCATGTTGATCACGGCCGGGCCGTCGGCGTTGCGCACCACCCAGTCGATGCCCGCGATGATGCCGGACGTCGTACCGCTGCCGTAGTCGTTGAGCACGCGGACGGCCACGACGTCGGCCTTCTTCGCCACGCCGTAGGTCTCTCCGGCCACGAGTCCGGCCATGTGCGTGCCGTGCCCGTTGCCGTCGTCGGCGACGTCGTCGCCGTCCACCACGTCCGTGCCGTGGGACGCCCGGCCGCCGAACTCCTCGTGGGTGACGCGCACACCGGTGTCCAGGACGTACACCGTCACGCCCTCACCCGCCGAGGACGGGTAGACGTACCGCCCGTCGAGCGGCAGTTGTTCCTGGTCGAGCCGGTCCAGGTGCCAGGGCGCGTCCTCCTGCACCGTGCGGGGGCCGTGCGCGGTGGACGTGCCGCCGACGCCGCCCGTGCCCAGGGCGTGCACCGGGGCGTCCGGCACCACGCCGAGCACGCCCGGCCGCCCGGCGAGTGCGCGGGCCTCCGCCTCGGTCGCCCGCACCGCGTAGCCGTCCAGCGCCGCGCCGAAGGTCCGCGTCACCTCGGCCCCGGTCTCCGTCACCGCCCGGGCGCCGGGGCCCGGGCCGTCGAGCATCACCACATAGGCCTGTTCGGCCTCCGCCGCCGGCTCCTGCGCCGGGGCGGCCCCGAGCGTCAGGGCCGCCAGGGCCGCCGCCAACAACGCCGCCGTACGTTTCCGTGCCATGAGGGGTCTCCTCCGCGCTGGGGGACGCACATGAACGGCGTGACCCTGCCAGCTCCGGGCGGCCCTGCCAAGACTGCACCCGGCCATAGCACTGGCGACATCCGCCGGACCCGCCCGCACCCCGGCGCCCCGGAGGGAAGCCCTTCTCACCCGACGGTCCCCGGGGCACGATGGCCCCATGACGCACTCCTGGCCCGCCCATCTCCCCGTCGGCGCGGTGCGCTTCGCCCGCCCCACGGCCCGCTACGAGGACGTCGTCCGTTTCTACCGAGATGATCTCGGCCTGCCCGTCCTGGGGGCGTGGCGCGGCGACGACGGCCACGACGGCTACGACGGCGTCCTGATCGGCCTGCCCGGGACGCCCGTCCACCTGGAGATCACGCAGCACGGCGATCCGCCCCGGATACCGCCGCCCCACCCCGAGAACCAGCTCGTGCTGTACCTGCGCGACGCGGACGCCGTCGCCACCGCCGCCGACCGCCTCGTCGCCCGGGGGCACCACCCCGTGGCGGCCGCGAACCCGTACTGGTCGCAGCGCGGCTGCCTCCTGTTCGCCGATCCCGACGGGTGGCGGATCGTCCTGGCCCCCTGGGTCTTCGGAGCGGACCCGGTGCCCCGTCCCCTCTGACCCGCCCCGGCCGGGCGGGAGTTGACGTTTCGGTCACGAATCGTCACCGTTCGGCGTCACGGGGTTGGCGCAGGGTCATCGCATGTGGAAATGTTCCTGCCACGCTCGGTCGGGGGAGGGACACCGTGGCGGACGACAGACCGGTCTTCGAACGCAACACGGCCGTACGGGCCGTCCACACGCTCATGCAGCCCGACTACCCGGCCCACCCGGCCGAACGGCGGCCCGTCGTCGTGTTCGAGGGCCCGCACGGCAGCGGCAAGACCGTCCTCCTCGACGTCCTCGCCGAGAAGATCGGCCCTCACATCCCGCACGGGCGCGTCGACTTCGGCGACCCGCTCTGCGAGGACCTGCCCGCGACCCTCTCGGCCCTGGCCGCCGGGCTGGCCGGCCACCGGCCGCGCTACGGCAGGCTCCGCTTCCCACGGCTCCTCATCGGCCTGCTCGTCATCCGGCAGGACCTCTCCCACCTCGACTTCGAGCAGGCCCGCCAGGACGTCGAGCAGCTGCTGAAGCAGCGGCGCAACAAGAGCTGGCCGCAGCGCTTCCTCCAGGACGTGGCGAACAGCCCGCTGGACCTCGGCCTCACCGCCGGGGTGCTCTCCACCTCCTTACAACTCCCGCTGCACGGGCTCAGCGCCCTGGCCGGATTCACCTTCCCCGACCGCGCGCAGCACTGGTACGGCCACCGCGACCGGCAGCTGCCGGACCGCGCCATCGACACCCTCGTCGCCCTCAACCGGGCCGCGCACGAACTCCGCAGCGAGGAACCGGGGGAGCGACACCACCTCGCCGCCCGGGCCCGGCTCGACGGGCTGCTCTGCGAGGCGTTCCTCGCCGACCTGCGCGACGCCCCCCGCCGCGTCCGGGGCCTGCCGACGCCCGTCGTCCTGCTCGACAACGCCGACACCCCGGCCGGCCGGGCCTTCCTGCGCCACCTGCTCGACGCGCGGGCACCGCTGCGTGTCTCGGACGGGGCCGAGCCGCTCACCGTCGTCGCCACGGCGCGGGGCGAGCTTCCCGAGATGGCCGACGCCGGCTGCGCGCCCCTGGAGACGGCGCTCGAACGGCTCACCCCCGGCTCCGCGCCGCCCGCCGACCCCCCGGTGTGGCTGCGCCACCGGCTGCCCGACCTGACCCGCCCCGACGTCCAGAGCCTCATGGAGGGCCCCACCGGCCGCGCCGACCGCCGCCTGGCACGGCTCGTGCACACCTACACCGGCGGCCACCCGGAGGTCGCCGGGCTGCTCGCCGCGCAGGCCGCCCGGCACCCCGCCGAACCCGGCGGCGTCGTCGGCCTCCTGCTCCGGCCCGCCCCCGACGCGGGGCTCGACGGGGAGCCGGACGCCGGGACCACCGAGGACCACCTGCTGCGCCGCCTCCTGGCCGCCGAGGGCACGGCGCCGGACGGCCCGCAGTGGGACGGCATGGCCACCGCCTTCGCGGCCGGTGCCGCCGCCCGCCGTGAGGCGGACGGTCTGTGGCTGAGCCACCAGGACGACCTCGTGGACCCGGCCTGGGCGGCGGCCGTGCGCCAGGCCCGGCTGTGGGACGGCGCCGCGCCGACCTCCGCCCAGACGCCGTCCGGGGGCGGCCGGGACGAGACGACGGGCGCGTCGGCGACGGCCGTCCTGCGCAGGCTGCTGCTGCGCCGTCTCGCCGCCCGCCCCGCCGACGACCCCGTCTCCTGGCAGGCCGTGCACCGCCGCCTCGGCGCGTTCTGCCGCGAACGCGACGACGAACCCGGCACGCTCTACCACCGGCTGGCCCGGGACGAGCTGCCGGCGGTGGCCGGTGAGCTGGCCCGGCTGCTCCCCGAGACGAACGGCACCGCCTGGCTGGACCTCCTGCGGACCGTCGCCACGGCGCCCTGCGGCAGTCTGGAACGTCAACTCCTGGACCCTTACGAGCACTTCAGCAGCCTCGTGCAGGACCTCCCGGAGCCCGTGGCCGGGGACGTCACCGGCCACGTCACCCGGCTCCTCGCGGCCCTGCGCGTCGTCGGCGATCCGGCGGGGGGAGTGGAGCGCGGCTTCCTGTACGCCCAGTCGTCCCACGCGCTCACCGCGCTCGCGCTGCACTCCCCGGACGGACTGGTGGCCCTGCACGAAGCGGCCGACGACTACGAGCGACAGGCCCGTTGGTGGATGTGACCCACCCGAAGGAGCACCCGTGACCGATTCCGCCGTGGACCACACCGACTTCTCACCCCCCGCCCGCCGTCTCACCCGCCTCCTGGTCATCGCGGGCGTCCTGGTGCTGCTGGCCGCCGGCGTGGCCGCCGTGGTGTGGCTGCCGCCCCGGCTGGCGTGCGACGGCCCGGGCTCGGGCGTCGTCGAACGGGACGGCGAGTGCATCGGCGTCACCGACGGCAGCCCCGCCTTCCTGCCCGGCGGCGGCGAGGGGCTGCGCGAGCGCTACCGCGCCGTCCAGGAACGGATCGAGGCCGAGAACGACCGGGTGGCCGACGAGGAGAGCTCGGCGGTCAAGGTGGCGCTCCTCAGCACGCTCTCCGCCACCCCCGACGGTCCGCTGTCACCCGAGCAGGTCCTGCACTCGCTGCACGGCGCCCACGTCGCCCAGATGCGGGCCAACCACACCCGTGAACTCGGCGATCCCGCCCCGCAGATCCAGCTCTACCTGGCCAACGCGGGCAGCGGACACGACCGGTGGGAGCCGGTGGTGGACGAGCTCGTCGGCATGACCGACGACCGGGCCCCGCTCGTCGCCGTCGTCGGGCTGGGCCCCAGCGTCGAGGCCACCCGCGAGGCCGCCGAGCGGCTGTCCGCCGAGGACATCCCGATGGTGTCCTCGGTCGCCAGTGCCACGAGCCTGCGCCACGCGGAGGTCCCGGGGCTGGTCCGCGTCACGCCCAGCAACACCGACTTCGTCGCCGCCCTGCACGCCTACGTGGGCGGGCGCGACATGCTGGACACGGCCATGCTCGTGCACGACGAGAGCCCGCCCGACCTGCACGTGAAGTCCCTGACCGACGCCTTCACCCGCACCTTCGCCGAACAGCTCGCCGGACACGCGCCGCAGCCCTTCCAGGGGAAGAGCGTCTCCGAGGACGTGGCCTACACCTACTTCGACGCCGTCGTGCGCAACCTCTGCGCGGCCGAGGCGGACATGGCCCTGTTCTCCGGCCGCACCGTGGACCTGCGCGAGTTCCTCGAAGCCCTGCACGTGCGGCCCTGCCTCGCGGAGCCCGTCTCCGTGCTCTTCGTGGAGACCGGCCCCGTCATACCGCCCGAGGAGGTCGAGAAGCTGCGCAGGAGCCGCATCACCGTCGTGCACGCCTCGGCCGCCGACCCAGCCTGGGCGGACGAGGAACGGGCGACCGGCCCGGTGCCCGAGGGACACGCGCCGTTCGAGGCCGCGTTCCGCGCCCGGCTGCCCGAGGTGACGGACGTCGAGGCCGCCCTCCAGGACGGCTACGCCGCCGCCCACCACGACGCCGTCATGGTCGCCGTCCGCGCCCTGCGGCTGACCCACAGCGGCGAGGACGGCCAGGAGCCGAGCGCCGCGCGGACGGCCCGCGCGCTCTTCCTGCTCAACGAGGACAACACCGTGCCCGGCGCCAGTGGCACCCTGTCCTACAGCACCTCGCGAGGCGGCGACCCCGGCCGCAAGCCGGTGCCCGTGCTGGAGGTCCCCGCCCGGGGACCCGCACCCGACCTCTACGTCACCCCCGCGCTGTGAGCCTCCCCGGCCCGGCGCCCGGGCGGCCCCTCACTCCTCACTCCTTCGTTCTTCATAGTCTTCGGGCCTGACGTCCGCCTCCTCCATGGCCTCCCGCAGCGTGCGGCCGGTGGCGCCCTCGTCGTGTTCGCCCGGTCGGGTGCGGCCGGCCTTGTCGGACAGCTCCTCCGGGGCGTTCTCGGTCTTCTCCGTCTTCGGGCGGTTCTCTTCGGGCACCGTCATGGTTCTCTCTCCCTGCGTCACGGTTGCCGCTGCCGGGTACCCGTCCGGCGGTCGGTGATGCCTGCGGCGACGGGGCCACGCGGCACGCCGCCGCCCCGGGGCCACAGCGCCGGGTGGACGCCGGGGGCGGGCTGACCCGGGCGGCGGTCCACGGGGGTCGCCGCCCGGGTTCTGGTGCTAGAAAGGGGGTATGCCTGGGCGTTCTGCTCCACGGAGGCGTGCCACAGGCCGTAGGTCCGCCGGTCCGGACGCCGGGAGGCGGCGCCCGGGCCTCTGGTGGGAGCTGCGCGCCCGCAGCGTCGCGGGCCAGGTGCTCGTGCTGCAGGTGCTCGTGGCCGTCCTGCTGATCGCCGCCGCGCTGCTCGTCGTCACGACCCAGGCCCGCAACGACACCGAGCAGGACGCGCAACGCCGCTCCCGGGCCGCCGCCGCGGCCTACGCGAACTCCCCGGGCGTCGCGGAGGCCCTGCGCTCCGACGATCCGACGGCGCGGCTCCAGCCCTCCGTGGAGGCGGCCCACTGGGACTCCGGCGTGGACTTCATCGCCGTGATGTCCACGGACGGCACCCGCTACGCCGACACCGACGCCGACCTGGTGGGCGAGCGCACCCCCGGCGTCGACCGGGCTGCCAAGGGCGAGACGTTCACCGAGATCTTCCGGGGCGACCCGACGGACGCGGCCCGGGCCGTCGTCCCGGTCACCGAGCCGGGCGGCATGGTGATCGGGCTGGTCTCCGCCGGGGTGGAGATCGAGACCGTGGGCGAGTCGATGGACGACCAGCTCCCGGTGATCTTCATCTCCGCGGCCGCCGCGCTGGCCCTGGCCGTGGGCAGCGCGGCGCTCGTCAGCCGCCGGCTCAGCCGGCAGACGCGCGGCATCGGGCCCAGCGAGATGACCCGGATGTACGAGCACCACGACGCCGTCCTGCACGCGGTGCGGGAAGGGGTGCTCATCATCGGCCACGACGGCCGGCTGGCGCTGGCCAACGACGAGGCCCGGCGCCTGCTGGAGCTGCCGCCGGACGCCGACGGCCGCCACGTCACCGAGCTGGGACTCGATCCGGCCACGGCCGAGCTGCTGAGCTCCCACCGGGCCGTCACCGACGAGGTGCACCTGGCCGGGAACCGGCTCGTGGCCGTCAACACCAGGCCCACCGCTCCGCACGGCGGGCCCCCCGGGTCGGTGGTGACGCTGCGGGACACCACGGAGCTGCGCGCCCTGTCCGGCACGGCGGAGGTGGCCCGCGAGCGGCTGAACATCCTCTACGACGCGGGCGTGCGCATCGGCACGACGCTGGACGTCGTCCGCACCGCCGAGGAGCTGGCGGACGTCACCGTGCCGAGGTTCGCCGACTTCGTCACCGTGGAACTGCTGGAGCCCGTGCCGCTCGGCGGGGAGCCGGTCGGCCCGCCGTCGGAGATGCGCCGCACCGCCCTGAGCGGTGTGCGCGACGACCACCCCTTCCAGCCGGTCGGCGACCTCATCCCCTTCGTCGCACCGGGCACCCCCATGGCGGAGGCCCTGGCGAGCGGGCACGCGGTGCTGGAGGCCGACCTGACCGTCGCCGACGCCTGGCGGGCCCAGGACCCCGAGGGCGCCAGCCACGCCGTCGCGTACGGCATCCACTCGCTCGTCACCGTGCCCCTCCAGGCCCGGGGCGTCGTCCTGGGCCTGACGAACTTCTGGCGCGGCGCCGGCTCGGAGCCGTTCGGCGAGGACGACCTGACGTTCGCCGAGGAACTGGCCGCGCGCGCCGCCGTCGCGATCGACAACGCCCGCCGGTTCACCCGCGAGCACGCCATGGCCGAGACCCTCCAGCGCAGCCTCCTCCCGCACGTCCTACCCCACCAGAGCGCCCTGGACGTCGCCTACCGCTACCTGCCCGCCCAGGCCCGGGTGGGCGGGGACTGGTTCGACGTCATCCCGCTCCCCGGCGCCCGCGTCGCCCTCGTCGTCGGCGACGTCGTCGGCCACGGCCTGCACGCCGCCGCCACCATGGGCCGGCTGCGCACGGCCGTGCACAACTTCTCCACTCTCGACCTGCCCCCGGACGAGCTGCTGGCCTACCTCGACGAACTGGTCAGCCGCATCGACCAGGACGAGCCCGGCGGCGAGGGGATCACGGGCGCCACCTGCCTGTACGCCGTCTACGACCCCGTATCCGGCCAGTGTGACGTCTCCCGGGCCGGCCACCTCGCCCCCGCCGTGGTGCGTCCGGACGGCACCGTCGACTTCCCCGACCTGCCGCTCGCCCCGCCGCTGGGCCTCGGCTCCATGCCGTTCGAGAGCACCACGCTCCACCTGCTCGAGGGCAGCCGGCTCGTCCTCTACACCGACGGTCTCGTCGAGGACCGCGACCGCGACATCGACGCCGGGCTCGCCCTGCTACGGGCGACGCTGGCGGACGCGGCGCACCGCACTCCCGAGGAGACCTGTGAGGCGGTGTTCGCCCGCATGCTCCCCGAGCACCGGCGCGACGACATCGCCCTCCTCGTCGCCCGCACCCGGCTGCTCGACCGCTCCCGCATCGCCGACTGGGACGTGCCCCTCGACCCCGCCGCCGTCGCGGGCGTCCGGGCCGCGTGCAGCCGCCAGCTGGCGGAGTGGGGCCTGGAGGAGATCGCCTTCACCACGGAGCTCGTCCTCAGCGAACTCCTCACCAACGCCATCCGCTACGGCTCCGCGCCCATCCACGTCCGGCTGCTGTACGAACGCACGCTGATCTGCGAGGTCACGGACGGCAGCAGCACCTCGCCGCACCTGCGGCGCGCCGCCATCACCGACGAGGGCGGGCGCGGCCTGTTCCTCGTCGCGCAGCTCGCCCAGCGCTGGGGCACGCGCTACACCCCCACCGGGAAGGTCGTCTGGACCGAGCAGGCCCTGGCGGGCGGCCCGCTGCCCGACCTCGGCCTCCTGCCCGGCCTCGGCGACGACGCCGACCTCGGACTCTGAGTCCGCCCGGTCCGGCGATCCCCCCCCGCCCCACCCGCCCCCGCTCACCCCGGCGGCTCCGACGCCGCCCGCTCCACCCGCACCGCCGAGACCTTGAACTCCGGCATCCGCGAGGTGGGGTCCAGGGCCGGGTTGGTCAGCGAGTTCGCCCGTCCCGCCCCCGGCCAGTGGAACGGCATGAACACCGTGTCCGGCCGGATGTCCCGGGTGACGCGGGCGGGCGCGACGGCCCGCCCCCGGCGGGAGGTGACGGCGACGGGATCGCCCTCCGCGATGCCGTGCCGCTCGGCGAGCCGGGGGTGCAGCTGGACGAACGGGCCCGGCGCGGCGGCGTTCAGCTCCGCCACCCGGCGCGTCTGCGCCCCCGACTGGTACTGGGCCAGCACCCGGCCCGTCGTCAGCAGCACCGGGTACTCCGCGTCCGGCTCCTCGGCGGACGGCCGGTGCGTGACGGGGACGAACCGGGCCCGGCCGTCCGGCGTCGCGAACCGGTCCAGGAACAGCCGGGGCGTGCCCGGGTGCGGCGCCCCGGCCCCCGGGCCGTCCGCCCCCGGGCCGTCCGCCGCCGGGCCGTCCGCCGCCGGGCAGGGCCAGAAGACGCCGTCCTCCCGCGCGATGCGGCGGTAGGTGATGCCCGAGTAGTCGGCCGGGCCGCCCGCCGAGGCGCGCCGCAGCTCCTCGAACACCTCCTCCGGATCGTCCGGGAATCCCTTCTCCCAGCCGAGCCGCGCGGCCAGCGCCCCCAGCACCCACAGGTCGGACCGCACCCCGGGCGGCGGGTCCACGGCCCTGCGCCGCAGCAGCACCCGGCCCTCCAGGTTCGTCAGCGTGCCGCTCTCCTCCGCCCACTGCGTCACCGGTAGCACGACGTCCGCCAGCGCCGCCGTCTCGGACAGCACGACGTCGCAGACCGCGAGGAAGTCCAGCGCGCGCAGCCGCTCCTCCACGTGCGCGGCGCGCGGCGCGGAGACCACCGGATTGGAGGCCAGCACCAGCAGCGAGCGGACGTCGCTGCCGAGGGCGTCGAGCAGCTCGTAGGCGCTGCGGCCCGGGCCGGGCAGGACGTCCGGCTCCACGCCCCACACCCCGGCCACGTGGGCGCGCGCCGTCGGGTCCGTCAGCAGGCGGTAGCCGGGGAGCTGGTCGGCCTTCTGCCCGTGCTCCCGGCCGCCTTGTCCGTTGCCCTGCCCGGTCAGGCAGCCGTAACCCGAACGCGGCCGGCCCGCCCGCCCGGTGGCCAGCGTCAGGTTGATCCACGCCCCCACCGTGTCCGTGCCCTTGGCCTGCTGCTCGGGGCCGCGCGCGGTGAGCACCATGGCCGACTCCGCGTCGCAGAAGTGCCCGACGGCCTCGCGGAGCTGCGGCACCGGCACCCCCGTGATCCGCTCGACCAGCTCCGGCCAGTGCGCCATCGCGGCGGCCCGCGCCCCGGCCCAGCCCGTCGTGCGCTCGGCGATGTACCGCTCGTCCGTGCGCCCCTCCGCGACGACGAGATGCAGCAAACCGAGCGCCAGCGCCAGGTCGGTCCCCGGCCGGGGGGCCAGGTGCAGGTCGGCCAGCTCCGCCGTCCGGGTGCGGCGCGGGTCCACGACGATCAGCGTGCCGCCTCTCTCCCGCAACTCCGTGAAGTACCGCAGCGCGGGCGGCATCGTCTCCGCCGGGTTCGCGCCCACGAGGATCACGCAACCGGACTCGGCGATGTCCGCCATCGGGAACGGCAGCCCCCGGTCCAGCCCGAACGCCCGGATACCGGCGGCCGCCGCCGAGGACATGCAGAAGCGCCCGTTGTAGTCGATCTGCGACGTCCCCAGCACCAGCCGCGCGAACTTGCCGAGCAGATACGCCTTCTCGTTGGTGAGCCCGCCGCCCCCGAAGACGCCCTGCGCGTCGGGCCCGTACACCGCGCGCACCCGCGTCAGCTCGGCCGCGATCCGCTCCAGCGCCTCGTCCCAGCCCGCCGGCTCCAGCGGCCCGCCGGGGGATCGGCGCACCAGCGGCTCCGTCAGCCGCGCCCCGGAGCCCAGCAGCTCCGTGGCGGTGCGGCCCTTGCCGCACAGCGCACCCCGGTTGACGGGGAACGCGGGCCGCTCGGTGACCTCCAGCCCCGTCGCGCCGCCCGGCCGCAGGCCCATGCCGCACTGGAGCGAGCAGTACGGGCAGTGCGTCTCGACGGAGCCCGGGGTGGGTGCCCGGGCGGGTTCCTGACCGAACTCCTGACCGGGCTCCTGGGCTGACGGCACGGGCTGCGGGGCGGGCGTCGCGTTCATGCCGCCATCGTGCGTCGGGCGTGTTTCCTGATCGCCCCCACCGTGTTACGGCCCCGGTAACAAGCCGCTCCCCGCCGGTCCCCGCGCACCGTGAGGCCCGCGCAACCCGCCGTTTCCCGCGCGCAACGGCCCGGCAACCGTCCCCGTTCACCCTGGAGACATGACGGCGAGCACCCACCGCATCCCCTCCTTCGGCCCACCGTGCCCGGACGCCCCCACGGACGCCCCCACGCTCGTCGCCGTCGCCCACGGCTCCCGCGACCCCCGCGCCCTCACCACCGTCCGCGCGCTCCTGGACGAGGTCCGCGCGCAGCGGCCCGGCCTGCGCGTCGAGCTCGGCCACATCGAGCTGGCCGCCCCGCTGCTGACCGACACCCTCGCCGCCCACGCCCCCGGGGACGTCGTCCTCGTCCCGCTGCTCCTCGGCCGGGGTCACCACGTGGGGCACGACCTGCCCCGGGCCGCCGACGCCGCGCCGCACCTGCGGTCCGCCCGGGCCACCGCCCTCGGCCCACACCCCCTGCTCGCCGAGGCCCTGCACGCCCGCCTGGCCGAAGCCCCGGCCCGCCGGCCCGGCCCGCCCGACGCCGTCGTCCTGGCCGCCGCCGGCTCCCGCGACCCGAGCTCCGCCGCCGACGCCGAGCGCACCGCCGCCCTGCTCTCCCGCCGCCTCGGCGGCACCCCCGTCCACCCCGCCTACGCCACCGCCGCCACCCCCGCCGTCCCCCAGGTCGTCGCCGCCCTGCGCGCGGCCGGACACCGCCGCATCGCCCTGGCCTCCTACTTCACGGCCCCCGGGTACTTCGCCACCCGCTGCGCCCGCGCCGCGGGCCCCGGAGTACCGGCCGCCCCGCCGCTGGGTGCCCACCCCGCCCTCGCCCGCCTCGTCCTGCACCGCTACGACGAGGCCCGCGTCCGCGCACTGTCCGGGCGGCGTGCCCTGCCCCGGCGGCCCGCCCTGCCCGCCGTCGCCTGACGGGACGTGACGGGCCCGGCTACCGTCGGACGTATGCACGGCACGTACCGCACGTACGACCCGACCGACACCGAGCGCTGGGAGCCCGAGCCGGACAAGCGTCCCGGCCGCACCGCCTTCCAGCGGGACCGGGCGCGCGTCCTGCACTCGGCCGCGCTGCGCCGCCTCGCGGGCAAGACCCAGGTCGTCGCCCCCGGCGGCGACGAGCACGCCTGGGACGCCACCCCGCGCACCCGGCTGACCCACTCCCTGGAGTGCGCCCAGGTCGGCCGGGAGCTCGGGGCCGCCCTCGGCTGCGACCCGGACCTCGTCGAGGTCGCCTGCCTCGCCCACGACCTCGGCCACCCGCCCTTCGGCCACAACGGCGAGCAGACCCTCGCCGAGATCGCCGAACCCTGCGGCGGCTTCGAGGGCAACGCCCAGTCGCTGCGGCTGCTCGCCCGGCTGGAGCCCAAACGATTCTCCGCCGACGGCCTCCCCGTCGGCCTCAACCTCACCCGCGCCACCCTCGACGCCGCCACCAAGTACCCCTGGCCCCAGGGCGGCCACCCCGACGACCCCGGCTCCCCGAAGTTCGGCGTCTACGCCGACGACGTGCCCGTCTTCACCTGGTTCCGGGCCGGTGCCCCACCCGGCCGCCGGTGCTTCGAGGCGCAGGTCATGGACTGGTCCGACGACGTCGCCTACTCCGTGCACGACGTCGAGGACGGGCTGCACGCCGGGCACCTAGACCCCGGCGTCCTCCTCGCCGACCCCGAACGGCGGGAGGTCCTCGCCGTCGCCCGCGAGCGCTACGCCCCGCCCGGCACCGAGGACGCCGAGCTGGCCGAGGCGCTCGACCGGCTGCTCGACCAGGAGTGGTGGCCGCACGGCTACGACGGCACCGCCACCGCACAGGCACGGCTCAAGGACGCCACCAGCCAGCTCATCGGCCGCTTCTGCCTCGCCGCAGAACACGCCACCCGCGCCGCCCACGGCAGCGGCCCCCTGACCCGCTACGCCGCCGATCTCATCGTGCCGCGCGGGCCCCGGCTGGAGTGCGCGGTCCTGAAGGCCGTCGCCGACCGCTACGTCATGCAACGCCCCGACCAGGAGAAACTCCGCGCCGAGCAGCGCGTCATCCTCGCCGAGCTGGCCGAGGTGCTGATCCTGCGCGCGCCCGACGGGCTCGACCCCCAGTTCCGCGCCCTGTACGCGCGGGCCGACGACGACGCCGACCGCGTCCGCGTCGTCGTCGACCAGATCGCCTGCCTCACCGACCCCTCCGCCCGGGCCCTGCACGCCCGGCTCACCCGCCACCTCGCCCACCCCGTCGGCCGAACACGCCGGGCGGAGTGACGGTCACCCCCGCACGGACCGACAGGTCCGCACAATAGGTGTGCGCCCTTCCCGTGATCCCGCATGTGCGGGACGCTCCCAGGTGAACCTTCCGGGGGGCGACCGGAACGGCAGCGAGGAGGCACCACGTGGTGGACGCACACGAGACCTTCGTCATCATCGGCGGCGGACTGGCCGGAGCCAAGGCCGCCGAAACCCTGCGCGCGGAGGGATTCACCGGCCGGGTCATACTGATCGGCGACGAACGCGACCACCCCTACGAGCGTCCTCCGCTCTCCAAGGGCTACCTCACCGGGGACGAGGAGCGCGCGGGCCTCTTCGTCCACGAACCCGCCTGGTACGCGCGCGCCGAGATCGAGCTGCACCTGGGCCAGCCCGCCGTCCACATCGACCGCCACACCCGGTCCGTCCGCCTCGGTGACGGCGCCGTCCTGCGCTACGACAAGCTGCTCCTCGCCACCGGCGCCGAGCCCCGGCGCCTGGACATCCCCGGCACCGACCTGGCCGGCGTCCACCACCTGCGCCGGCTGGCCCACGCCGACCAGCTGCGCGGCATGCTCACCCGGCTCGGCCGGGAGAACGGCCACCTCGTCATCGCGGGAGCCGGCTGGATCGGGCTGGAGGTCGCCGCCGCCGCGCGGACCTACGGCGCGGAGGTCACTGTCATCGAACGCGACCCCTCGCCCCTGCACCGCGTCATCGGCCCCGAGCTGGGCGCCCTCTTCGCCGACCTGCACCGCGAGAACGGCGTCCGGCTGGTCTTCGGCGCCACCCTGGAGGAGATCGTCGGCTCCGAGGGCCAGGTGCTCGCCGTCCGCACCGCCGACGGCGAGGAGTACCCCGCCCACGGCGTCCTCGCCGCCATCGGCGCCGCCCCCCGCACCGCACTGGCCGACGCCGCCGGGCTGGACCTGGACGCCGCGACCGGCGGCATCGCCGTCGACGCCGCCCTGCGCACCTCCGACCCGGCCGTCCACGCCGCCGGTGACGTCGCCGCCGTCCAGCACCCCGTGCTCGACACCCGGCTGCGCGTCGAGCACTGGGCGAACGCCCTGCACGGCGGCCCGGCCGCCGCCCGCGCCATGCTCGGCCAGGACGTCTCCTACGACCGCATCCCCTACTTCTTCTCCGACCAGTACGACGTGGGCCTGGAGTACAGCGGCTGGGCCCCGCCCGGCACCTACGACCAGGTCGTGTGCCGGGGCGACGTCGGCAAGCGCGAGTTCATCGCCTTCTGGCTGCGCGGGAACCGCGTGCTGGCCGGGCTCAACGTCAACGTCTGGGACGTCGCCGGGCCCATCCAGGACCTCGTCCGCTCCGGCCGGGCCGTCGACCCCCACCGTCTCGCCGATCCGGCGGCCCCGCTCACCGACCTGCCCTCCGCCTGACGCACGCGCCGACGCACGTGGGGCCGGTGCCCGGAGCCGTTCGCTCCGGGCACCGGCCCCACGCGGCCGTTCAGGTGTTGCTCGTGCCCCAGTCGTCACCGGCCGAGGCGTTCCGCCGGCCGCCCGCCATCGTGCGCATCCGGTCGCTCACCGAGTGCGGCAGCCGGTCGCCCATCCGGTCGGCCACGGCCGTCCCGGCCTTGCCCGCCGCGTCCCGGCCGCTGACGGCGGCGGCCTCGAAGGTGTTCCGTACGGCCGGGTTCTCGGTGAACCGTTCCGCGGCCTTCCGCAGCTGTTCATACCGCTCACGCCCGGCCTTCGCGCCGGCCACATAGCCGATCGCCAGACCGGCGAGGAACGTCAGTCGGTACCGCATGCTCGACAACCCTTCCGCTCGTCTTCAACGCTCACTGTCCAGGGTGCCCAGATCCTGCGCGCTTACCGATTTCAAACCATGCCCTGGCATGCGCTAATGTATTGCTCGCAGCGAGGGAGCGCCCCCGGAGCACGGCGGACGCACCCACGCAGGGCAGTCCCCTGTAGCTCAATTGGCAGAGCAGCCGGCTGTTAACCGGCAGGTTACTGGTTCGAGTCCAGTCGGGGGAGCTCGTCACACGAAGGGCCCCGTACGGGGCCCTTTTTGGTGATCTTCGCCGATCGCGGAACCACGTCCCACGTGATCGTTGTCTCCCCTCCCGAAGGCCGCAGCCCCGTCCGGGCGGGAGATCGTATAAGGAGCTATGCTGCGGCAGACGGCGCGTACAGATGTACGCGACGCGCCGAACGGGGCGGTAGCTCAGCCGGTTAGAGCAGCGGACTCATAATCCGTCGGCCGTGGGTTCGAGTCCCACCCGCCCCACTCCAGGGCCTCCCGATGGGAGCCGTACCGACCGGCACAACGAGCGTTGAGCGGTCAGGGAACGGGCGGGCGGCGGACCTCGTGAAGATCGCTGGCTGGCCCGCTGTTGGCCCGAGCTGCAAACGATCATGCGTGACGAAGCCCCCGATCAGCCGGAGCTGAAGGGGGCACTCGACCGCGTTGCCGACAGCGCGTGCTGACCGCTCCGACTGCTGGTGACGGGCGCAGGTCGCACTTCCGGCCGCCGCCAGCTCGCGTCCGACACGGATCGCCTCATGCCGTGGCACCAGCTGCGCATCTCCGTGATGATCGACCCATGTGGGTCGGCCCCGGCGGCGCACTGTCGACTCGGAGGGGCCAAGCTAGGCCAGGCAGGAGGAGGCGTTGCCCCCGCGCGTGCGGGGATGCTCCAGTCGGGCACACCTACCCAACGTTGGGTAGGTCGCCCCCGTGCTCGCGCGGATGCTCTTGACTGCGTTTGCAGGGGCTGGCCGTCGGGTGATTCGCTCGGCGGTCCAGCCATCCTGTTTTACCCACTACTCGAACTCGCGCCCAACGACGAGGCCCCGCCCAGCCAGAGCTGAGCGGGGGCCTGGGCGTCGGGCTACTGGGTCGGCTGACCGGCGCCGGGACACATGGCCCGATCACCGGCGGGCTGGTGGGGCGGGCAGGGAGTGCCGGGTGGGACGCTCACCCGGGCCCCACAGGAGCCGCAACCGGACTGGTCAGACATGACTACCTCCTTGATGGATGGTGGTTCAGGTCCGTGCTCGGTGGTGCCTTACGCCCGCCCGTCGCCGGTTCAGCGGACGACGCGGGCGTAGATCCTCGCCGTGTCAGCGAAGAAGAAGGTGACCCCGTCGTTGCCGTCCCGGTTGTCCGGCCGAGAGGACCAGATCACGACATCGACGAGTTCGCGGGAGCCGGAGCGGGCGACGAGCTCGGCGATGAACCGCTCCTCGGGCAGACCACCTGCCGGTACCCGGTCGACGTCGAACGGCTGCTCGGCCTCGGTGACGCGCTCGGGCTCGGTGAACTTGTCCCCGTCGCGGGACTGCGCGATGAACTGGAAGCGCATCTCGCGGCCGTCCATGCGGACAGCCAGCCCGTAGGGGTACCGGTCGTCTCCGGCCTCCTTCAGCGTGGTGACGGTGCCGACCCTGGGGTCGTTCTTGGCCAAATCCAGGACGAGGGCCTCGAAACGCTGGGGTCGCATGGTGGTCTTCCTTCCGTCGGCGGCACGTCAGTCTACGAACGCCGTCGGCCGTGGGTGGGCGTCGCCGGGCGGACGTCGCAGCGTGTCAGACACCTCGGCGGAGCTGGCCGGGCCCTGTCCGGCTAGGGACGGGCGAAGTCACCTCAGCACCTGCCGTCCGGCTCCACAGCGGTGGACGAAGCGTGTACCCGGTGGCGGCATGAGTGGATGCCCGCTCGTCGAGCGGTTCGCGGCAGGGTCAGTGCTGCCCCACCCGCTCCTGAGGTCGTGCACTCATGCCCCTCACACGGGCCGTCCGCGCTCCCACAGCTCCTCGGTGCTCTGCGCGAAACGGTCGAACATGCCGTCGTCCTGGTGGCGGCGGAGGTGCATCATCGGGGAGTCGTGGCCCACCAGCCGTGCCAGATGCGGAGTGACCAGCATCTGATCGTCGAAGCGGAACACCGACAGGCCGACGTGGTGGGACGCGTCCAAGGCGCTGCTGAAGCGGGCCTCGATGCCCTCCGGAGAGCCGAGCTTCTCCAGCGCCTCAAGGGATACGCGGATGCGTGTGGAGACCGAGAGCGTCACGTCCTCGATCTCTTCCCGCTGCCGGGTGAGGTCGCCGGTGGGGTCACCCAGGAGGAACCGTACGCGGCAACCCCGCCCCGCCTTGGTGCGCAACGTGGACGGGAAACCGGGCTGCGAGGTCCACAGGAAGTAGTTCGTGTACCCGGCGAAGACGATGTCCTGCTCGGCTGCGTCGATCAGCTCGGCCCACACCGATGTGGGACATGCCGAGCGATACGGATACACGCTGACCACTTCGCGGTCCGGTCCGGTCTTGACGACCGTTTGCATCGCCTTCGGCCACAGCATCGGCTCATCAACCCCCAGCACTTCGGCCACGTCCGCGCGGTTCCTCGCGTGCGGGACGAGTTCGGCGTCCCCCAACCACCGTTCAACGGGCAAGGCCGTGACACTCACGTGAGGCCCTGACTGACGGGACGACAGTTCCCGGTTCGGTCGTGCTGGAAACCCGCGTGGCCGGGAGGCACGACTGGCTGCCGGGAAGGCGACACCCGCTGCGCGACCATGCCTTGGACGGGGCAGGGCGGCGTTGCTAGGTTGGGGGGCGTGTCGAGTCCTGAGGCGGAGAGAAGCGGGCCACCGGTGATCCGGTGGCTGACCGCGTGACCCTCTGACGACCCCTGCTTCCTCCGGCCCCCGCGCCGGGCAGCGCGTCGCGCCGATCGCCACGGATCCACCGCATCGCGGGAGCACGCCCGGAGTCCGTCCGGGACGTCTCCCACGCGACCACCGACCTTCCGTCCGTGCGTCGCGTCCCCCGTTCTGCGATGTAGTGGGAGCTTCTTCATGCCGTTCGCCGTCTACGTTCTCGGGCTGGCCGTCTTCGCCCAGGGAACGTCCGAGTTCATGCTGTCCGGGCTGGTCGAGGACCTGGCCGCCGATCTGGGCGTCTCCTTGCAGGCCGCCGGTTCTCTCACCTCCGCCTTCGCCGTCGGCATGGTCGTCGGCGCGCCGCTGGTCGCGATGCTGAGCCTGCGGTGGCCGCGTCGCCGGGCGCTGCTCGCCTTTCTCGTCACCTTCCTCCTCGCCCACGTCGTCGGTGCCCTCACGGACGACTTCGAGGTCCTCTTCGTCACCCGGGTCGTCGCCGCACTGTGCAACGCGGGCTTCCTCGCCGTCGGTCTCGCGACGGCGGTGAGCATGGCGGGGCCTCAGGCCAAGGGGCGGGCGACGTCGGTGCTCCTGAGCGGAGTCACCCTCGCCTGCGTCGCGGGGGTGCCCCTCGGGGCCGTCCTGAGCGAGGTGTGGGGCTGGCGCTCCGCTTTCTGGGGCGTCGCGCTCCTCTCCGCTCCCGCGGTCCTCGCGGTGCTGCGGTCCGTTCCGGCGACGCCCGTCGACCCGGCGGCTCCCCGTGTCCGCCACGAGCTGAGGGCGTTCCGTGCGCCTCGGCTGTTGGTCATCCTCGGTCTCGGCGCGCTGGTCAACGGGGCGACGTTCTGCTCGTTCACCTACCTCGCGCCCGTCTTCACCAACGTGACGGCTCTGGGCTCCGGGTGGGTGCCCGCCGTGCTGGCGCTGTTCGGCCTCGGGTCCTTCGTCGGGGTCAACGTGGGCGGCCGGCTGGCGGACAGCCGCCCCGGCCAGGTACTGGCCGTCGGCGGTGCGGCGCTGTTGGTGGGCTGGCTGGTCTTCGCCCTCACCGCCTCGAACCCGGTCGTGGCACTGATCCTCGTCTTCGTTCAGGGGGTGCTCTCCTTCGGCGTGGGATCCACGCTCATCGCGCAGGCCCTGTACACGGCGTCGGACGCCCCCACGCTGGGTGGCGGCTTCGCCACGGCCGCGCTCAACGTCGGTGCCGCCGCCGGGCCGGCCCTGGGCGGTCTCGCCCTGGGCGCCGACCTCGGCTACCGCTCGCCGCTGGTGGTGAGCGCCGTGCTCGTCGGCGTCGCCCTGTCCGTGGCGGGGGTGGCCCGGGTCGCGGGGGTCCTCGGCGCGACGGAGAAGTGTCCGGCGGGTCGTGCGGTGCGGGCCCGATCCTGAGGCCGATCGAGGACCCGACGGAGCCGACCTCCGCGCCGGAGGCGAATGAGGGCCCGGAGCAGCCGGTGGGCGGGGAGGAGTCGCAGGACGCCACGGAGCTGGCCGAGACCGGTGGCGACGACAACACGCCCTACCTGGTGGGCGGGGGCGTCGCCGTCCTGCTCGCGGGGCCGGCCTGGTCGCCCTCAGCCGCCGCCGGGCGAAGGGCTGAGGCCCGAGGCCGCCGCGGTCCCGGCCCGTCCGCCGTCCTCCTCCGCCCTGACACGGGGCAGGACGGCGGGCGCTGCGGGGGCGTACCGGCGCTGCGCCCCCTACGTCTTCTCCGGCTCCAGGTTGTAGAGGCCGTTCAGCTTGCGGAACGCGACCTTGTAGAGGGAGTCGGCGAGCATGAGGGGGCGGCGCAGCATCTTCGGGTGGTACAGCCAGAAGTTGAGGTTGATGTTCAGGCCGTCCACCGCGTCGACCTGGTGCCACCAGCCCATCGGGAGGTACAGCATCTGGCCCGGCTCCAGGACGATGTCCCGGCGCCGGGCCAGCGCGGCCGCGAGCCGGGGGTAGCGGCTGAGGTCGGCGTGGTCGACGCGGACGCTCCTGGAGGTGTTGGCGTAGCCCTGCAGGGGTGAGCGGACGTAGTAGTTCCGGAAGCCCGGGGGCATCACGACGAACCGCTTGCGGCCTTCGAGCTGGATGTTGAAGTTCTCCAGGTCGTCGAAGTGGTTGCGGGACCGCATTCCGGAGTAGTTCACCCACAGGTTCGCCGAGTTCAGCGGGGCCCGGTAGTCGAACATTCTGGTGGTGTCGAAGCCGAGCAGTGCGCTGATCGTCTCCGCGTGGTGCTTGATGTTGGAGACGACGCGGTAGGTGCCGTCCGTGTTCGAGGTGTAGGGCTCCTTCTCGAAGAATTCCCGCAGGGGTATTTTCGAGACCTCGGCGCGTGTTTCGTTCTCCTTGGTGCGGTCCTTTCGGACCAGTGTCACCGTGGCATCCCCGAGCTTTTCCAGAACGGCGGTGCGGTAGTGCCCGGGGTCGGGGGAGGGAAGGACGTCGATCACCGCGGGGGTGTCCGCTTTGATGACGGCTTCCGGGCCCCAGGCCAGGAATTCCTTGAGGCTCAACCGGGGATGGGGAACGCTCTTGATGCCGAAGTACGCGGTATCGGTGTCGCTCATCAGGAAATCCCCCCTCTGTGACGGTGGCTGCGCTGCGGGGTGGAGTGCCCGCTCCCAGCGAGCAGGTGGCCGCCGCGCGGTCCCCGGGTGCCATGCGTATAGACACTATGGCATGGCAGGGACACCTTAAACGATCAAGAGGGTGATCTCCAGCCCTGGTCAGGGATCGTTCCGGCAGGCCGAACCGACGTGCCGCTGCGCGGCGTCACCCACGTCGACCGGGTGGGCGAGGTGCTACCCGAGGCCGAGGTCGGGCCACACGACGGTGGTGGCGCCCCAGGTCAGCCCGCCGCCGAAGGCGGTCATGAGGACGCGGTGCCCCGGGGTGAGCGTGCCGTCCTGCGCGGCCTGGGAGAGCAGGAGGGGGATCGAGGCGGCGGCGGTGTTGCCGACCCGTCCGATGTTGTGCACGCACCGCGCCGGCGGGATGTCCAGCTCCGAGGCGACGAAGGAGGTGATGCGGGCGTTGGCCTGGTGGGCCACGAGCCGGTCCACCGTCCCCAGCGACCAGCCTGCGGCCGTCACCGCGCTCCGGGACGCCTCGCCCATGCGCTCGACGGCCTGCCGGAAGACCTCCCGGCCGCGCATTCGGAAGTAGCCGTCGGGCGCGGTGTCCGCCGGTCCGTCGGCACGGTGCCGGGAGCCGCCCGCGTCGACGGTGATCAACGCGCGGCGTCCCCCGTCGCTGCCGAGCACGACGGGCCCGATCGCCCCGGGCTCCTCGGCGGAGCCGCGCCGCAGGACGACCGCCCCCGCGCCGTCGCCGAAGATCGGGACGGTGGTGCGGTCCTGCGGGTCCAGCAGGGTGGAGAACGTCTCGGCCGCGATGAGGAGCACGCGGTCCGCGGTGCCCCCCGCGATGAGCCCGGCCGCCGTCGCGAGGCCGTAGAGGAAGCCGGTGCACACGGCGGAGACGTCGAACGCGGCGATGCCCGTCATGCCGAGACGGGCGGCGACGTCCGGGGCCGTGGCGGGGCAGGGGTGGTCGGGTGTCGTCGTGGCGAGGACGAGGGCCTGGATCTCACCGCCGCCGGCCGACTTCAGCGCTCGGGCGCCCGCCTCCACCGCCAGGTCGGAGGTGGCCGTGCCCGGGCCGGCCAGATGCCGGGTGGAGATGCCGGTCCGGCCGCGGATCCACTCCTCCGAGGTGTCGAGCCGCGAGCTCAGCTCCTCGTTGGTCACGACCGTGGGCGGGAGCCAGTGTCCGAGGCCGCAGAGCACCGCCGCCCGGTCCGCCGGTCCGGTGGTGGGGAGGCCGTCATCCGTCATCGACGCGCGCCGGGACGCCGGGAGTTGCGGAATATCCGTCGCACAGCACTTACCTCGCCCGCTCGGTCGGTCGTGTCGGCGATCAGTGTAGAGCGGGCGGACGTCCGGGGATTCCCGGCCGGCACGCCCGTCACGCCCCGCCCGGACCGGGGAGCCCCAGGTCAGCGCGGTGTGGGCGGCGCGAGCGGCGGTGCCGCCCGGGTAGGATGACGACGGCCGCCCGATCCCCGTCCGGAATGCCGGGTGCGCGGCCGCGGTGAAGGTCCTTTCACGAAAAGGACGTTGATCATGTGGTGGTCCGTCAGTACGCTCAGGCATATGACGCTCAAGGCGCTTACCGCCGCTCAGGCCGAGCAGTTCCGCCGGGACGGTTACTGTATAGTTCCGGGTTTTCTGAGCCAGGACGACATCACCTACATCAAGGCGTACTACCAGCGCGTCGCCGCGGCCCAGTCCGCGTCGGTCTCCGCGTCGGACGGTACGGCCTGGGATCAGGACGGAAGTGCCACGCCGGTGCTGCGCCGCGTTCCGGCGCCTTTCGACAACGACGCCGGTTTCCGTGAGATATTCGGTTCCTCACGTGTTCTCGATCACGTCGAGGACCTGATGGGGCCCCGCATCTATCTGCACTCCTCCAAGCTGATTTTCAAGCCCGCGAGAAGTGGCCGTCGCAAACCGATGCACCAGGATCTCGCATACTGGACGGACCTGTCGGCGCGGCAGCTCACCCTCTGGTGCGCGATCGACCCGGCGACGCCGGAGCGCGGCGGCATCGAGCTTCTCCCCGGCTCGCACCAACAGCTCCTGCCGCACGAGGACCTGGACGACTACCAGGTGCGCGAGAACACCCTGGACCTGAGCAGGGTCGAGGCGGCCGTCATGGAGCCCGGCGACGCGCTCTTCCTGGACGTCCTCACCGTCCACGCCAGCGCGCGCAACCGCTCCGACCACGACCGGCTCGCCTCCGTCGTCAACTACTACTCGGAGCCCAAGAACTCCACGCAGGTCTCGCGCTACGGCTCCGAGCGTCCGCTGCGCGACGCGCCGCTGCCGCAGAACTCCTAGGCGGTCACTCCTCCATGGTCTCCAGCAAGGCCGAAGACGGCCCCGTCGTGCTCGGGATGTCGTGCAGCCACGACGCCTCGGCGTGTCTCCTGCGCGGCGGGCAGGTCGTCGCCGCCATCCAGCTCGAACGGCTCACGCGCGTCAAGCGGGATGGCCGCCCCTACCTCAACACGCGGCTCGCCGCCGACTACTGCCTCGACGCGGCGGGCCTCACGCCCGACGACGTCGACCTGTTCGCGTTCAACACCCAGAACCTGGTGCCCACCCAGGTGGGTCTCAACTTCCCCTTCGCGGACGAGGGTTTCGATCTCTTCGATCCCGTGGGGGAGCGGTCGGTCTTCGTCTCCCACCACCTGGCCCACGCCTTCGCGACGTTCTTCTCCAGCCCGTTCGACCGGTCGGCCGTCTGGGTGGTGGACGGCTCCGGGGGCAGCGTGATCGGGGCCGACGACCTTCTGCTGCGCGGGCCCGAGCTCGCCGCGTACGTGAACACGCCGATGCCCGTGCCCCGGCCGCCGTACCACGTCGAGTCGGCGTACGTCTTCGACCGGAGCGGCTACCGGCTGGTCGACCGGGCCGTGGCGGCGTCCTTCCACCCCATGTGCGGGTCCTCCTCGCTGGGGGAGACCTACGCGGCCGTCTCCCAGTACGTCTTCGGCGACTGGCAGGAGGGCGGGAAGCTGATGGGGCTGGCCCCCTACGGCGACGCGGCGCGCTTCGGGGAGAGCCTGCTGACCCGGGACGGCGACGGGGTGTCCCGCTTCGGCAGCGCGTGGAAGCAGGACCTCCGCCGGGCCAACCGGCGGGGCGGCCCCATGGAGTACCGCGATCTCGCCGCGCGGGTGCAGGCCGACCTGGAGGTGGCGCTGACCGAGCGCGCCACCCGGGTGCTGGAGCGCACCGGCGAGGCCGACCTGGCCTACGCCGGCGGCGTGGCGCTCAACGGCGTCGCGAACCAGCGCATGGTGCGGGAGTCGGGCGTACGCCGGTTCTACGCCATGCCGGCCAGCCACGACGCGGGGGTCTCCGTCGGCGTCGCGGCGGCCGCGCACTACCTGCTCACCGGCGAGACCAAGGGCCGCCCGGTGCCGCACGACTTCCTGGGCCGCCCCTACCGGCCCGAGGAGGTCGACGCCGCGCTGCGGGCCCGGAGCGGCTTCCTGGACGTCGGCCGGTACGAGCAGGAGGAGGTCGTCGAACGGCTGGCCGGCGGGCAGGTGGTCGGCTGGTTCGAGGGCGGCTCCGAGTTCGGGCCGCGTGCGCTCGGTCACCGCTCCATCATGGCCGCGCCGTTCGAGCGCGGGACTTGGGAACACCTCAACCGTTCGATCAAGTACCGCGAGGAGTTCCGGCCCTACGCGCCCATCGTGCCGGTGGAGGTGGCCGACCGGTTCTTCGACATGGGCCCGGACCCGGAGAGCCCGTACATGCTGCGGGTCGTGCCCGTCCGCCCCGAGTGGCGGGACCGCCTCGGCGCCGTGACCCACGTCGACGGGTCGGCCCGCGTCCAGACGGTCGACCGCGTCCGCAATCCGCGCTGGCACGCGCTGCTCACGGCGTTCGGCGAGCGGACGGGGGTGCCGGTCCTCGTCAACACGAGCATGAACGTGCGGGGTGAGCCGATCGTCGAGACGCCCGGGCAGGCCGTCGACGTGCTGCTGGCCACGCAGATGGACGCGCTGGTGATCGAGGACCGCGTCGTGGCCCCCGCCCCACCGCCGCTCGCCGGCGCCGACGCCCTGGCGGACTGCCTGCCGGCCCGGGCGCCGGGCGTCGAGCTGAGCGCCACGGTCGGGGAGGACGGGCCCGCCTACCGGCTGACCAGCCGGCCCCGGAGCGGCCCGGGCCTGGAGCTGACGCCGTCCGCCTTCCTGCTGCTGGCGCACGCCGACGGCGCCACGCCGCTGCGCGACCTGCTGACGGCGCACTGCCCGGAGGCGGAGCAGCGCGCGGAGGCGCTGCGCGTCGTGCGCGGGCTGCTGGCCGAGCGGCTGCTGCTGGCCCGGGGGAGGTCTCTCGCCGATGCCCCGGAGTGAACCCCTGAAGGCCGCGGTGCTCGGCGCCGGACTCATCGGCATCGACCTCGTCACCAAGATCCAGCGGTCCCCCGCGCTGAGCTGCGCGCTGGTGGTCGGGCGCACCGACGAGACGCGCGGGCTGCGGCACGCCGCCGCGCTGGGCTGCGCGACGGCGGCGGGCGGCGTGGACGCGCTGGTCGCCGGACGCGAGCCGTTCGACGTCGTCTTCGACGCCACCAACGCGATGGCGCACGCCGAGCACTGGGCCCGGCTCCGGCCGCTCGGGACGCTGCTGGTGGACCTCACGCCGAGCCGGGTGGGCCACATGGTCGTGCCCACGGTGAACGGCGCCGACGCGTTGCTGCACCGCAACGTCAACCTCGTCAGCTGCGGGGGGCAGGCCTCCGTGCCCGTCCTGCACGCGCTCGCGCGCCACTACCGGCCGGAGTACATCGAGGTGGTGACCACGGCCGCGAGCGTCAGCGTGGGCCGGGCCACCCGCCTCAACCTGGACGAGTACATCGCGACGACGGAGGACGCCGCGCGGACGTTCACCGGTGTCGCCGACGTCAAGGCCATCGTCAACCTGAGCCCCGCCCGGCCGCCCACCCCGTTCCGCGTCGCGATGTCCCTCGTCGTGCCCGGAGCGGACGCGGACACCGTCGCGGCACAGGTCGACGCGGCGGCGGCCGAGGTGCGCCGCCACACCCCCGGCTACCGGGTGACCGCCTGCACCGTCACCGACGAGCGGATCTTCGTCGCGGTCGAGGTGACCGCCGCGGGGGACCGCATCCCCCGGTACGCGGGGAACCTGGACATCATCAACGCCGCCGCCGTGCTGATCGCCGAGCGGTACGCCGCGCGTCAGCCCCTGGTGGGCGCCACGGAGGAGCTGTCGTGAACCGGACGGTGGACGAGCCAGCGGGGGACCGGCCGCGCATCGTGATCCACGACCCCACCCTGCGGGACGGGCACCACGCGGTGCGTCACCAGCTCGACGCGGAGCAGCTGCGCGGCTACGCGGCGGCGGCCGACGCCGCGGGGGTGCCGGTGGTCGAGGTGGGGCACGGGAACGGCCTGGGCGCCTCGTCCCTGCAGGTCGGCCGGGCCAGGCTCCGCGACGACGAGATGCTGGCGGTCGTCCGGGAGGCCCTGCCGAACAGCCGGATGGGCGTCTTCATGCTGCCCGGCTGGGGCACGAGCGACGACCTGCGCCGGGCGGTCCGGCACGGCGCGGACGTCGTGCGCATCGGCGCCCACTGCACCGAGGGCGACGTCGCCGAGCGTCACCTGGACGTCCTCGGGGAGAGCGGTGTCGAGGCGCAGGGCGTCCTGCTCATGAGCCACATGGCCGAGCCGGGGCGACTGGCCGAGCAGTGCGCGGCGCTCGTCTCCTACGGGGCGCGGGCCGTCGGGATCTTCGACTCCTCCGGGCACTACCTCCCCGCCGACGTCACGGAACGGATCACCGCGATCACGGCCGCGGTGGACGTGCCGGTGATCTTCCACGCGCACAACAACCTGGGCATGGCGGTGGCCAACTCGGTCGCCGCCGCGACGGCGGGCGCCACGATCGTCGACGCCTGCGCCCGGGGCTTCGGCGCCGGGGCCGGGAACACCCAGCTGGAGGTCGTCGTGCCGGTGCTGGAACGGATGGGATTCGCCACCGGCATCGACCTCTACGCCCTCCTGGACGCGGGCGACCTGGCCGAGCGGACCCTCATGCCCGCGCCCCCCACCATCAGCTCCGAAAGCATAGTGAGCGGCCTGGCTGGGGTATTCTCAGGCTTCAAAAACCGGGTGCTGGACGCCTCCCGCCGCGCGGGGGTCGATCCGCGCGACGTCTTCTTCGAGTTGGGCAGGCGGCAGGTGGTCGCCGGGCAGGAGGACCTCATCGTCGACGTCGTGACGGAGCTGCGGAGCGACACCACGCTCCGCGCGCGTGACGACGGTGGACGGGGAGCCGCTCGGAGCTGACCGTTTCGTGACGGTCCGGACGGACGGACAGGACACACCCACCCGAAAACGACTATTGCTACGGTGCGTGAAGCGATTCCCATGAACGAGTTGGCCAAGCAGAACGAAGCCCGTCGGCACGAGGTGGAGGCCCTTCGCGACGCCGTGCGCGAACGCCGACGCGCCTCGACGCCGCCGGCCGCCGGGGACTATCCGCTGGCCCACGTCAAGGCACGCATCGAGCAGGCACTGCGGGAGCGCTCCGGCCGCGACACGCTGGACTGGGAGGTCGACATCCTCGACCGCACCCGCTTCGGCGCCGACCTGGCGGTGCGGTTGACGGGGCTGCTCAAGGAGGGCGGGGCGAAGGAGTACATCGCCTCCCACGTCCCGTGGATCGTCGAGGCGCTGTCGTCGCCCTCGCTCCGCGACGCCGTCGCGGAGGTCAGCCGCAAGGGCATCTACGTCAACGTCCGGCTGACCGACGCCTGGTACCTGGCCGGGGTGGCCTCCGTCGTCGCCCTGGACAGCCGCTTCGGGCACAACGACCGCCGGGCCGACCGCACGCACATCGTCGACTACTCCTCGCCCAACGTGGCGAAGGTGCTGCACGCCGGTCACCTGCGGTCGACCATGATCGGCCACGTGCTGAGCAACCTCTACGAGGCCTGCGGCGCCCTGGTCTACCGGGTCAACCACATCAACGACTTCGGCGGCTTCGGCTTCATGCTGGAGGGCTACCGCCGGTTCGAGCCGCACTTCCCCCCGGAGCTCGGCGACAACGAGCGGCTGCTGTCCATCTACGCCATCCGGCGCGGGTTGGAGCGGACGGTCGCGGCGGGCACCGACCTCGACCGCGCGGCCGAGGGCGACCGCAAGGTCATCGAGACCTACTTCCCCGGAGTGACCGAGGCGCACGCGCTGCGGCGGACGTACGAGGAGTTCGTCGCCGCCTCCGACGCCCGCTTCCAGCGGCTGGAGGAGGGCGACCCGGAGGAGGTCGAGCTCTGGCTGCGCATGGTCCGGTGGAGCCTGGCCGACTTCCGGGAGTTCTACGCCGCGCTCGACATCGACATCGACTTCACCATCGGTGAGAGCTTCTACCTGGACGCGGGGAACGCCGCCGTCGACGAGGCGATCCGCGGCGGCCGGGCCTACGAGCTGACCCAGGAGATGGTGGACCGCGAGGCCGCCGAGCTCACGGGCCTCGTCGAGAAGGACGAGATGACGCCCGAGGTGCGGGACAAGGCCGTCACCTCCCTGCAGAAGGACCTCGGCGCGATCGTGGTGCCGCTGAAGAAGGGCGAGCGCCTCGTCGTGCGCCGCTCCGACGGCCGGAGCATCTACGCCACCCGCGACGTCGGCGCCATCAAGCTGCGGCGCGAGCTGTTCGCACCGACCGACATCAACTACGTGGTGGGTCAGGAGCAGCGCGTCCACTTCTCCCGGCTGTTCGAGGCCGCCGAGGTCATGGGCCTGGCCGAGCCGGGCGAGCTGAACCTCACGCACACGTGGTTCGGCTTCTACGTGGACGCCGCCTCCGGCAAGAAGCTCTCCAGCCGGGACAGCGTCGCCGGCGTCAACGAGCTGCTGGCCGGCTCCGTCGAGCACTTCCGCGCCAAGACCGCCGAGAGCGGCGGGATGACGGAGGAGGAGATCGACGAGGCCGCCCGCCAGCTCGCCGTCGGTTCGGTCGTCTTCAACGACCTCAAGAAGGACATGAAGGCGTCCGTCAGCATCGCCAAGGACGACCTGAACTCGACCATCGCGGGCTTCGAGAAGGCGGGCGGCGCCTACGTCGTCTACTCCGCCTGCCGCGCCCGGGCGATCCTGCGCAAGTACGACCGGCCGCTGCCCGAGGCCGCCGCCATCGGCGCGTTCGACGTCAGCGACCAGGAGGCCCTGCTGATCCTCCGCCTCCTGGAGTTCCCGGAGAAGGTGGCCCGGGCCGCCGAGGAGGACGACCCGGCCGTCGTGGTCCGGCACCTGCTCGACATCTCCGGGATCTACAACTCGTACTACGCCAGCGCCCCCGTGCTGCAGGGCGGCCAGGCGAACGAGTTCCGCCTGCTCATCACGAAGTCCGTGCAGACGGTCCTCGTCAACGGGCTCGCGATGTGCCACGTCGAGTGCCCCCCGAAGATCTGATGGGGGACGGGGGGCGGGCCGCGGGCCGACTGGACGGGCGGCGGGCGATCGTCACCGGCGGTGCGAACGGCATAGGCCGCGCCATCGCCACGGCGTTCGCCCGCGAGGGGTGCGACGTCTTCTTCACCGCGCTGAGCGACGAGCCCGCCGCCCGCTCGACCCGCGCCGAGCTGCGCGGGTACGGCGTCGCGGCGGACTTCACGCTGCTCGACGCCGCCGCCCCGGACGCCGTCGACCGGCTGATGGGCGCGGCGGCCGAGGCGATCGGGCTGCCGGACGTGCTGGTGAACAACGCCGCCACGGCGACCCGTACCGGCTTCCTCGACCTGACGCCGCAGGAGTACGACCGGGTCATGGAGGTCAACCTCCGGTTCCCGTTCTTCGCCATCCAGGCGTTCGCGGCCCGGCTGCGCGCCGCCGGGGCCCGGGGCAGCGTCGTCAACATCAGCTCGCTCAGCGCGTCGAGCGCCGTCAGCGCCATGGCGCACTACCAGTGCAGCAAGGCGGGGTTGTCGATGCTGACGCGGAGCGCCGCCTACGAGCTGGCGCCGTTCGGCATCCGCGTCAACACGGTCTCCCCGGGCCTGACCGCCACCAAGTCCAACGCCGTGCAGTGGCGCGACGATCCGGACCTGTGGGCCGAGCGCGGCAAGGACATCCCGCTGGGTCGTCCCGGCCGTCCCGAGGACCTGGCGGGCGCGGCGGTGTTCCTGGCCTCCGCCGAGTCGGCGTGGATGACGGGCGGCGACATCGCCGTCGACGGCGGCGAGGTGGCCCTGTGAGCGAGCCGACGGCGGCGTGGGCCCCGCGGCTGATCGACCCGTCCGTGCTGGACCGGGACGACCTGCTGCGCCCCGTCGTCGACGCGCTGGGCCGGGCCTTCCGCGACCTGCGCGGGGGCCGGGCCCACAGCGCGGACCGGACCCTGCTGCAGACGGGCGAGGAACCCCGCAACCAGCTGCTGGTGAGCCCGGCGGCGTGGGAGCGGCACGGTGTGGCGGGCCTGAAGATCACCACGCTCACCCCTGGAAACCCCGGCCGGGGCCTGCCGCTGATCCACGGCATCGTCGCCCTCGTCGACCTGCGGACGGGCCGGGTGGCGGCCCTGCTGGACGGCGCGGCGCTCACCGCCCTCCGCACGGGCGCCGTCGCCGGGCTGGCCACCGAGCTCTGCGCACCGCCGGAGGCCGGCGACCTCGCGGTCGTCGGGGCCGGGGTGCAGGCGCGGGCCCTGCTGCGCGCCATGGCGGCCGTGCGCCCGGTGCACACCGTCCGGCTCCACTCCCGGACCCGGCCGCGCGCGGAGGAACTGGCCGACTGGGCGCGCGAGCGCTTCGGGCCGCGCACGCGGGTGACGGTGTGCGGCGACGCCCGCTCGGCGGTCCGGGACGCGGAGATCGTCTGCACCGCGACCTCCACGGACGACGCGACGCCCGTCGTCGAGGCCGGGTGGGTGGCGGACGGCGCCCACCTCAACGTGATCGGCGGCACCCACGAGGACGCCGTCGAGGTCGCCCCCGAGCTGCTGGCCTCGGCCTTCGTCGCGGTGGAGCAGCGGGCCGACGCGCTGGAGGAGGCGGGGGAGGTCCGGGCCGCACTCGCCGCCGGGCTGATCGGAGCCGACGCGCTGCACGAACTCGGCGCGCTGCTCGACGGGGACGTCACCCCGCCCGCCGGCCGGACGACGCTGTTCCGCAGCGTGGGCCTGTCGATCGAGGACACCGCCGCCGCTGCCGCCGTCCACGACGTCGTCACGGCGGACGCCTGACGCCCGACGCCCGACCGGGCCCCGTGCCCGACGCGCGCGCCGGCCACGGGGCCCGCGCGTCAGCCCGCGTCCCGGCCGGGCCGGGCGTCGCGCGAGCGGGCCAGGAAGGACCGTTCGAAGACGATGACGGTCTCCCCGGTGGCCTTCGTCCCGGTGGTCTCCACCGTCACGATGCCCTGGCCGGGACGGGAGCGTGACAGGCGCTTGCTCAGGATGCGGCTGGTCGCGTAGAGGGTGTCCCCGACGAAGACGGGCTCGGCCAGCCGCACCTTGTCCCAGCCGAGGTTGGCCACGGCGCGGGCCGACAGCGCCTGCACGGTCATGCCGCCGACCAGTGCGAGGGTGATCGAGCTGTTCACCAGGACCCGGCCGTACCCGGTGCCCGCCGCGTAGTTCTCGTCGAAGTGCAGCGGGTGCTGGTTCATGAGCAGCAGGGTGAGCCAGGTGTTGTCGGCCTCCGAGAGCGTCCGGCCGGGCCAGTGCTTGATGACCATGCCGGGTTCGAAGTCCTCGTAGTCACCGCCGTGTTCCTCGGTGTACTCGTTCTCGCCGGTGCGCCGCAGCGCCATGGGAACTCCTTCGTGCGTCACAGGGGCAGGGGGAGCGGACGGGGGCCGGCCCCGGCGTCCGGGGCCGGCCGTCAGGGCGCTGCGGGGCGGTCGGAGCGGGCCGTGCCGAAACGGGCCTCCCACGCCTCCCCCCGGCCCAGGGTCTCGCGGGCCCGGCGCACGAAGGGCGGGCCGACCATCCGTCCGTCCACCAGCGTGACGCCGTCGCCCGCCGCGCGGACCGCGTCCACGACCGTGCGGGCCTCCGCCATCTCCTGGGGGCTCGGCCGGAAGGCGGCGTTGATGGCGTCGAGTTCCTTCGGGTGCACGGTGCCCTTGCCGTGGAAGCCGAGCGCGCGGGCCTGGGCGATCTCCTCGTGCAGGGCCGAGGTGTCGGCCAGCTGGAAGTTGCCGGTGTCGATACACGTCGTGTGGTGCCGGGCGCAGGCCAGGGCCATCGCCTGCCGGGTGGCCAGCAGTCCGGTGGGGTTGATGTCGATGCCGAGGGTGGCCGCCAGGTCCGCCGAGCCGAGGATGAGCCCGTCGCTCGCCCCGGCCACCGCGTCGAGGTCGTGCACGGCCTCGACGGTCTCCACCGTCACGAAGATCTCCGGACGCCACCCGGCCGAGGCGAGGCACTCGCGCAGGAGCAGCGGCTCCGAGGGGAACCGCACCATGGTCATGAAGACGTAGCCGGGCCGTACCGTGCCGTCCGTCAGGAGCGCGAGGTCGCGCACGTGGTCGACCGTGCCCGTCGGGTTGATGCGGACGGCGAGGTTCCGGGCGTCGTCCGCCCGGTCCAGGGCCGTGCGGCAGATCGTCCGCGCCTCCTCCTTGGCCGGAGCCGGGACGGAGTCCTCCAGGTCGATCAGGTGCACGTCGGCGTCGTAGGAGCGGGCCGCCAGGACCCGGTCCAGGGACAGGGCCGGCGTGTACAGGAAGCTGCGCGGGATCGCGCGCGTCGTGCTCCTCACGCCCCCGCCTCCGTCCGCGTCGCGGGGGCCGGCCGGGCCCCCACCTCCACCAGGACGGAACACAGCGCGCGGATCTGCTCGTCGGTCTGCCCGGCCCGCATCATCACCCGCAGCCCCGCCGTACCGCGCGCGACGATCGGGAAGAACACCGGCGAGACGTAGAACCCGGCCTCGAAGACGCGCCTTCCGGCCTCGATGACCACCTCGTCGTCCATCGGCACGAGCCGGATGGGGAACGTCGAACCGGACTGCGCGGTCTCCACGTGGGCGTCGAACAGCGCGATCTTCTCCTGCAACCGCCTTTGCAGTGCGGGCAGTTCCTCGCTCCGGTGGATCTCGGCGGACGCCAGCCCCGCGCCGACGGCGGCGGTGTTGAGCGGCTGCGAGTAGCTCATCGCTCCGGCGAAGCGCTCGATGACGCGCAACGTCCGCTTCGGGTGGCCGTTGAGGAGCACGGCGGCCCCGCTGGTGCCGAAGGCCTTGTTCAGGGTGGTGACCACGACGGTGCGGTCGCTCAAGGCGGGGCTGACCGACCGGACGTAGCCCACACCGCGCGGTCCGAACGCCGACAGGGAGTGCGAGTCGTCGTAGTAGACCTGCAGGCCGTACCGGTCCTGCAGCGCGGCGAGTTCGGCGACCGGGGCGTAGCCGCCCAGGCTGTCGCTGCCGTCGCAGACGTACCAGACGCGGGAGTACTCCTTGCAGCGCGCCTCGATGAAGTCCAGGTCGTGGTGGCGGCAGGTGACGACCTCCGTCTCGTCCGCGCAGACCGGCTTGGTCTGCGCCATCGAGACGTGGCAGTTCTTGTCGAAGATCATCAGCGGTCGCTCGCCGTCGCCGACGTGGCCCGAGGCGATCAGCGGGAGTAGGCCCGCGCTGGCCGCGCTGGCCGAGATGGCCGAGACGACGTCCGCCGAGAACAGCTCGCCCAGCGAGTGCTCCAGCTCCAGCAGGGCGGGTATCTGGACCCGGCTGCGGGGGATGCAGTGGTCCAGCACGCCGTACCGGCGCAGGGCCTCGACGGCTCCCTCGATCACCCGGGGATGCGAGTCCAGGTCCAGGTACGAGCAGCAGCTGAAGTTGACGAACGTGTGCCCCGCCTCAGTGCGCAGGACGCCGTCGTCGAGCTCGGCGACGATGCCGGCGAGGCCGTTCTCCTCCGACAGGTCCCAGAACGCGTTGCCGATCCCCACCGACTTGTCGTTGTTGCGGAAGCGGTGCGTCGGTTCGATCGTCCTTCGGGCGGTCATCGGACGCCTCCGGGGTGTCCGCCGGGCGCTCCGGCAGCCGTGTCACTCACGATGAGATCCTCTCCGCCCGCACGGCGGGCATGTCGGGACGCGGTGTGCCGGACTCCAGCCAGGCCGCGTAGTCGTCCTCGACGAAGGCGGCCACCCGGGCGAAGTCCGCCCGCCGCGCCTCGTCCATCCGGTCCGTCTCCCACCCGCGCCGGTCGGTGCAGTGGTCGAACAGCGCTGCCCGGTCCACCCCGAGGGCGGACCTCGCCCGGGCGGGCCGGGCCAGCACCTCGGCGCGGGCGGCGGACAGCCGGCTCCGCCACGCGCGGCGTTCGGTGAGCCGCTCGATCCGCTCGCGCGCCGCGCGCCCCAGGCGCGTCCGCAGGGCGGGGGAGCGCACCAGCGACAGGCAGGCGTCGACGCACTGTGCGGGCGTCTCGACGAGCAGGGCGCTGTCCGTGGTGAGCAGGTCGCGGATGCCGCCCACCGGGAGCGCCACACAGGGCAGCCCGGCGAGCATCGCCTCCTGGAGCGCCTTCTCACTCGTGGCGTACGTGTAGGGGTTGAGGGGGTAGCAGAAGACGTCGAGCCCCGCGAGGAAGGCGGCCGGATCGTCCTGGAACCCCAGGAACCTCACGCGGTCGCCGATGCCCAGCCGCCGTGCCTCCGCCCGGTACTCCGCCAGGGCGCCGTCACCGGCGAACACGAAGTCGACCTCCGGGGCCGCCTCGATCACCCCTGCGGCGATCTCCATCATCGCGGCGTGCATCTTGATCGGTTCGACCGTGCCGAGGTAGCCGACGGTGATCCGCCCCTCCTCGCGCCGGGCCCGCCCCGGCCCGGGCGCCGCGGCCACCGGGCCCGCCGAGGAGAAGACACACCGGGCGGCCGGCAGCCCGGTGCTGCGGCGGTTGCTCTCGAAGCGGGGGTTGGCCGCCGCACTCGGCGTGGTCACCGTGCAGCCGTCGACGCGCGCCAGCAGCCGGTCGCTCGGACACATCCACGGAGCGTCGAAGTGGCCCCGGGAGTGCAGGAGGACGCGGGTCGCCGGCAGGTCGGCGTTGACCAGGAAGTCGTTCACGTAGGGGTTGTTCCACCACTCCACCTGCACGAGGTCGGTCTCCGCCACGGCGGCGCGGGCGGCCTCCCCGCCCGCCAGCACGGGGACGCCCGCCCGCTCGAAGACCGCGCGGTGCTCGGGGCGGGGCGGTATCAGCGAGGCGACCGTGGGCCGCGCCTCCCCGGGGCCGTCGACGCACATCCGGAGCAGCCCCACGCTGGCTCCGCCGTCGGTCACCTCCTTGATGACGTGGAGGACCCTCACCGGGCGTCGCCCCCGGCACGCCAGCGGCGGAGCAGGTCCGCGCGCGTGTGCGGGAACCCGCCGAACAGGCGCTGGTCGGCCTCCAGCGCCTCCTCGTCGGCGAGCAGCAGGAACTGGAAGAGACGGTCGTCCAGCATGCTCTCCCACCGGCCCAGCACGGCCATGTCCTGGGCCCTGCCGTCGTGGTGCAGTCCGTCGAACGAACTGCCCTCCCCGTAGGGGCTCACCCGGTTGAGCCCCTCGTCGGTGTGGTCCAGGCCGAGCCGCCGCGAGATGGCCCGCCGCTCGTCCGGGTCGCTGAACCAGGAGTTGAAGGCGATGTAGGTGTGGCCGAAGGCCCGCCTCGCGAAGTAGTCGGCGTAGCGCTTCCACAGGTCCAGCAGGTCGCGGATGCGGTAGCGGTAGGCGAAGGCGGGGTCGTCGTCGGCCTGCCGGGCGATGGACGCGGCGGTGTTGGGGAAGTCGCGCAGGACCACCACCACGTCGGAGCGCCGCGCCACCCGGGCGTTGTGCCGGAGGGGGAAGTGAGCCGGGTCGAGGTTCTCGTACCCGACGATCAGGACACGCTTCCCGGGGTCCACGGGCAGCCGCCGGTAGGTGTCGCGGTCGACGGTCAGCGTGTTGCCCTCGGTCTCGAACAGGGAGATCTCGGCGCTGTTCAGGTAGCAGACCTCCGCCTCGTCGAAGTGGCCGCGCAGCCACTCGGAAATGGCGTGGTTGGCTCCGCGCCGCAGGCCGAAGACGAAGATCGCCCGCTCGAACAGCGGCTGGGGCGCGGGGACGTCCGGCTGACCGCGCCCGGCCGCCACGGTGGCGGCCGCCGCGTGGACGTCCGCGGCCGACAGCCGCTTCGCCCGCGTGTGTTCGAGCCCGGTGTCCACGAAGCGCACGGCGGCGCTGAGCGGCGGCAGCCCGGCCAGCCGGGTCTCCGGCCCGCCCAGGGACCGCAACACCTGTTCGAGCTCGGGCGCGGGGAGTACCTGGGTGAGGTCGTGGAGCGCTCGTTCACGCTCGTTGTCGGTCCTGGCGTGTTCGAGTTCCTCAGCGGTGAACCGCTTGTTCCCCTGTGCGGACATGATCCCCCTCGGGCGTGGTGGTGGAGACGGTGGCGACGCGCCCCGGACGGGCAAGAGCACCGAGCGGCGTCGCCGGGTGCCGCGCCGGAACTGCGCGGCGACGGGCCGGGCGCGGCGACAAACGGGTGCGTCAGGCGGGGTTCGCGGTACGCGGTGTGCGCACGTCCGCCGGTCCGGTGTGCGGGGCGTCGACGGGTGGTGTCACGGGTGTGTGCCATGGCGAACCACCGGCCACGCCGGAGCGCGCGGCGGCATGGGCGATGGTGGGTCTCGATCGCACTGAGATCCCGATCCGGCCCGTCGGCCGCGGCGCTGTCCCCGTCACGAGGGGTCACGTTATCGCCCTGGGGGAGCGGGGGCCAGAGCGGGTCGTGCCGCGCGGTACCGACGCCGCCCGTCGGCTCCCCCGGGCAGTCGGACAACGGCGGCCGTTCGCGCGCCGGTTGCTCCGGAACGTCTCCACGGCTGCCGGGGAGATGCTTCCGTACGACGTCGGACGCTCGTGAGTCCGCGCCCCGCCTGCTCCGAGGGCTGGGGCTGACCTGACATCATGTGGCTTTTCCGAGGCTGAACTTGCTCCGGCCGTTCGGGTAACTCCGCCGGAGGGCGGCGGATATGGAACGGCGCGGATCAGGGGGGCGTGGTAGAACGGGGGATGTCGAGCCCGTGTTCGGCCGACCACGGCTCGACGGGTCCGATCGCGCGCCCGGCGCGCCGGGACGGCCCGGCGCTTTCCGTTTGCGGAGGCGATCGTCGTGTCATGGCGCCGGGGGCTGCGTCTCTCCCCGGGCTGTGGTCCTTCCCCTCAAGGAGACATCGTGTACGAGCAGCTCAAGACCATTTTGATCACCGATCTCCACGTGGCGGAGGGCGACGTGCGGCCGGAGGCGACCCGCGAGGAGGCGGGCCTGGACTCCCTGGCGATGGTGGAGCTGTCCATGGCGATCGGCAAGCGGCTGGGGCTGGACGTCAGCGACGACGAACTGCTGGAGGCCGCCACCGTGGGAGACCTGGCCCGGCTCGTCGAGGAGCGTGCCGCGCAGGCCGCCCAGGAGGCGTCGAGCCCTTGACGCGAAGGGGGCAAAGGGGTGAAAATGGGCAGTACACCAGGGAGCCGGAGAGCCCCACCGTCGAGGGAGACGTCCGTCGACAGAGACTCTCGTCAGGTACTGGCCAGGCCCTCGGCAGTCCCAGGGCACCGGAGCCTCAGCGACGACTGGGGCGGAGGGTGCCGACCCGGACTACCGGGGACTGTTCTGTGTGGGCCCGTGCGTCCCGCACCACCGCCTTTCCCCCTGCCGCCCCGGCGTGTGGCCGCGTCCCGCCCGCCGGTGGCCTCTAGGGTGCTCGCGTGGAACGTCCACCGGAGGCGCGCGAACAGGACAGGGCGGCGGACGAGCGCCTGGTGGCGCTGTCGGACGGCGTCTTCGCCATCGCGCTCACCATCCTCGTCCTCGATCTCTCCGTCCCGCCCGACCTCGGGCCGCAGGCGTTCCACGCCGCGCTGCGCGAGGCACTGCCCGGCATCGGGGCCTACGCGCTGAGCTTCTGGGTCATCGCCCAGCTGTGGTGGGACCACCGCCGCATCCTGGCGGCCATCCCGGAGATCGACGTGCGCGTCGTCTGGCTGACGCTCCTGGGCCTGGCCCTCGTCGCGCTGGTGCCCTTCCCCACCGCCGTCCTGGCCGACTACTCCGAGGAGTCCTCGGCGGTCGCGCTGTACGCGGCCGTGGTCGCGGCCGTCAACGCGGTGCACCTCGCGCTGCGGGTGCTCTCGCACCGTGGCCCGGGGCAGGCGGCGTCCCCGGAGGCCCTGCGGCTCCAGCGGCTGGACGACGCCGACGTGGCCGTCGCCGTCGTGCTGTTCGGGCTGGCCGTCCCGCTGGCGTTCGTCTCACCGACCGCCGCGCTGCTGTCGTGGCTGCTCTTCCTCCCCCTCAAACCGATGATCGGCCTGCGTCAGAAGGCCGCCGCCCGGCGCGCGCGCCGTCGCTGACCGCTGCGGCCGACCGGGACGGGCACGCTCAGTCCGCCTCCGCCGGGAGCGGGATGTCCTGCTCGGCCCAGACGACCTTGCCCAGCGGGGTGCGGCACGAACCCCAGCGCCGGCACAGGAGGTTGACCAGCTGAAGGCCCCGCCCGCCCTCGTCGTTCAGCGAAACGTGCTGGATCTGCGGCAGGTCGGGGCCGGTGTCGGAGACCTCCACGACGAGGCGGCTGTGCCGCAGCAGGCGCAGCCTGCCCGGCCCGCCCCCGTACCGCAGCGCGTTGCCGACCAGCTCGCTGACGACCAGTTCGGTCACGTCCGACATCTCCTCCAGCCGCCACCGGCCGAGCTGCTCGCGCACGAGCCTGCGGGCCCGCCCCGCCGCGGCGCCGTCGCTCGGCAGGTCCCACTGCCGGAGCAGGACGTCACCGCTCGGGCAGGACGCGGAGACGACGGTCACCGCTTCGTCGAACCGGTGCACGCCGGTCGGCGCGGCGTGCACCAGCTCCTCGGCGCCCAGCATCCGACCGGCCAGCAGCTCGCCCGCACGTTTGCGCAGCAGGTCGAGGCAGTGGTCCAGGTCGTCCTCACGGGTCTTGATCAACCCGTCCGTGTAGAGCACGAGCCGGTCGCCCTCCTCGGCGGGCAGCTCGACCGCGTCGTAGGGAATGACGCCGGAGCCGAGCGGCGCGCCGACGGGCATCTCCAGGTAACGGGCGTTGCCCCGGCCGTCCACGACGAGCGGCGGGACCTGTCCGGCGGCGGCCAGCGTGTACGTCCGGTCGACGGGGTCGTGGACGGCGACCAGGCAGGTCGCGACCTGATCCTCCTCCAGGTCGCGGGCGGCCAGGTCCAGGCGGCCCAGTACGCGTTCGGGGGCGATGTCCAGGCTCATCAGCGTGCGGGCGACGGCCCGGAGCCGGCCCATCGTGGCGGCCGCCGCCATGCCGTGGCTCATGACGTCCCCGACCACCAGCGCCGTCCGGCCTCCCGGCAGGCCGACGACGTCGAACCAGTCGCCCCCGACACCCTGCGGCTCGTTCGCCGGCGCGTAGCAGGTGTCGACGGCCAGGCCCGGCGTCTCGGGGGTGGCGCGCGGCAGCAGGCTGCGCTGGAGGGAGACGACGGCCTGCCGCTCCCGTCCGTACATCCGGGCGTTGTCGACGTAGACGGCCGCCTTCGTGGCCAGTTCCATCGCCAGCGACACGTCCGTGCGGGTGAAACCGGGCCGGGTGCCGGCGCGCACGTAGTCCGCGATGCCGAGGAACACGCCCCGGGCCACCAGCGGCACCGCCATGTAGCTGTGGACACCCGCCCGCTGCATGGCCAGGGCCGCGTTCCGGGTGGGGGCGATCATCTCGTACTCGTGCGGCTCGATCCGGCTGACGAGGACCGGCTGCTGCTCCAGCAGACAGGGGTTGACCAGGCTGCCGGAACGGCGGGTGGAGAGGTCGCCGACCGGGTCGGGCTCCAGGTCGAGTTCGGGCAGTTCCGAGACGGCCATCGCGCGCGTCACGGGCAGCCGCCCGGTCGGCGGCGTCACGGGCTGCTCGCCGCGCAGGATGCTGTCGAGCACGTCGACGGCCGCCCCGTCGGCCAGCTCGGGCACCGCGTAGTCGGCGAGTTCCTGGCAGGTCCGTTCCAGGTCCAGGGTCGTGCCGATCCGGCTGCTCGCCTCGTTCAGCCAGGTCAGGCGGTCGCGCGGGGCCAGCATGGTGCCCAGCGCCTCACGCGTCCTGCGGAGCGCCGCCGAGGCCCCGCGACCCCGGCCGGAGAGCGTCCGGCGGGCCGTGGGCCTGCGCTCGAGGACCACCGCACCACCTCCTGGACCGACCTGTGCCGTGGGCACCCCCTGGCGCTTCCCCATTCTGCCCCGTGACGGCGGAATCGGCCTCCGGGCGGCAGCGGATTTTCCGAGGTCGCCCCGTCCCGCGCCCGCCCGGTCCCGTCCCGGTGGGTCAGCCGTCGGGGCGCAGCAGCAGGACCGCGATGTCGTCGTGCAGGGAGCGGGAGGCGGCGGGCGCGACCAGGCGGTCGGCGAGCACGTCCAGTGGCAGGCGCCCGTCGCGCGCGAGCTGGTCGGCGATCCGCGTGACCCCTCCGGTGTAGTCGGAGCCCGGCGCCTCCACCAGGCCGTCGGTGTACAGCAGCAGCGTGCTGTCCGGCTCCAGCTCCGTCTCCCACGAGGGGTAGGTCTCCTCGGTGAAGGTGCCGAGCGGCGTGCCGCCCGGCACCTCGATGTCCCGCACGGTTCCGTCGGGGCACAGCAGCATGGGGTAGGGGTGGCCGGCGCGCACGATGCGCAGCCGCCGCCTGGCCCGGTCCACCTCCGTGATGATGCACGTGGCGAAGAGGTCGGTGTCCAGGTCGCAGAGCGTGCGGTTGGCCCAGGCCATGAGCCCCTGGGCCGAGTGGTACTCGGCGGCGCGGGCGCGCATGGCGGTGCGCATCTGCCCCATGACCGCCGCCGCCCGGGCGCTGTGCCCCTGGACGTCGCCGATGATCAGCGCGGCCCGGTCGCCGGGCAGCCGCAGGACGTCGTACCAGTCCCCGCCGACGTCCAGGCCCTCCGACCCCGGCCGGTAGCGGACGGCGACCTCCAGCCCCGGCAGCTCGGGCAGGTCGCGGGGGAGCATGAGCTGCTGCAGCTCCGTGAGGTAGCCCCGACCCGAGTCGTAGAGGGACGCCCGGGTGAGGGCCTGGGCGATGATGCCCGCCGCGGCCGTGTAGACGGTCCGGTCGTCGGGGGAGAAGCGCCGGGGCCGCGCGTAGGTGATGACGCAGCTGCCCACGAGGTTGCGGGCGGACATCAGCGGCAGGACGGCCCACGCCTGGGCGTTGTCGCCGCTGGGCGAGGCCAGCCGCTCGTCGGGGAAGCGCTCGCGGTACTCGCGCGCGGTCTCGATGAACAGCGGCGTGCCCGCCCACACGGACCGCAGGAGCGGGTGCTCGGTGCTGACCTCGCCCAGCAGCCGCAGCTTCGGCACCTGCTCGGGGGCGTAGCCCCGGGAGCCCGCCAGCCGCAGGGTGCCGTCCTCCTCGCGCAGGAAGACGGCCAGCCGGGTACCGCCCAGCTCCCGCAGCGCCGCGGCGGCCACGGCGGAGACGACGTCGTCGGTGGAGAGGGCGGCGGCCAGGGAGCGGGTGAGGGCGAGGATGAAGTCGCTGCGGGCCTTGCGGGCCGCTTCCCGCTCGTGCTCGTCCGTCCGGTCCTGGACGATGCCGATCATGCGCTGCGGGTTTCCCTCGCGGTTGTAGACGACCCGGCTCTCGGCCGTGATCCAGCGGACGGCGCCGTCGGGGTGCACGACGCGGTAGGTGACGTCGTACTTGCCCGTCCGGTGGCTCTTGGCGACCGCTTCCGCCACCAGGGCCCGGTCCTCGGGGTGGACGGACCTCTCGAACGTCTCGATGCGGCCGTCGAACTCCTCGGGGCTGATGCCGAAGAGCCGGCAGGACCGCTCGTCCCAGACGACGTGGCCGGAGGGGAAGTCCCAGTCGAAGGTGCCGATGCTGGCGTTGGACAGCGCCATCTCCAGCATCGTCACCCGCCGCTGCCCTGCCGCCAGGGCCCTCGGCGGCAGTCCCTGGTCCCCGGCGGGGACGTTCCCGCCGGTCAGGATCCGCTCCCAGCGGTGGGCGCAGGCCGTGGCCAGTGCCATCAGCCGGTACTCGACCGTGGAGTCCAGCGCGCTGCCCCGGGGTACCCGCAGGCTGAGCGCGCCGAGGCAGGTGCCGTCCACGAGCAGGGGGACGGCGACGAACTCCGCGCTGGAGGGCAGCGGCACGCGGCCGTGGTCCTCCGGGTGGAGGTCGGGCCGCGCGTACTCACCGGCGGTCGTCCAGACCGGGCGGCTCTCCCGTACCGCGCGGGCGCACGGCAGCCAGGAGTCCACGGGGATGACGCGGTAGGCTTCGAGGTAGGCGGCGGGCAGTCCGACGGAGGCGGTCAGCCGCAGCGATCCGTCCGCGTCCAGCCGGTACAGGACGCCGACCGCGTCCTGTACCCGGGGCGAGAGCGCGGCCGCCGCCTCGGCCAGCAGGTCGTCCGGTTCGGCACAGGCCAGCAGCCGGACGAGCGCGTCCGCGAACCTGCCGCTGCCGTGCCCTGTGGCCATCTCACGTCCTCGCCGCCGTTCCTCGGCCTGCTGCCATGATCCGGCACAACGGGGCGTTCCGCACGGTGCGCGGGACCGGTCGGCCCGCGACGGGGTCAGCCCGCGACGGGGTCGGCCCGCAGACGGGCGATCAGGCCGGCGCGGTGGAGGTCGGCCACCCCGGCCACGAGGTCGGGGTGGCGGAGCAGGGGTGCCGCCTGCCGGTCGTGGACGTCGGGGGCCGTCAGCCGCCGGAACTCGCCGAATCCGCCGGAGACGCCGGAGCCGGTCCCGTTGCCCGGGGACAGCGCCGCCACGGCGCTGCGGGCGAGCTCGGGGCAGGACAGCAGGCACGCCGCCCAGCTGGCGACCACCTCGTCCACCCAGGTCCGCCACGCCTGGTCGGGATCGCCGGGGCCGTCGCCTGTACCGCCCGTTGGGCCCAGCAGCCGGTCCAGCCGATCGGAGCCCCCGGCCCCGGTCAGGGCCGCCAGCGCCGCGTCCACCGCCGTCGGGTAGCGCAGCCAGGCCGCGACCGTGGCCGCCTGGCGGGCCTGCGCCTCGGCCAGGGCCGCGCTCATCGCCCCGCCGACGGCCGGGTAGGCGGAGACCAGCCAGCGGGCGGTGGCGGCTATGAGGGGGGAGAGGTCGGCGGAGTAGCCCGGCACCGCGGGAGGGACGTCATCGGACACGACGGCGGACCTCCAGCTCGTCCGGACGGATACGGGCCCCGAACCGTCCGTCGCGGGCCGGGCAGGGGCACGGTATCCGGCGGCGGGGTCCGGGCAGAATGACGTGGCTCACGCCGCTGCCCGGCCCTGGGCGGGGGACCGGCCTGTGGCCCGGTGACGGGCGGGGCGGTACGTTGATCGCACTGATCGCATGTGACGTGGCCAACAGGAGATGAACGTGGCGAACGGCGGACCCATAGCCGAAGGCGACCCGACCGGCGAGGACCCGGCGGCGCTGATCGACAGCAGCGTGCCGCACTCGGCCCGGATGTGGAACTACTGGCTCGGTGGCAAGGACAACTACGAGGCCGACCGGGTGGCGGCGGACCAGTTCGCCACGGCGTTCCCGGCCATCGCGGCCAACGCCCGCGCCTTCCGCGCGTTCCTCTCCCGGGCGATCCGGTACCTGGCCGACGACGCCGGGGTGCGGCAGTTCCTCGACGTCGGCACGGGGCTGCCGACGGTCGACAACACCCACGAGATCGCGCAGCGGGTGGCCCCCGACTCGCGGATCGTCTACGTCGACAACGACCCGCTGGTCCTGGCCCACGCCCGCGCGCTGCTCACCAGCACCCCGGAGGGCGCGACGGCGTACCTGGACGCCGACCTGCACCGGCCGGCGGCGATCCTGGCCGAGGCCCGCCGCACGCTGGACTTCGACCGGCCGGTCGCGCTCATCCTCAGCGGCATCCTCGGTCACGTCACGGACGACGCGGAGGCGCTCGGCATCGTCCGCGAACTGACGGAGGCGCTGCCGTCCGGTAGCTACCTGCTGGTCTGCGACGGCACGGACACCGACGAGACGCTGAAGAAGGCGCAGGAGGAGCACAACGAGGGCGGGCAGGTGCAGTACAGGCTGCGCAGCCCGGAGGAGCTCGGGGCGTTCTTCGCCGGGTTCGACCTCGTCGAGCCGGGAGTCGTCTCGTGTCCGCTGTGGCGGCCGAACCCGTCGGAGGTCGGCTCCGCCGTTCCCGTGGACTCCTACGGCGGCGTGGGGCGCAAGCCGTAAGGCGGCCGTCCCACGTTTGGGCGCCTTCTCGGTGTCCATGCCTGCGGAAACGTTTCGAGCTGCGACGTCCTGTTCCGGTAGGAAGAATCCGAGAATCGCATCATTGAGCCGGTCGAGTGAAGGGGCAGAACTTCTGCGCCGGATCGTGAGTTGTCCAGTTTGCTCCGGCAGCGGGGCATTCCAGATTCGGAAGGAAAACTCGTGATCAAGAAGGTGCTCGCCACGGCTGCTGTGGCGGCTTCCGTCGTCGGTGTGACCGGTGTCGTTGCGTCCCCCGCTCTCGCGGTCGGCGACGGGAACCAGGAAGCGGCCAGCGGCAACGGCGCGAAGCAGGTCTACGGCAACACCACCACGGGCGGCTACATGAGCCCGAACATGAGCCTGGTCAACGGCTCCCTGAACAAGCCGTGCATCGCGGCGCTGGACGGGAAGACCAACGTGGGCAGCCTCGTGGGCCTCGTGCCGATCACCGTCCAGGACGTCCTGTCGAGCAACAACAGCCAGGCCTGCACGGAGAACTCCACGATCCAGGACGGCGACGACCCGCTGTCGCACATCCTGTCGGACCTCAACCTCCTCTCGGAGAACGGCGCCGCCGCGGTCGACTGAGCCCCGGTGGCACCGGGTGGCCGGACGTCCTCCGGCCACCCGGGCTCCCAGGATGCGCGGGCACCGGGATCTACCTCCTTCTGACCGGCGCTCCGCTCGACCCTCCCGCCCCCGTCCGTGCCACCGCGCACGGGCGGGGGCTCGCTCGTGTCCGCACCCCGATACGGCATCATCGTGGCCATGGGGATAGCCGCCGGTCTGGACAGCTCGTCCGAGTACACCCGCATCGTCGTCTGCGACACCGACACCGGTGCCGTCATCAGGCAGGGGTACGCCCCGCACCCCGCCCCGCCGCCCGAGGGCGGCGGGCGCCGGACCGAGATCGACCCGCAGGCCTGGCTGCTCTCGCTCGGCGAGGCGGCCGGGGGCGGCCTCCTGGAGGGGGTGCAGGCGATCGGGGTCTCCGGACAGCAGCACGCCGCCGTCTTCCTCGACCGCGTCGGGAACGCCGTCCGCCCCGCACTCGTCGGCAACGACCCGCGCGCCCAGACGGTCGCCGCCGACCTGGTCGACGGGCTCGGCGGCAAGGCCGCCTGGGCCCAGGCCGTCGGCCTCGTCCCGCAGTCCGGCAACCCCGTCACGAAGCTGCGCTGGCTCGCCCGCAACGAGCCGGACGCCGCCGCCCGCACGACCGCCGTCCTTCAGCCGCACGACTGGCTGACCTGGCAGCTCCTCGGCCGCCCCGCCCGCCGCACCACCGACCGGGGCGACGCCTCGGGCACCGGCTACTGGTCCGCCGCCACCGGCGGCTGGCGCCCCGACCTCGCCGAACTGGCACTCGGACACCAGGTCGCCCTCCCCGAGGTGCTCGGACCCGCCGACGTCGCCGGGCACACGCCCGAAGGCCTGCTCATCTCCTCCGGCACCGGGGAGACCATGGCCGCCGCGTTCGGCCTCGGCATCGGGCTGGGCGACGCCGTCGTCTCCCTCGGCGCCTCCGGCTCGGTCTCGGTCATCCACCACGAACCGCTCGCCGATCCCAGCGGCACCATCACCTCGTACGCCGACGCCACCGGCATGCACCTGCCCGTGGTGCGGACCCTCAACGCCGTCCGCGTGCTGCGCGGCACCGCCGAACTCCTCGGCTGCGACCTGGAGGGGCTCTCCGCCCTGGCGCTCCGGTCCTCACCCGGCTCGTACGGGATGGTTCTGCTGCCCTACCTGGAGGGCGAGCGGACGCCCGACCTGCCGCACACGGCGGGGACGCTGGCCGGACTGCGGCGGGAGTCCATGAAGCCGGAGCACCTGGCCAGGGCCGCCTTCGAGGGGATGCTGTGCGGGCTGGCCGACGCGCTCGACGTGCTGCGCCGCCGAGGTGTGGCGGTGCACCGGATCTTCCTGCTCGGCCAGGCCGCCGAGCTGCCCGCCGTGCAGGCCATCGCGCCCGCCGTGTTCGGCACCCAGGTCGTCGTCCCGCAGGCCGCCGACTACACCACGCTGGGGGCCGCGCGGCAGGCCGCCTGGGCCCTGGGCGTCGCGAACGGGCACCACACACCGGCCGCGCCCCCGCAGTGGCCGGCACCCGCCGCGACACTGTGCGACCCCGGCGACGACCTGCCGGTCGGGCAGGCCGTGCGCCAGCAGTACGCCGCCGTGCGGGACGAGACCCACCCCGGCGCGTTCACCGCCTGAGCCGGGTGTGCCGTCAGTGCCGTCAGTCCAGATACCCGCGGAGCTGTTCGGCGTAGGCGTGGTCGCGCAGCTTGCCGAGCGTCTTCGACTCGATCTGCCGGATGCGCTCCCGGGTGACGCCGAAGAGCCGGCCGATCTCCTCCAGGGTGCGCGGCCGCCCGTCGAGCAGTCCGTACCGCAGCTGCACCACCTTGCGTTCGCGCTCGCCGAGCGTGGAGAGCACCGCGTTCAGATGCTGCCGCAGCAGCAGGAACGCCGCCGACTCCACCGGTGAGGGGGCGTCCCCGTCCTCGATGAGGTCCCCGAGGTGGACGTCCTCCTCCTCGCCGACCGGCGCGTGCAGGGAGATCGGCTCCTGGGCGAGCCGCAGCACCTCGCTGACCCGCTCCTCGGTGAGGTCCAGCAGCAGCGCGACCTCCCGCGGCGTCGGCTCGTAGCCGCGTTCCTGGAGGATGCTGCGCTGGGCGCGGACCACGCGGTTGATCAGCTCCACCACGTGTACCGGCACGCGTATCGTGCGGGCCTGGTCGGCCAGCGCACGCGACATCGCCTGCCGAATCCACCACGTCGCGTAGGTGGAGAACTTGAATCCACGCGCGTAGTCGAATTTTTCGACCGCGCGGATGAGGCCGAGGTTCCCCTCCTGCACCAGGTCGAGCATCGTGAGCCCCCGGCCCACGTACCGCTTGGCCACCGAGACGACCAGGCGCAGGTTCGCCTCGATCAGCCGCCGCTTGGCCAGCCGGCCCCGCACCACGATCCGGTCCAGGTCGAGGGCGAGGCCGCTCTCCAGGTCCGTGGAGGCCGCCAGCTTCTCCTCCGCGAAGAGCCCGGCCTCGACCCTGCGCGCCAGCTCGACCTCCTCGGCCGCGCTCAGCAGCGGGATGCGGCCGATCTCCCGCAGGTACTGCCGGAACAGGTCGGCCGACGGCGCCGCACCCGCGTCAGGACGCACCCCCACCGCGCGCACGCGCCGAGGGGCGGGCGGCTCCGGCGGGAGCGGCTCCAGCAGGTCCAGCGGTGGGGCGGTGCCGGGAGCGGGCACCTGCTCGGGGTGCGCGGCGGGCGTCGCGGGCGAGCCGATGAGGCCGGCCGGGGCGAACGGCGACGCGGGCGTCGGCGAACCGGTCAGGGTCTGGGTCTGCACGAGGGCGACCTCCAGGAGTGATCGCTGCCAGTTGCGGGAACGGCGTGCACGACGAGGACGGTCGCGGTGGCTCGGCGCCGCCGCCCGTCCCCGGTAATGAGAGCGCGTCGGCTGCTCCACGCGTCGCGCTCGACAACGGGTTGAGACACCGTCAACAGTGTGGGGTACGACACACTGCACTCTGTAGGGGTCTGCGTACGGTTTTTTGGGTTTTCGCTACGGGACGCGGCGGTAGGACTACGCAGGGCGGGAGTTACAGCGCGGACGCGCCCTTGGCCCGCAGTGCCGTCGCGTACTGCTCCAGCACCCACAGCTCCTGCCACACCGCCGCCGACTCCTCCGCCCGCCCCTGGGCGTCCAGCCGCCGGGCGCTGCCCTCGAGCTCCGCCACCCGGGCCCGGACGGCGGCCAGCCGCACCGCGACCAACTGCTCGCCCGCGTACGCCTCGTCGGGGGCGCCGTTGCCGGGGTTGCGCGGGGACTCGACGGCCAGTTCGGTGATCAGCTTGCGCACGGTGTCGTCCGGCGCGGCGTCCCGGACCCGGTCCAGGTAGTCCGCGTCCGCCGCTTCGGTGCCTCCGGCCGTCTCGATGAGCCCGCGCACGACGGCGTAGGGCTCGGCGGTGAACTCGTCGGCCCCGTAGGCGTCGAACGTCGGAGCGACGAGTGCCGGGTACTGCAACGCCAGCTTCAGCAGCTCCCGTTCGACGAGGTGGGCGGGGCTGCGCAGGTGCAGGGACGGCCCGAGCCTGCCGGGTGCGGGACCGGGGGGCGGCGCGGGGGTGCGGCCCCCGGGCCCCTCCCCGGCCCGGTCGGCACGGGGGCGCTGCTGTCGGCCGCCGCCCTCCCGCTTCCACTTGGCGATCTGGCCGATGCGCCGCACGACGAACTGCGTGTCCAGGACGCCGAGGAGCCCGGCCAGCCGCACGGCGTACTCGTGCTGGAGCGAGGGGTCCTTGAGCTGCGCGACGATGGGTGCCGCCGCCTCCAGGGCCGCCGACCGGCCCTCGGCGGAGTCCAGGTCGTGCTCGTCCACCACGGAGCGCAGGGCGAACTCGAAGAGCCGCGAACGGCTGTCGATGAGCTCCTGCACGGCGGTGTCGCCCTTGGCGAGGCGCAGGTCGCACGGGTCCATACCGCCGGGGCTGATGGCGATGGAGGTGCGGGCGGCGAACTTCTGGTCGTCCTCGAAGGCGCGCAGGGCCGCCTTCTGTCCGGCCGCGTCGCCGTCGAAGGTGAAGATCACCTCGGTGCGCGAGTTGTCCATGAGGATGCGGCGCAGGATCTTGATGTGCCCCTCGCCGAACGCCGTGCCGGAGGTGGCGATCGCCGTCGTCACCCCGGCCAGGTGGCAGGCCATGACGTCGGTGTAGCCCTCGACGACGACGGCCCGCCCCTCCTTGGCGATGTCCCGCTTGGCCAGGTCGATGCCGTAGAGCACCTGCGACTTGCGGTAGATCGGCGTCTCGGGGGTGTTGAGGTACTTGGGCCCGTTGTCGTCCTCCCGCAGCCGTCGGGCGCCGAAGCCGACCACTTCACCCGAGATGTCCCGGATGGGCCACATCAGCCGGCCTCGGAACCGGTCGATCGGGCCGCGCCGACCCTCCTGGGACAGCCCCGACAGGACCAGCTCCTTGTCGGTGAACCCCCGCCCGCGCAGGAACCGGGTGAGGTGGTCCCACCCGGCGGGGGCGTAGCCGACGTCGAAGTGCCGGGCCGCGCCCTGGTCGAAGCCCCGCTCGGCGAGGAAGCGGCGGCCCGCCTCCGCCTCCGGGGAGTCGAGCTGCTCGGCGTAGTAGAGGACGGCCGCCTTGTGCGCCTCGATCAGCCGGGTGCGCTCGCCCTGCTGGCTGGCCCGCCCGTAGCCGCCCTCCTCGTACCGCAGCGTGATCCCGGCCTGGGCGGCGAGCCGCTCGACGGCCTCGGAGAACGTCAGGTGGTCGACCTTCATCAGGAAGGCGAGCGTGTCGCCGCCCTCCTGGCAGCCGAAGCAGTGGAAGAGCCCCTTCGCGGTGCTCACGTGGAAGGAGGGGGACTTCTCGTCGTGGAAGGGACACAGCCCCTTCAGGTTGCCTCCCCCGGCGGGGCGCAGCTGGAGGTACTCGGAGACGACGGTGTCGATCGGGACCGCGTCCCGCACCGTCCGCACGTCGTCGTCGTTGATCCTGCCCGCCACGCGGCAAGTCTACGGTCCGCCCGGGGGCCTCCCGCGCGGCCGTCCGGGCCGGCGTCAGGCGTCCAGCTCCCTGACCAGGACGTAGTGCGGCCCGACGCCCTCGATGACGAACTCCTCGCCGTGCACCCGGTAGCCGTGCCGCTCGTAGAAGGCGCGGGCCTCGGTGCGCCCGTTGCACCACAGCACCCGCGCGCCGCGCCCGGCCGCCTCGCGGCTCCCGGCGGCCAGGACGGCGGCGCCGTAGCCGTGGCCGCGCGCCGCCTCGGCACTGGCCATGCCCCGGATGCGGTACGCCGTCCCGGCGGGCCCGCCGGGACGCGGGAAGGGTTCGGGGTAGAAGCTGCCGCACCCGAGCACCGCCTCGCCCGAGGCGCCCGGCCCGAACGCGGCGATGTGGAAGGCGCCCGGCCCGGCGTCCTCGGGGAACGCGGCGGACTCCCTCGGCAGCCCCGGCCGCAGCACCTCCCAGCGCAGCGGAAAGACGTCCGCGAGCGGTACGACGGCGGTCCGGATGGTCATGCGGCTCACCCTACGCGGCCCTCAGCGGGCCACACCGCGCTCGGCCGGGCCGCGCACGCGGGGGCTGCGCCCGTCGGGCAGGAACAGCACGGAGTTGACGTAGCGGCGGTGCGGCAGCACCGTACGACGCAGCAGCCCGTGCTCGGCGACGTGCGCGGTGCGCTCCTGGTGCCCGGCCAGGTCGAACGCGGCCAGCGGGATCCAGTGCGCGGCCGGCAGCACCCAGCCGGTGTAGCCGTACCCCGCCAGCAGCTCCAGCACGGGCTCCACGGGCTGGATGCGGACCTCCAGCTCGACGAAGAGGGCCGGCCGGCACCGCGCGAGGGTCCGCTCGGCGCCCCGGAGCACGGCGGCCTCGTGCCCGTCGACGTCGACCTTGACGAGCCGGACGTCGTCCAGCTCCAGCCCGTCGACGCTGACCGTGCGCACCTGGAGCTTCACGGAGTGCAGCTGTTCGCGGCGCACCAGGGAGGAGACGCCGCGTTCGCCGCCGCCCGTCGGCAGCCAGAGTGTCGCCGTGCCCTCGCTCTCGGCCGCGGCGGCCTCGACGACCCGCACGTTGCCGGGGGCGGTGGACCGGAGCGTGGCCGCGAGCCCCGGCACCGGTTCGACGGTGACGACGCGGTCCGCCCGCCGGGCGAGGTGACGGGTCCACGGGCCGTACCAGCCGCCGATGTCCACGGCCGTGCCGCCGCGCGGGCAGAAGTCGGCCAGCCGGCGCAGCTCGGGCTCGAATCGCGGGTACACCCGGGCCGCCGCACCCGCCACGACACGGGCGGGCAGCAGCGGGCCGAGGCGGGCGGCGAGCGTCATACGGCCTCGGCGCGCTCGCTGAAGCGGGCGTGCTCCTCGTCGCTCACCGGCTCGCCGGAGGCCGGCAGGAGTTGCGGCACGCCGTCCACGATCGGGTAGCGGCGGCGCAGCCGTGGGTTGTAGAGGGCGTGCTCACCCTCCAGCAGGATCAGCGTGCCCTTGTCGAGGGGGCAGGCCAGGATCTCCAGCAGCGGGTCGTCAGGGGACATGGGAGGTGCCTTCCGTGCGGTGGTCGGTTGCCAGGGGGGTCGGGCCGTACGCCTCCGCCCGGCCCGGCGGCCTCGGGACGGGCACCGGCCCGCCGGGGCGGTTCCGCGCGGGGCCGTTGCGTGCGGTGTCGTTCCGCGCGGTGTGGCGTGGTGCGGGTCCGGGCGGTTCGGCGGCGGGCGGCTCGTCGTGTCGGGGGAGGGCCAGCAGCACGCTGACGGCCAGCAGCGCGCCGCCCAGCCGCAGCGCGAGCCGCAGCGGCTCCTCCGGCAGCGGCTCGTCGAACGCGATCGTGCCGGCGGCGACGGTGAACAGGAACGTGACCGTCGTGCAGACCGGGACGATGAGGGAGGCGCGGCACCGTTGCAGCGCCGTCTGGGAGAGGACCAGCCCCGTCGAGCCGGTGCACATCAGCAGGTACGGGTAGGGGGAGCCGAGCACGGCGAGCACCCAGCCGCCCAGGCCGTTGCCCTCCAGCAGACCGGCCACGCCCTTGATGGCCAGCGAGCTGACCCCGTACAGGAACCCCACCGCGACGCCGTAGGGCACTCCGGCCGTGGGCATCCGGTGCCGTCGCCGGGAGCGGCGTTCGGCGGTGCCGAAGACGAGGAGGCCGAGCAGCAGCGCCGGCACGCAGATGCCCAGCAGCAGCGGCGTCGGCGCGGCGTGGCTGATGGCCTCCTCACCGCCGCGCAGCGACAGGACGATCATCACCAGCGCCGCCAGGATCAGCACCATCGCGGCCCGTTCGCGCCCGGAGGACTTCTCGCCGAGGAACACCGGCGAGAGCAGGAGCAGCATCACCAGGCCGGTGACGAACAGGCCCTGCGCGGCCACCAGCGGCAGTGTGCGGTACACGGCGAGTTGGGCGACGAAGCCGAGCCCGAGCGCCCCGGCGCCCACCAGCCACAGCGGGCTGCGCAGCAGGTGCGCGAGCACCTGCCAGGGGCGCGCGGCGGAGAGCGGGGGCAGCCCGGACAGCGCCCGCTTCTCCACCACGAAGCCGACGCTGAACAGCAGGTTGGCCAGCAGCGCCGCAGCGACGCCCACCCACACGGTTAGCCGCCCTCCCGGGGGTCGGGTCCGGCGGCGCGGTCGCGGCGGCGGGCGTGGACGAGCAGGATCGAGGCCAGCGACGGCGTCCGGCACGCCAGGCGGTCCAGGGGCCGCAGCGGAGCCGGGACGTCGTGGTACGGCGCGCCCGTCATGCGGACGATCTCGAAGCCCGCCGCCGGGAGCATCGACCGCAGCGCCCGCGCGGTGTACAGGCGCAGATGGCCGACGACCTGGGCGCCGGGACGTCCGTGGATGCCCCGCATCGACACCTCCGAGAACACCGGCTGCACGCCCGCGAGCAGCAGCCCCCGGTTGTACCAGGCGGCCAGGTTCGGCGTGGAGAGCAGCAGGTGGCCGCCCGGCCGCAGGACGCGGTGCAGCTCGTCCAGGGCGGCGTCCGGGTCCACGAGGTGTTCGATGACCTCACTGAACAGGACGGCGTCGGCCGAGCCGGTGGCGAACGGCAACGCCGTCAACTCGCCGCGCACCGCCCGCAGGTGGGCGCCCGCGCGGCGCAGCGCGTCCTGGGACCAGTCGCTGCCGACCAGCCGCTTCCCCGGCAGCAGCGGCGCCGCGACGGCCGCCGCCGTGCCGTCCCCGCAGCCGACGTCGAGGACGGTGCCGGGGCCCGGGCCCAGGGCGCGGGCGAGGATGGCGGCCTGCCTGCGGGAGCGGTCGGCGCCGGAGGCGACCGGGGTGGCCGGGTTCTCGTAGAGCTCCTTGAGGCTGTCGGCCGGTGCGCTCATCGTGCTGCCTCCTGTCCGGTGGGACGACCGGTGGCCGGGCCGCCGCCGTCACCGGAGGCCGTTTCGGCCAGCGTACGGGCGAACAGGTCGCCGAGCCGGTGCCCGGCGGCGTCGTCGAAGCGGCCCCGCGACCAGCGGAGCACGACCTGGAGGCGCCCTCCGACCGAGATCGTGGTGACCGACACCCCGCGCGGCATACGGGCGGGAGCCGAGATCCACGCGGCGGTGGCCCGCCCGGCGCCGTCCCCGAAGTCCATCGGGTAGGGGAGCCGTCCGAGGTTCGACAGCAGCGTGGTGGACGCCCACGGGCCGAGCCCCCACCGCAGCGCCCGGGCGGTCGTCGCCCGCACCCCGACCGGCAGCACCGGCGTCGTCAGCAGGGCGCCGCTGCGGCCCAGTTGCGGCCGGGGCAGCGCCTTGAGCGCCCGGGTGCGCAGCGCCGTCGCGCGCAGCAGCTCCTCGACGGCGTCGGGGTCGCCGTCGGCGGCCCGGTGCGGCGTCCCGAAGGGCACCTCCACGAGCCGGGTGCCGTTGCCGATGGGCATGTCGGCGGTCCGGGGCCGGTCGTCGACGGGCATGGTGATGCGGACCGGCCGGTCGCCGCGCCCGTGGTCGCGGTTCCACCGCAGGGCCGTCAGGCACGTGGCGACGAGGAGCTGGTCGTTGACGGTGTACGGGGAGCCCTTCGGCCGGGACGGCAGCGGCAGCTCGGCGAGGTGCATGCCGTTGCCGTGCCCGGGCCGTCCGCCGCCGTGATCGGCGGCGAGCCGCGCCGGACGGGCCCAGGCCGAGCCCGACTCGGGGGGCGCGGACGGCTCCGGCCGGTCCGGCCCGGTGGCGGCGCGGACGGGTGGCGGCGCGGGCGCGTTGTCCGCGCCGCCGTACAGCTCCGCCGCCGTGGCCAGGACCCGCAGGCACGCCGGTCCGTCCATGCCGACGTGGTTCACCGTCGCGAGCAGGACGCACCCGTCGCCCCCGGGCGCGTCCACCACCTCGATGCGCAGCGGCGGCGCGGCGCTCAGGGGCGGTGCGTCCCGCAGCGAGCGGTGACGGGCCTCCGCCAGCGTGTCGCCGGGGAACCGGACGGGGTCGGTGTCCGGCGCCCCGGGCAGCTCCCAGGCGTACCCGGGACGCCACCAGCGCGGCGGCGCCTCGCGCATGAGGACGCGCGGATGACGGCCGAGCGCATCCCGCACCGCCCTGCGCAGCCGGTCCTCGTCGAGCCGGCCGGGCAGGTGGATCTCGATGTGGACGGTGTCCGGCTCGCGCTCGTCGACACAGTGCCGGGATATCTCGTCCACCACCGGGAACGGGATGCGCTCAGGGGTCATCGGTTCGGTTCCTCCCGGGTGTCGCCGTGACCGGTGCCGGGGTGGCCGGCGCCGGGCTTGCCGTACGCGTCCGGGCCCTGCGGTGCGGGGCCCCGCGGTGCCGCGACGGGCGGGCCGTGCGGAGCGGACCTGTGGCCCGCGTCCTCCTCGCCGCCCTCGCGGTGGCGTCCGCCCGGTCCGGGGCCCACCGTCACCAGCGCCGCGACCAGGGCCAGCAGCGCCAGCGCCTGGGCCGCGTGCCCGTAGGCGCCGGTGCCCTCCGCGAAGCCGGAGTCGGCGTGCAGGACGGCGAAGACCGCAGCCACCACCATGGAACCGACCGCGAGCGGAACGAGCACGGCGGGCCGCCACCAGGCCAGCAGGGCCGCCGCCGGGACCACGAGCGCGTACGGCCCGGAGACCAGGGCCAGCACCACGGTCAGGGCCACGACGCCCAGCAGCCAGCCCGGGGCGGGCACCGGAGCGGCGCCGGCCTCCTCGTCGACGTCGCGGCGCCGGACCAGGGCGAGCGCGAGCAGCCCCAGGATCGCGGCTCCCGCGACCCACAGTCCGACGGTGTACGTCGTCGCGGGGCCGTACTCCAGCGTCACCGTGCCGCCCTCGCCCTCGGGGACGAGGAAGCCCTGCTGCCAGCCGTCGAGCCGCACCGGCTCCAGCTCCTCGCCGTCCAGCGTGGCCGTCCAGCCGTCGTTGACGGCCATGTGGGTACGCAGGTAGGAGGCGTTGCCCGGCTCCACCTTCACGGAGCGCTCGTCGCCCTCCCAGTCGGTGGCGGTCACGTCCCGGTCGGCGCCGGTGGTCTGGACGTCGCCCCGGGTCAGGGAGAGGTCGGTGACGGCCAGGGCCTCGTCGGCGCCGGTCTCCACCGTGTGCTCACCGGCGTCCAGGGCGACGGACTCGCCGCGGCCCACGCCGTCGCCGCACAGCCGGACCTCCACGGGACGGCGGTCGGTGAGGTCGCGGACGGTGCCGGAGGCGCTGGTGTCGTACGCGGTGCCGTCGATGGTGACGGCCGGACCCTCGCCGCACTCCAGCTCGAACGGCGCCTCCTTCAGCGGCGCCTCGACGCGGAAGTCGTCCAGCCCGGGGATGTAGACCTCGTTCAGGCCCACGGGCAGCTGGAGGTCGCTCCCGGCGACGGGGTTGGCCACCGTGAGGTCGGCCGTCCCGGTGACGGTGATCTCCAGCTGGTCGGTCGTCATCGACTCGAATCGGGCCCAGCCGTTCCGGTCGACGGCCGTGGTCACCGCGCCGTCCGGAGAGGTGATCGTCACCTCCGTCGGACGGGCCGAGATGCCGCCGGCGGCGGACAGCACGACGGAGTCGACCGGGCGCGCCTGCGGCCAGCTGATCCTGACCACCGGCTCGTCCCCGGCGATCCACGCCGTCGTCAGGTCGCCGTCCACGAGGTTGCGCGGGCTGAGCGAGAGTCCGGTGGGGCTCGTCGACTCGGCGGTCGCGGTGATGCGGCCCTGCGCACCGGGGGCGACCTGGTCGAGCAGCTCGTCGAACGCCGTCCCGGGCACGGGCAGGGCGCTCACCTCGACGCCGTAGTCACCGGCCTCGGTCACGGAGAACTGCCGGTGCAGGGCCCGCTCGCTGCCCACCGGGTTCAGACCGCCGGGGTCGGCGTTGCGGTGCAGGGAGACGACCTCGGCGTCGGCGGCGGCGTCCTCGGGGGCGTCGGCGGGCAGTGACAGCATCCGGGTGACCTCCACGCCCGGGATGCGGATCTCGGAGAAGCCCGCGCCGGTCAGCCCCGGGCGCCGCTCCTGGGTGTCGAGGATCTCCAGCTTCAGCCAGTTCGCCTCACCGGCGGGCGCCTTGACGGTCTGCGTGCCGGTGCCGTCGAGCGTGGATCTCACGGCCTTCCTGCCCGTGTCGGTCTCGACGCTGACCTTCGTCGGCGTGGGGCGCAGTCCGTCGTCCGGCAGCGGGGTCAGCTCGATCTCGCCGGGGACGTCGGTGGCCCCGGTGAACTCGACCTTGATCCACTGGCCGGTGCTGTCGTCGGCGCTGCCCTCGGCCCAGCCCGTCTCCGGGTCGCCGTCGAAGGCGTGCACGGGGTCGAACTGCGGCAGGTGGAAGAGCCAGCTGCCGCTGCTGGAGGCGGTGACGGACTTCGCGCCGCGCAGCGTGGCCACCGTCTGGTGCCGCGTGCCCTCCACCGGGAGGATCATCTTCGGCGCCTCGCCGGCGTCCTGGAGGCTCTCCGGGTGGTTGCGCTCCTCGGCGGTGTAGGTGAAGGAGGTGTTGTTGTTGACCAGGCCGAAGCGGGTGTCGGCACGCCGCAGCCCGTCCGCCGTCACGTGCAGGTCGGGTGCGTCGACGCCGGGGTGGGCGTCGCCGGTCAGCACGGCCGGCCGGTTCCCGAAGTCGCGGTCCGCCGACAGCGGCAGCAGGGCCTCGGGGCCACCGCTGACGCGTGCGGTCTGCGCCACGTCCTGGGCCCGCACCTGCTCCGGCATCGACGGCGCGAAGGTACCGGCGGGCTCGTAGATCTCCACCGACTTCTGCCGGGGGTAGAAGCCCTGGAGCATGACCGGGGTGTCGGCCGGGATGCGCCCGGCGGTCGTCAGCGGGCCGAAGCTCTCGACCTTCTCGTAGCCGGACGCCTCCAGCGTCCGCTTCACGGTCTGCGGCGGCACGTAGCCCACCTGGTCCGGGTCGAGGTCGTTGCGCACGACGACGTAGTGGAGCCCGGCGCGGTTCAGGTACTGCTGGAGACCGGGGACGGCGCCCCCGCTCATCAGCGCCTGCTCCACGGCGTCCAGCATGCGGCGCTCGCCGGGCGGTCCGAAGGGCACGTAGTCCCGCTGCGCCCAGGGTGACTCGGCCAGTACGTGCAGCGGCTGGTCGATGGGCGAGCCCCAGGTGTAGACGCCGTGCGCGGTCGCCGGGACGACCAGGGCCCGGGTGTCGCCGGACTTCTCCTCCAGCCAGTCCGCCGTCTGCTCCCAGTGCTTGGGCAGCGCCTCGAACGCGCCCGGCTGCAGCACCGCACCGCTCAGGTACGGCAGCGCCAGCCCGGGCAGCACCAGCAGCGCGGTGAGCGCGGGCACGAGCCGCGCGCTGCGCAGCGCGCCGACGCGGTCGGGGCCGGCCGCGCGGGCTCCGCGCCGCCGGGCCACCAGGACGGCGGTGAGGTGGGTGAGGCCCAGGGTGAGGGCCAGCGCGAGGCCGGGCTGGAACTTGTAGATGTTGCGGAACGGCCGGAGCCAGCCGTCCAGCCAGCCCTGGAACCCCTCGGCGAACGGCGCGCCGAGGGCGCCGCCGTAGCCGGCCAGCATGACGAGCGTCACGGTGACGACGGTGAGCACGAGCCAGCGCCGCTCGGGCATGTCGCGCCGGGCCAGGCCGCCCAGGCCGACGGCGGCGGCCAGCGCGCTGCCCGCGACGGCGAGCGCGGCGGTGGCCATCGTCCAGCCCGCCGGCAGCCAGGCCTCACCGAAGTTCAGGTAGGCCACCCAGTTGCCCGCGCCGCGCAGCATCTCGAAGGCCGACATCGTGGACGTGGTCGCGGTGGCCTGCTCGACGTACGGCATGAAGTCCTCGCCGTGGGCGCCGAGGAGCAGCAGCGGGATCACCCACCACAGCGTCGCCAGGATCACGCCGGGTATCCACCACGCCAGCAGCGTCAGACGCCGCCGTCCGGTGCGGGTGATCAGGTAGAGGCCGACCGGCAGGAGCGCCGCCAGGGTCGACGCCGCGTTCACGCCGCCCATGAACGGGATGAGCAGCGCGGAGCGGGTGGCCGCCACCCGGGCGATCGGCGCCGTGCCGTCCGCCTTCGCCACCAGGGGCAGCAGCACCCACGGCAGCATCGCGCCGGGCAGGGCGCCGGCCGAGGTGGAGCCGACGATGATGGTGAACGTGGGCCACAGCGCGTAGGCCACGGCCCCCAGCAGCCGGGTGGAGCGGTTGCCCACGTCCAGCCGCTCGGCCAGCCGCAGCGCGCCCCAGAACGCGGTGGTCACCACGAGCGACAGCCACAGCCGTTCGGCCAGCCACACCGGTGCCCAGTCCAGCAGGGCGTAGAACGGCAGCATCGGGAAGAGGTAGCCGATGTACTGGTCGGCGATGCCGCCGAAGCCGGAGCGGTCCGACCACAGGTTCCCCAGCTCACCGAGGAACATCCACGGGTCGGTGGCGACGCCCAGCTTCGTCTCGAAGGTCATGTTGCCCGGTGCTGCCACCACGAAGGCGACCAGGACCAGCACGTAGGCACCCAGCAGCCACCACCGGCTGCGGGGTGGCCCGGTCGGGTCGGGCCCGACGGCGCTCATCTCGAGCGTGCGGTCAGTGGTCGTCGTCATGGGGGCACCGCCGGAGGATGAGGAGGAGGTTCCAGGTGGCGATCTCACGGAGGACCGGGACCCGGGTGATGGCATGGACGAAGAAGGGCCAGTAACGCGACCGCGCGGCGAGCACCTCGACGTCGTCGCGGGCCCGCACGTGGCGCAGGGTGGGGCCGACGTGCACGGCGAACAGGTTCTCGCCGAGGGTGTGCTTGGCCGGGCGGCCGTGCCGCCTGGCGTAGCGGGCCCGCGCCCGCTCGGCGCCGAGGTAGTGCCAGGGGGCGGTCTCGTGGCCGCCCCACGGGGAGTACCAGTTGGTGAAGGACACGTAGACCAGCCCGCCGGGGCGGGTCACGCGCACCATCTCGCTGAGGAACGTCCGGGGGTCGTCGACGTGCTCCAGCACGTTGGAGGAGAAGGTGACGTCGGCGGTGCCGTCGGCCACGGGCAGCAGGTAGCCGTCCGCCAGCACCGCCCCCTGCGGGGTGCGGCCGTGGCCGTGCAGCTCCGCCGGGTCGGGCTCGAAGAGGAAGCCGCGGGCGCCGCGCCGCCGGAACTCGTCGGTGAAGTGCCCGCTGCCGCCACCGACGTCGATGACGGTCGAGCCCTTCAGCGGCGTGTACCGCTCGATCTGGTCGGCCGCGTCCCGGGCGAGCAGGGAGTAGCAGGTCTCGGGGTCGTTCTGCTCGTTCATGAAGGCTCTGAACAGGGCGACCGATCTCCGCAGGGACGGGTCCTTCACACCGGTCACCTCGGGGCCCCCGGGCGGGGGTCCGGCGGGGCGGTGCCGTGCCGCCACGCCTCGGCCGCCACCTCGCGGAACGCCGCGACCGTGCGCGTCCAGCCGAAGCCGGCGGCGCGCGCCCGTGCGGCGTCGCCCATCGCGGTGCGGCGGGGGGTGGAGAGCCCGAGGGTGCACCAGGCGGCGGCGAAGGAGCTCTCGCCGCGTGCCAGGACGCCGGTCTCCCCGTCGGCGACGGAGTCCCGCAGCCCGGGGATGTCGAACCCCACGGCGGGGGTGCCGCGCGCGGCGGCCTCCATCACCACGAGGCCCCAGCCCTCCACGAGCGAGGGGTGCAGGAGCAGCCAGGACGAGCTCAGCAGCCGGTGCTTCTCCGCCTCGGAGACGTGCCCGGTGAACGTCACCGAGTCCCCGGCCATCGCTTCGAGCCGGGCCCGCTCGGGCCCGTCGCCCACGATGACGAGGCGGCCGCCGGTGACCGGACGCACCCGTTCCCACAGGCGCAGCAGCAGGTCGATGCGCTTGTACTCCACGAGCCGGCCCATCGCCAGGAACAGCGGCTCGGGCGACTTCGGCGCGGGGGGACCGGGTTCCTCGACACCGTTGTGGACGATGCGGATGCGGTCGCCCCGGACGCCGATGCCGCGCAGCGCCTCGGCCGTGGAGTCGGAGACCGCGACCATCAGGTTGTCCCGGTGCGTGCGGGCCAGGGCCCAGTGCTCCAGCTGCCGACCGATCCGCGCGGCGGGGGCCGGGTAGCGCATCCCCCACAGGTCGGTGTGGACGTGGTTGACGAAGCAGAGCGTCGGCCCCCGGTACCACAGGGGAGCGAGGTAGGGCATGCCGTTGCAGACCTCGACCATCAGGTCGGCCTCACCGACCTCACGGGTGACGGTGCGCCGGGCGCGCAGGAAGTGCCCGGCGTCCCCGCCGGCGGAGACGACCCGGTAGTCGCGCTCGGCGGCCGGGCCGCCGCACACGAGGGTGACCTCGTGGCCCTGGGCGGTGAGGCCGGCGGCGATCCGGTCGATGAGCAGCTCGGAACCGCCTGCGGCCGGGTTGCCGATGTCGCGGCGGGCGAGGAAGACGATGCGGCGCGGATACCGGGAGGGGACGGCGTCCGCGAGGGCGGCGGCGACCGCCGTGCCCGCCGAGGCGGGCAGCCGCTGCGGCGGTACGGCGGCGGCGTGGGGAGCCACCGGGGGCACCTGCTGGGGCATGGGGCGCTCCACTCGTGTGAGGGTGCGTGGTGGACGAAGGGGTGGTGCTGGTGCTGCGCGGGAGGGGACGAGCGGGTTCTGCGGAGTGCGAGCCTGTCTCGTGCGCGGGGACCGCGTGGTGCGCGGTGGGACCGAGTGCCGGGAGCCGGGGGCGGTGGCTGGCCATCGGATGGCTCAATTTTCGTCGTCGTGACGGATGCGGCTACTCACCCGTATGACAAATTCGCCCCTGAATTACCGGCGGGTACACGTCGTGGCGCTCAAAGACGGCCGGTGACGCCTCCCGGCGCACCCCGGGAGGCGCGCGTCACTCCGCCGGACGCCTGCCACGGACCACCAGCACGGCACCGGCCGCGGCGAGCAGCACGCCCGCGACGCCCGCCCCGATCGGGGCGGTGGTCCCGACCGTCCGCAGTTGCGAGCTGTCCGCCCGGGCCAGTTCCACCTGCTGCTCCTGGGTGTCCTCGGTGAACGTCAGCCCCTCGCTGTGCAGCAGGGTGACGGCCGTCTCCGTCCCGCCCGGCGCCCGCAGCGTCACGTGGGGGCCGGTGGTCGCCCGGATGATGCGGCCGGTGGCCTCGTCGACGACCAGCTCGATGTTGTCGTTGGCATACCACTCCTCGGCCATCACCTGCGAGGTCTCCGGCATGCCCACCAGCCGTCCGGGCACCTGCCGGGAGCCCGTCCTGGTCGCCTCGACGGTGCCCGTGAACCGCATGCCCTCGTAGTCCTGGACCGTCACGCGGTCGACGTACTCCAGCACGACGGTGCCCCCGAGCGTGCCGTCCCACCAGCGGTAGTCCTTCTCCTGGACGTCGAAGGGGAACTTCAGGTAGGCGTCCCCGGCGAACTCCGTCGGGGCCTCGCCGCAGCAGTGGACCGGCTTGTTCGTCTTCCGGTCGGTGACCCACCGCTCGGTCGTCCACTGGAAGGACTTGCGCGGGTCGTCGAGCTCCAGCGTGCGCTCGGTGTCGATGGTCTGGGAGATGTCCCAGACGGCGACGTCGCCGCGTTCGCTCGCGGCGACGTTCCCGAGCACCCGGCGGGTGACGGTGAGCGGTTCGTCGGTCTTGCCCTCGACCGCCTGTTGGTCGAAGTAGTCGCCGGTGCCCTTGAAGACCGTGGTGGTGTCCACGTCGATGGGGGTGCGCTTGGCGCGCGGTTCCACGTACCAGGCCAGCATCGGGGCCAGGACCAGCAGAAACACGCCGAGCCCCAGCAGGGTCAGCGACAGGGGTGAAGCGGAACGGCGCATGACGGGTGCTCCCGGTGAGATGGGTGGTGCGCGTTCAACGTGCTGCGTGCGGTGCGACGTGCGTCGAGGTGTGCCACGTGCGCCACCGGAGCTGTGGGACGCGCAGCGCGCGGGGCCGGTGGCGCCCCGTGGCGTGAACGTGCCGGGGCAGCCTCCGGTCGTCCGGGCAAGCCCCTGGGCCGGTGACGGTAAGCGAACTCTTGACAGCACGTCAATGCCCTTCCAAACTCGTCAGTAGGAAACTGGTGTCGGGGGCGACAGCTGGTGCCGTGACGTGCCGAGAAGAGGTCCCCCGCGCCATGCACAGACTCCTTGCAGCAGCCTTGACCTGCATCTTTGCCGCGCTGCTCGCCGTCGGCGCCGGTGTGGGCATCGTCGCCATGCTGAACGCCGACACCGAGCAGCCGAATGTGCCGCTGGTGCACTTCCCCGATCACGAGCCGGAGGCGACGAGCCCGCCGGCCGAGCCCGCGTCACCCTCCGAATCGACCGACCCGTCCGGTGAGCCCGCGGACGGGGCCGAGGCCGAGGGCGCTTCCGAGGGCGCCTCCGAGGACGAGGGCGGGGACGGGGACGAGAGCGCCGAGCCCACCGAGCAGCCGGACGGGCCGGCGGAGGACGGAACCTCGTGACGGCGACCGTGGAGTCCGCGTGGGGAGCGGTCCCCGAGACCCAGGTCCGCACGTTCACCGCGCGGGCCCGGGACGAGATCCCCGTGCTCGCCGCCGACATCCTGCGGGAGATCCGCCGCGCCCACCCGAGTCTGCCCGTCGTCGTCGACGAGACCTCGGGCGAGCCCATGTCGCTCATCGGCATCCGCCGGGCGCTCGAACACTTCGTGGAGCACCTGGCCACCGGTCTCGGCAGCCCGCACGTGCACCCCACCGTCTTCCAGGACTTCGGCCGGGGCGAGCTGCTCCAGGGCCGCAGCCTCGACTCACTCCAGGCGATCTACCGGCTCGGCGTGCGGCTCGCCTGGCGGCGGCTGGCGGAGATCGGCCAGCAGGCCGAGATCCCCGCCCCGGCGATGTACGAGCTGGCCGAGTCGGGCTTCCAGTACCTCGACGGCCTGGTCGCCGAATCCGTGCGCGGATACGCCGAGGCGGCGGCCCGGCAGGCGGGGGAGCGGCTGCGCCTGCAACGCCGCCTGCTCGACCTGCTGCTCGACGAGAGCGGGCACGGCGGGCGGCTCGAGTCGGTGCTGGCCGAACGGGCGGCCCGGATCGGCTGGCCGGTCCCGCAGACGGTGGCCGTCGCCGTGCTCGTCCCCCCGGCGCGGGAGGCGCTGCCGCCCGCCCTCGGCCCCGAGGTCCTGCTCGACATGGAACGCGAGCAGCCGCTCATGGTCGTGCCCGAGCCGGACGCGGCGGGCCGGGGCGAGCTGCTGCGCCGCGCGACGGCGGGCTGGTCGGGCGCCGTCGGCCCGCCGGTGGGCGTCGCGGAGGCGGCGAAGTCGTTGCGCTGGGCGCAGTCGGCGGTGTCGCTGATGGAACGCGGACTGCTGCCGTCGGGCGGGCTGCTGGACTGCACCGAGCACACCGAGGCCCTGGTGCTCCTCCCACCCGAGGAGCTCATCGACGACCTCGGCCGACGTCTGCTGGCCCCGCTGGAGGAGTGCGGCCCCACGCACGCCAGGCGGCTCGCGGAGACGATGCTCGCCTGGCTGGAGACGCGCGGCGGCGCGCCGGAGGTGGCGACCCGGCTGGGCGTCCACCCGCAGACCGTGCGCTACCGGCTGCGGCAGATCCGGGAGATGTGGGGCGAGGCGGTCGACGACCCCGACCGCCGCTTCGAGCTGGAGCTCGTGCTCCGCGCCCGCAGGCTGCGCGGCGACCTGGCCTGAGCGCCGTCCGTCGCGTCCGGCGACCCCGCCGGGCGACCCCGCCGGGCGGGCGCGTCAGTCGGTGGCGTCCGGCGGCTCGCCGGTGCCGAGCATCCGGCGCAGCAGGTCCCGCAGCGTCCGGCGGTCCGCCGCGTCCAGGCGTCCCAGCGGCTCCCGGGCGAAGTCGCCGAGCGACTCCCGCAGCGCCGCCGCCGTCCGCCGTCCCTCGGGCGTGACGGCGGCGAGCTTCACCCTGCGGTCCGTCTCGTCGGACCGTCGCTCGACCAGACCGCGCGCGGTCAGCCGGTCGACGATGCCCGTCACGTTCGACGGCTCGCACTTGAGCCGCTGGGCGAGGTGCCGCATGGGCATGGGGGAGTAGGCCAGCAGGGCGAGCACCCGCGCCTGCGCGCCGGTCAGGGAGTGCTGGGCGGCGGCCTTGTCGTACTCCTCGTAGTAGCGGCCCACGACGTCGCCGAGCAGCTCCAGCACGTCGAGCGTGAGCCGGTCGGCGGGGGTCTTGGCACGGGTCATGCCCACCAGCATAGCGATTTACTTGACAACCTGAAATATCCAGGTGCAGTGTTGTTTCAGATGCTGAAGTAATTTCGTGCTTCAAGGAGCTGAGATGAGCCTGCCCACGACCGGCCGCGCCTGGCACCTGACAGCCCGCCCGAACGGCTGGCCGACCCCGGAGGACTTCGCGCTGCGCGAGGAACCCGTCGCGGCCCCCGCGTCCGGGCAGATCCTCGTGCGCAACGCCGTGCTGTCCGTGGACCCGTACATGCGCGGCCGGATGAACGACGTCAAGTCCTACGTACCCCCCTTCCGGCTCGACCACCCGATGGAGGGCGGCGCCGTCGGCGTCGTCGTGGCCTCCGAGGCCGAGGGCTTCTCGGTCGGCGACCACGTCCTGCACTTCCTCGGCTGGCGCGAGTACGCGACGCTCGACGCCGCGCACGCCCAGAAGGTCTCCGCCGACCTGGCCCCGCTGAGCACCTACCTCGGCGTCATGGGCATGCCCGGCCTGACCGCCTACGCGGGCCTGCTCGACGTGGCGTCCTTCCAGGAGGGCGACGCCGTCTTCGTCTCCGGTGCCGCCGGAGCCGTCGGCAGCCAGGTCGGCCAGATCGCCCGGATCAAGGGCGCCTCCCGCGTCATCGGCAGCGCCGGCTCGCCCGAGAAGGTCAAGCTGCTCACCGAGGAGTACGGCTTCGACGCCGCCTTCAACTACAAGGACGGCCCGGTCGCCGAGCAGTTGCGCGCGGCGGCCCCGGAGGGCATCGACGTCTACTTCGACAACGTCGGCGGCGACCACCTGGAGGCCGCCATCGGCTCCCTCAAGGTCCACGGCCGCGCCACGCTGTGCGGCGCCATCGCCCAGTACAACGACACCGAGGCGGCACCGGGCCCGCGCAACCTCGCCCTGGCCATCGGCAAGCGGCTGCGCCTCACGGGCATGCTCGTGAACGACCACCAGAAGCTGATGCCGCGCTTCACGGAGGAGACCGCCGGCTGGATCGCCTCCGGGGAGCTGAAGTACCACGAGACCGCGAGCGAGGGCATCGAGTCCGCCGTGGACGCGTTCCTCGGCATGCTCCGCGGCCGCAACACCGGAAAGATGATCGTCCGCCTCGCCGACTGACCCCCGCACGTCAGGCTCTAGACTCGTCCCGCCGGACGGGGCGTGGGCGCGAGCCCGTTCGGTGACTTCCCCACCTAGGAGGAACTGCATGTCCATCCAGCCCGTCGACGTCCTCTACACCGCCGTCGCCACCGCCGAGAACGGCCGCGACGGCAAGGTCGCCAGCAGTGACGGCCAGCTCGAGGTCGTCGTCAACCCGCCCAAGGAGATGGGCGGCAGCGGAGCCGGCACCAACCCCGAGCAGCTCTTCGCCGCCGGGTACAGCGCCTGCTTCCAGGGCGCGCTCGGAGTCGTAGCCCGTCAGGAGAAGGCCGACATCTCCGGCTCGACCGTCACCGCCGAGGTCGGCATAGGCAAGACGCCCGAGGGCGGCTTCGGCCTGAAGGTCGCGATCAAGGCCGACATCCCGAACGTGGACGCGGCCACGGCCCAGGCCCTGGTGGAGAAGGCCCACCAGGTGTGCCCGTACTCCAGCGCCACGCGCGGGAACATCGAGGTCACCGTCTCGGCCTGACCGGCCCGGACGGCGAAGGCCGCCACGGCACCGCCGTGGCGGCCTTCGCCGTTCCCCGGCCGCCCCGCACTCCCTCCGCGCGGATCCGCCGGAGCCCGTCGGCCGCTCACGGCCGCAGCAGCACCGCTCCCGCTCCCGGCTGCCCGGCGCCGGACAGCGCCATCGCCGCGCCGAAGTCCGCCAGCGGGAACGCGTGGCTCACCAGCGGTTCGGCCCGCAGCCGGCCCAGCCGGAAGGCCCGCACCGCGTGCGTCCAGGCGGCGGGCGCGGCGCCGGGGACGGCCCGCACGGTCAGGGCGTGCGAGGCCAGCCGCGCCGGGTCCAGGCCGCGCGCCCCCGGTCCCGGACGACCGGCCAGCACCACCCGGCCGCCCGGCCGGGCGAGCAGAGACGCTCCGTGCGCGCTCTCCGGCTCACCGGCCGTCTCCACCACCAGGTCGCACCGCCCGTGCAGGACGGAGCTCTCCGCCGGGTCCACCGTCCGGTCCGCGCCGAGCCCGAGCGCCTGCTCCAGTCGGCGCACCCGCCGGTCCACGACGACCAGTTCGCCGGGCGAGGAGGCGGCCAGCACCTGGACCGTGAGGAGCCCGAGGGTGCCCGCACCGTGCACCGCCACCCGCTCCCCGGGCACGGGCGCGCCGGCCAGGGCGGCCCCGGCGGCCACGGCCGCGCGTCCCAGCAGGGCGGCCGCCGGCCGGTCACCGCCGTCCGGCAGCGTGTGGAGGAGCTCGGCGGGCAGCACGAGCACGTCGGCGAAGGCGCCGGGGCCCGGGCGGCCGGGCGGCCGCGCGCACAGATGTGACGATCCTTCACGACAGCGTGCGCAGGTGAGACATCCGCCGGGCTCGGTGCGGCCCGCGACCGCACGGCCGAGCAGCCGCTCCGTCACCCCCTCACCGACCGCCTCCACGGTCCCCGACCATTCGCGGCCGGGCGTGACGGGGTAGACGGTCGGGCAGCCGACGGTCCGCCCCTCGTACACGGCGCGGTCGGCCGGGCCGACGAGCGCGGCGGACACGGCGACCCGGACCTCGCCCGCCCCGGGTTCGGCGACGGGGCCGCTCACCAGCCGATGTGCCCGCGGCCCGTCGACGACGACGGCACGTGCGGTGCGGACGCTGGGGATCACGACCCCATTGTGCGGGCGTGCCGCAGGGCCGAGCGGAGGCACCGTCAGCTTCCGGCCAGGCTCAGGGCTCCCGGGGCGCCGTCACCCGCTCGAAGGCGAGTTCCGCGAGCACGGCCTGGCCCTTCCTGCTCGGGTGGAACCAGTCCAGGCCGCTGACCTCGTCGGCCGTGAAGCGGTACGCGTGCACGGCACCGCCGTCGTAGCGGCAGCGCTCGGCGGCGTCGCACACCTCCTCCAGCACGGCGTTGTAGGCGTCGACCCGCTCGGAGACCCGCTCGCGGCGCTCGGTGGCCGCCGCGTCCACGGCGGCGGGGTCGCCGAGCATGGTCGGACAGATGCCCAGCTGCCAGATGCGGGTGGCCAGCGCGTTGTCCCGACCCTGCGACCACAGCCGCTCCAGGTCGGGCACGCTGGCCACGTACACCTGTGTGTCCGGTGACCCACGTTCCAGTGTGCGCAGCGACCGTTCGAAGTCCGCCCGGAAGTCGTCGGTCGGTGTCATGGCGGACACGTCGCGCGCGCAGGCGTCGTTCGCGCCGATGAGCACGGTGACCAGATCGGGCCGGTGGGCGGCGGCCCGGTCGGCCTGGCCGGGCAGGTCGGCCATGTCGGAGCCGGCGACGGCGTAGTTCCACGTCGCGTCCGACGGGTCCGGCAGGAGCCGCTCGGCGAGGCTCTCGACCTCGGGGGAGGTGCCCGTCGACCAGGACGCCTCCGGGCAGTCCGCCAGCAGCGAGCAGGTGTCGAAGCCGATGGTGATGGAGTCCCCGAGGGCCGCGATGGACTCGGGACTGGTGTCCCAGTCGCCGGTGGGGGTGGGGGAGGGCCGCCCCTCGACGAAGGTCCTGCGGCTGTCGGTCTCCTCGGCCGGATCCGGCCCGGAGCTGCACGCCGCCCCGCCCAGCGCGAGCAGGAGTGCGGCCGTGAGCGCGGCGCCCTTGCGCCCGACCCTCCGGCTCCGGACCCGTTCGCCGACCGTCATGCGCTCGCCCTCGTTCCCCGACGCCGTCCATCCGCTTCCCTACCCGACGGTACGTGATGGCTGCCCCGTCCGGGACGCCCGCCGGGACGTGCGGCGGGAAGAACGGTTCCGATCACCGGTGGGACACTAACGGCACGTCATACGGCGTCCGATTTGCGGAGAATGACCGTCAATGGTGTTTACTGTTCGTAACTCAGCAACTGGTGGTCACGTTGCCCATGGGGAACAATGGCAGGCGGCGGACTTCGAACCGCACGGGAGGTCCCGGTGACGACACGTGGCGTTCTTTATGTGCACTCCGCGCCGCGCGCGCTGTGTCCGCACGTCGAATGGGCGGTGGCCGGCGTACTCGGCACCCGGGTGAGCCTCGACTGGATCAATCAGCCCGCCGCGCCCGGTACCTGGCGTGCGGAGCTGTCCTGGCAGGGGGAGCCCGGCTTCGCCTCGAAGCTGGCCTCCGCCCTCAGAGGCTGGCACCTCCTGCGCTTCGAGGTGACGGCCGACCCCTCCGCCGGGGCGGAGGGCGAGCGCTACAGCTCCACACCCCAGCTCGGCATCTTCCACGCCGTCACCGGCATGCACGGGGACATCCTCATTCCCGAGGACCGGCTGCGGGCCGCCATGGAGCGGGCCGCACGGGGCGAGACGGACCTGGCGGCCGAGGTGTCCCGGCTGCTGGGCAAGCCGTGGGACGACGAGTTGGAGCCCTTCCGCTACGCGGGGGAGGGCGCCCCCGTCCGCTGGCTGCACCAGGTCGTCTGACCTCCGGCTCCCCACACGCCGAAGGGCCGCACCCCACGGGTGCGGCCCTTCGTGCTGCTCCACGGGTCTCAGACCGAGCGGAAACCCAGGACGACGTTGTGACCGCCGAAGCCGAACGAGTTGTTGACCGCCGCGATCGTGCCCTCCGGCAGCGCGCGGGCCGTACCCCGCACGATGTCGGCGTCGACCTCCGGGTCCAGCTCGTCGACGTTGATGGTGGGCGGAGCCGTGCGGTGGTAGAGCGCGAGCACGGTGGCGACCGACTCGACACCGCCCGCGCCGCCCAGGAGGTGACCGGTCATCGACTTCGTGGCGGAGATCGCCACCTGGTCCAGCCGGTCGCCGAAGACCTTGCGCAGCGCCTTGATCTCGGCGACGTCACCCTGGGGGGTGGACGTGGCGTGCGCGTTGACGTGCACGCACTGTTCGGGCGCGAGGTCCGTCGCGTCCAGCAGGTTCTGCAGGGCGGCGGCGATGCCGCGCCCGGTCGGCTCCGGCTGCGCGATGTGGTGCGCGTCGGAGGACAGCCCCTGACCCACCGCCTCGCAGTACACCCGTGCGCCGCGGCGGGCCGCGTGCTCGGCCGACTCCAGCACCAGCAGGCCGGCGCCCTCGCCGAGGACGAAACCGTCCCGCGCGGTGTCGTAGGGCCGGGACGCCTGCTCGGGAGCGTCGTTGTTCTTCGACATCGCCATCATGTTGGCGAAGGCCGCCACCGGCAGGGCGTGGATGGCCGCCTCCGTGCCGCCGGCGACGACGACGTCGGCGCGGCCGGTACGGATCATCTCGATGCCGTAGCCGATGGCCTCGGCGCCCGAGGCGCACGCGCTCACCGGAGTGTGCACGCCCGCCTGGGCGTTGACCTCCAGGCTCACGTTCGCCGACGGGCTGTTGGGCATGAGCATCGGTACGGTGTGCGGCGAGACGCGGCGGGCGCCCTTCTGCAGCAGCACGTCGTACTGGCTCAGCAGCGTCTGCACGCCGCCGATGCCGGACGCCACCACGACGCCGACGCGCGCCGGATCGATCGGGGTGCCCGGCTCGCCGGCCCCGCTCTCGAACCCGGCGTCGGCCCACGCCTCACGGGAGGCGACCAGCGCGAACTGCGCGGAGCGGTCCAGCTTGCGGGCCTGGGGGCGGGACAGAACCTCGGTCGGTTCCACCGCCACCCGGGCCGCGATGCGGACGGACATGTCCGCCGCCCACTCCTCCTCGATGCGCGAGACGCCGGAGCGCCCCGTCGTCAGACCTTCCCAGGTCGATGCGCTGTCGCCACCCAGCGGTGTGGTTGCGCCGATACCGGTGACGACCACGGTGCGATTGGTCGTGTTCACGGAATTCCTGTCTCCACGGGTAGAGGGTTGTGACCCGCCACCCGGTACCCCGGGTGGCGACAAACGCATAACGAGCGGGCGTCAGCCCTGGTGCTCCACGATGTACTTGACGGCGTCGCCGACGGTCTTGAGGGTCTTGACGTCGTCGTCGGGGATCTTCACGTCGAAGCGCTCCTCGGCGGCGACCACGACCTCGACCATCGACAGCGAGTCGACGTCCAGGTCGTCGGTGAAGGACTTGTCCAGCTCGACGTCCTCCTCGGGGATACCGGCGATCTCGTTGACGATCTCGGCGAGACCCTTGACGATCTCTTCCTGCGTGGCGGCCATGCTTGGCGCTCCTTCTGATGTGTTGCGCTGATGTGTTGCGGTGGACGGCCGGTCGACCGACCGGCCGGGTGAACCGACTAGGGGAGCGTAACGACAGTCGCCGCGTACACGAGACCCGCCCCGAAGCCGATGACGAGCGCGGTGTCGCCGCTCCTGGCCTGCCCGGTCGCCAGCAGCCGCTCCATGGCGAGCGGGATGGAGGCGGCCGAGGTGTTCCCGGTCGTCTCCACGTCCCGGGCGACGGTGACGTGCTCCGGCAGCTTGAGCGTCTTCACCATCGAGTCGATGATCCGCATGTTCGCCTGGTGCGGGATGAAGACGTCCAGGTCCTCCGCGGAGATCCCGGCCACCTCCAGCGCCTCCTGGGCGACCTTGGCCATCTCGAAGACCGCCCAGCGGAAGACCGTCTGGCCCTCCTGGCGGATCGCGGGGTACTTCTCCGGCGTGCCGTCCCGGTAGACGTCCCAGGGCAGGGTCTGCGTGATGGTCTCGTGCTTGTCGCCCTCCGAGCCCCACACCGTCGGGCCGATGGCCGGCTCCTGGGAGGGGCCGACGATCACCGCGCCGGCGCCGTCGCCGAAGAGGAACGCGGTGGAGCGGTCCGTCAGGTCGGTGAGGTCGGAGAGCCGCTCCACGCCGACGACGAGCACGTGCCGCGCGCTGCCCTCGACGATGAGGCCCTTGGCGATCGTCAGGCCGTAGCCGAACCCGGCGCAGGCGGCGGAGATGTCGAACGCGGCGGCCCTGCCGGTGCCCAGCCGGTGGGCGATCTCGGTGGCCACCGAGGGCGTCTGCTTGAAGTGCGAGACGGTCGAGATGATGACCGCGTCCACCTGCTCGGGGGCCAGGCCCGCGTCCGCGATGGCCTTGCCCGCCGCGTGCAGGGTCATCTCGGTGACCGTCTCGTCGGGCCCGGCCCAGTGGCGGGTGGCGATGCCCGACCGGGAGCGGATCCACTCGTCGGAGGACTCGATGTGCTTGAGGATCTCCTCGTTCGGCACGACCCGGGTCGGGCGGTAGCCGCCCACACCGAGGACACGCGCGTACGGGGAGCCCTGGGCGGGCTTGATCTTCGCGGGCATGGGCTCGGTGCTCCTATTCGGCGGTGCCGTGCTCGGCGATCAGCTCACGGGCGGCGTCGAGCTGGTCGGGGGTCTTGAGCGCCAGGGTCTTGACGCCCGGCAGAGCGCGCTTGGCGAGCCCGGTCAGCGTCCCGCCCGGGCACACCTCGATGACGGCGGTGACACCCAGCTCGCGGAAGGTGTCCATGCACAGGTCCCAGCGGACGGGGCTGGCGACCTGGCCGACCAGACGGTCGACGAAGTCGCCGCCGTCGGTGACGACCTGTCCGTCCCGGTTGGAGACCAGCCGCACGGCCGGAGCACCGGGGGTGAGGTCGGCGACGGCTTCCTTCAGCGCGCCGACGGCGGGTGCCATGTGGTGGGTGTGGAAGGCGCCCGCCACCTTGAGCTCCCGCACCCGGGCGCCCTCGGGCCGCTCGGCGGCGAGCGCGGCCAGCTGCTCCGTGGTGCCGGCGGCGACGATCTGCCCGGCCCCGTTGATGTTGGCGGGCGTCAGCCCGAGGCCCTCCAGGTGGGCCACGACGGCGTCGGCGTCCCCGCCCAGCACGGCGGACATGCCCGTCCGCGTGACGGCGGCGGCCTCGGCCATGGCCTGTCCACGCCGCGTCACGACCGCCATGGCGTCCCGCTCGGAGAGCACCCCGGCCGTCGCGGCGGCGGTCAGCTCACCGACGCTGTGCCCGGCGACCGCGCCGACGCGGTCCAGCGCCGACGGGGGGTCGCCGTCGAGCAGCGCGCGGGTGGAGAGCAGCCCGGCGGCGACCAGCAGCGGCTGCGCGACGGCCGTGTCGCGGATCTCGTCCGCGTCGGCCTCCGTGCCGTGGCGCACGAGGTCGAGCCCGGTGATCTCGGACCACTGCGTGAGCAGGTCCGCGACACCCGGGAGTTCGAGCCAGGGATTCAGGAAGCCGGGCGACTGGGCGCCTTGGCCTGGAGCGACGAGTACGAGCACCCTTCCACTCTCTCTTGGGGGTGAAGGTCCCCGCCGGTGGGGACCGAGACGAAGAACGTTCGTGGGAATTGTGGACCCTGCACAAAGCCGCTCGTCAAGGACGGACAGGCGTCCTGGCGTCGACGAGCCGTCCCAGAATCAGTGCGATACGCAGGGTGAACGCCGAACGTACGTCCGAAGGCGACCAGCCGGTGACATCAGTCACACGTCGCAGCCGGTAGCGCACGGTATTGGGGTGCACGAACAGCATCCGCGCGGCGCCCTCCAGACTGCTCGCCTGCTCCAGATAGACGCTCAGTGTTTCCAGGAGCGCCGAACCGGCGTCCTCCAGCGGTCTGTAGATCTCCTCCACCAGCAGATCGCGCGCCGTGGGGTCTCCCGCCATCGCCCGCTCGGGCAGGAGATCGTCCGCCAGCACCGGGCGCGGAGCGTCCGGCCACGCCGCCGCCGCCCGCAGCCCGGCCGCCGCGGCCCGCGCGGACCGCGGCGCCGACAGCAGGTCCGCGACCACCGGGCCCGCCACCACCGGCCCCGGGGCGAAGGGGCCGATCAGTGACTTCGCCGCCTTCAGCGGATCCTCCGCACCACCGGCGACGACGACCAGCCGGCTGCCGAGCACACCGGTGAGCACCTGAAGCTTCGCGTACCGGGCGGCGCGCCGGATCGCCTCGACCGTCAGCTCGCTGTCCCCGTCCGGAGCGTTCCCCAGCACCACGCACACGTGTTCCGGCGCGTTCCAGCCCAGGGCGGCCGCCCGCGACACCGCTCCCTCGTCCGCCTCACCGGAGAGCACCGCGTTCACCACCAGGGACTCCAGCCGCGCGTCCCAGGCCCCGCGCGCCTCCGCCGCCTGCGCGTACACCTGCGCGGTGGCGAAGGCGATCTCCCGCGCGTAGACCAGCAGCGCCTCGCGCAGCACCGCCTCGTCGCCCGGGGCGGCGACCTCGTCGATGGCGCTCTCGACCACCTCGATCGTGGTACGGACCATCTCCACCGTCTGCCGCAGCGTGATCGCCCGCGTCAGCTCGCGCGGGGCCGTGCCGAAGACGTCGGTGCTGATGGCGCGCGGCGTCTCCGGGTGCCGGAACCACTCGGTGAACGCCGCGATGCCCGCCTGCGCCACCAGCCCGATCCACGAACGGTTCTCCGGGGGCATGACCCGGTACCACGTGAGCTGCTCGTCCATCCGCGCGATCGCGGCGGCGGCCAGCTTGCCGGAGTGCTGCTGGAGCCGACGCAGCGTGGCGGCGTGCGGATGGTCGGGGACGGCGGGCGGCGGGGTCTCAGCAGGTTCGGGCACGGGACAAGCCTGCCTTATCGGTACGACGTCCACGGACCGGCCCCTCGCGACCCCGCGCGGGCCCGCCCCCCTCCGGCACCAGTCACCAGTGACCGGTCACTGGTGACTGGTCACCGAGGAAGCACGTACCGTGCACCCATGGTGGATGTGCGCAGAGCGGCCGAGCGGTACCGGGGCGGCGACGCCGCAGCGGGTATCGACACCAGGCACGCCTTCTCCTTCTCCGGCCACTACGACCCGGAGAACACCGGGTTCGGGCTCCTCGTCGCGTGCAACGAGGAGCGGCTCGTCCCCGGCGCGGGCTTCGCCGAACACCCCCACCGCGACCTGGAGATCGTCACCTGGGTGACCGAGGGCGAGCTGACGCACACCGACACCGCCGGGCACGCCACCGTCGTGCGTCCCGGCGATCTCCAGCGGCTCAGCGCGGGGGACGGGGTGCGGCACAGCGAACGCAACGCCGGCACCGGGCCGTTGCGGTTCTGGCAGATGTGGCTGGTCCCCGGCGTCTTCGGGGGCGCGCCGGAGTACGACGTCGTGCGGGGCATCGCGGACGGCACGCCCTACGCCCTGGACCGCGCACAGGCGGTGCTGCACGTCCGCCGGCTGCGGGCGGGGCAGCGCTCCGCCGTGCCCGACGCGCCCTGGGCCTACCTCCAGGTGGTGCGCGGCAGCCTGGAGGTGGCCGGTCGCTGGCTGGCCGTCGGTGACGCCGCCCGCGTCACGGACGCGGAAGCGCTGGTCGTCGCCGCCGGGCACGGCGGTGCGGAGCTGCTCGTCTGGGAGATGCACGCCGAGCCCGGCTACGGCTGACGCCCACCGGCAGCGGCCGGGACCGCGTCAGCCCAGCTCGGCCAGGACCGCGTCGGTGAAGGGCGGCCACGCCTCGACCGCCCACTCGCCGAACTGCCGGTCGGCGAGGGCCACACAGGCGGCGCCCGCCGCCGGATCCACCCACAGGAACGTTCCGGCCTGGCCGAAGTGCCCGAAGGTGCCGGGGGAGGAGGAGGCGCCCGTCCAGTGCGGGGACTTCTCCCCCCGGATCTCGAAGCCGAGCCCCCAGTCGTTCGGCGACTGGTTCCCGTAACCGGGCAGCACCCCGCGCAGGCCGGGGAACGCCACCGTCGTCGCCGCGTCGAGCGTCTGCCGGGCGACGAGCGTGGGGGCCAGCAGTTCGGCCGCGAAGCGCGTCAGGTCCGCCGGGGTGGAGACGGCAGCCGCCGCCGGCGTCCCGTTCAGCTCGGTCGCCGTCATGCCCAGCGGCTCCAGGACCGCCTGGCGCAGGTACTCGGCGAACGGGATGTCCGCCGCCTTCTCGATGTGGTCGCCGAGGACTTCGAACCCGGTGTTGGAGTACAGCCTGCGCTCGCCGGGCCCGGCCATGACCCGGTGCTCGTCGAACGCCAGCCCCGAGGTGTGCGCCAGCAGGTGCCGCACCGTCGAGCCCTCGGGCCCGGCCGGTTCGTCCAGCTCCACCGCTCCCTCCTCGACGGCCACGAGCGCGGCGTAGGCGGTCAGCGGCTTCGTCACGGAGGCGAGGGCGAACCGGTGGCCGTCCGGACCGTGGCGGCCCGCCAGGGTGCCGTCGGCCCGGACCACCGAGGCCGCCGCCGTCGTCACCGGCCAGTTGTCGATCATCCGCAGGCTGTCCATGGCACCGAGCGTACGGGACGGGCGGAACACGCCGGCCCGGAGCGCACCCCGGCCGGGGCGCTACAGCTCGGCGAGCAGATCCGCCTTCTTGACGGAGAACTCCTCGTCCGTCAGCAGCCCGGCGTCGTGGAGCCTGCCGAGGTGCCGGATGCGCTCGGCGATGTCGGCCGGATCGGCCCGCAGCGCGCCCGGCGCCCGGGGCGACGGCCCGCCCGCGCCCCCGCCCACCGGCCCGTCGGCGTTCCGGGCCGTCGCGCGGTCCGCCCGGATCGCCGCCAGCACGGCCGCCGCCAACGGCAGTGACTCGTGCACGAGCCCGTACCCCAGACCGAAGACGACGGCGGCCGGGTCCTGGTCCGGCTCGCCGGGCCGGGACTCCCGGCCCTCCACGGCGCGCCGGATCAGCCGCAGATGGCCGCCCAGCACCTCGGGTGTGCGCCACTCGACGTCCTCCAGGTCCGCGACGTCGAAGAACTGGTCGCCCGCCTTCCACTTCGCGGAGGAGGCGCCCGTCCAGAACCAGCGGAACGAGACGGTGCCGCCGTCGAACGCGGCCTTGCCGTCGTACGCCTTGAACTGGAGGGGCGGCTCCGGGGCCGGCACCAGGTACGTCCCGGCCGGGTGCTCCGCGTCGGCCCCGAGGACGCCGCGCAGCTCGGTCGCGTAGAAGTCGGCGAGCGTCTCGCGGTCGGCGGGGAGCACCAGCCGGTACGGGTCGCAGCCCGTCTTCAGCTGCCCCGCCGCAGCGTCCAGCAGCGGATCGGCGCCCCGGCGCAGCACCGCGCGCAGCGCCACCGTGCCACGCCGTACCCCCGGCGCCAGCTCCACGCGGGCCAGCGCCTCGTACGGAACACGCCGCTCCCGGAGGACCTGGAACAGCTTCGGCGTGCGGATCCCCCGTTCGAAGCGGATGAGCACGGAGTCGGTGTCGAACTCCCAGGCGGAGTGGATTCCGGCCAGCACATCACCCATGCGGCCCATCGTATGCGCCGGGAGCCCGCACGTCCCCCCGTGCCGCACGCCGCGTCAGCGCAGTTCAGCGGAATGGTAGGCCCCGGTTCCGACCGCCGCGAGGTTCTCCAGGCTGCGGGTGCCCGGCACGAAGTAGTCGGTGTGGCCGGTGGCCCCGTCCGTGCTGAGGCGGCGGGCTCCGAAGGCCGCGGACATCGGATCCGCCCCGTGACCGATACCCGCCACGTGCAGGTGCGGGACGTCGCCGATCCAGTCGTCCGGCGTCCGCATCGCCCACACCCGCACGTTCTCGCCCAGGTCCCGTGCCGACCCCGTGCGCACCCCGGGGCTGGCCGCGACCGCGAGGTCCGTGACCCGCTCGGGCAGAGCGCCGGCGGCCAGCCCGCACACCACCGAACCGTAGCTGTGGCACATCAGCGCGACCCCGCCCTCACCGGGTAGCGCGGCCAGCAGGTCGCGGAGCCGGGCGGCGCCCGCCCGGGCCAGGTCCCCGGTGGCGGTGTCCACGCTGAGACCGCGCGGCGCGGTGTAGTCGGCCCAGGCGATCGTGGCGCTCCGCACGGTGGGAGCGGAGCGCACCTGCTGCGCGTGGAGCGCTTCGGCCATGCCGGAGGGCGCCGCGTACTTCATGCGGGTGCGCTCGAACGTCAGCAGGTCGACGTCCGCCCCGGGCACGACGACGGAGATCCGCTCGGCGCTCTCCAGGTCCCCGAAGACCTCGGCCGCACGCCCGAGCCCGGTGGGGTCGAAGGCGAGGATCTGCCGACCCTCCTCGCCCAGGGAGAGGAAGCGGTTCATGCGCCGTCCCGCCAGGTGCCGTCCCGCCTCGCTGAACCGGGGGTCGACGCGGCGTTCCCGCTCCCGCCGCGCGGCCTCGGCCAGCGCCGTGCGGTTGGCCCGGTACCGCAGCGTCACCGGGACACCGCCCAGGTTCCCGACCACGAGGGGGTGCCGGTCGGCCAGCCGGTGCTGCTCCCGGGCGGAGAGCGAGGCGAAGAACGCGGCGACCCGGTCCGGCCGCGCCCCCGCGTCCGGCAGCTCACGTCCCGCGAACGTGTCCTGCTCCCAGGCGACGAGCGCCGCCACCCGCGCGTTCGGCGTGACGTCGTGGCTCTGCCGGGCGGTCCAGCCGGTCGTGGCCAGCAGCGCGAAGACGACGGCCACCGCCTTGAGGAAGCGGGGGAGGGTGAACGTCCCCGGCCCGCTCGGGCGGGGGCGGGGGGAAGTGTGCGGGTAGAGGCGGGAGAACAACGTCACAGGAGCCACACTGAGGAGGACGCCACCGCGCGATCATGTGTGCTGGTGATGTCCGTCACGTTCCGTCCGTGCGGGGGCGGGAGCTTCAGCTCCATCGCCGCACGCAGCGCTGCCGGGGCTGCGGCGTCTCCTCCGCAGGCGGACGCCAGGCGTCGAACAGGGCCGGGGACAGTGCCTCCAGGTAGCCCCGGGCCCCCTCGCGTGCCCCTTGTACCGTCAGGTCCTCGCCCTGGCCCCAACTCTGCATGGCCGTGCGCATGGTGGCGGAGAAGGAGGCGACCAGGACCTGTGGCCGGGGGTCGGCCCGCACGTCCAGCCCCTCCCGCTCGGCGATGATCAGCGCCAGCCGGTGCTCCATGTCCATCGCGTTGCGCATCTGGACGGCCGTCAGCGCGGGCGTGGTCTCGATCAGGTGCCACATCCGCATGTGGAGGTCGAGGGGGACGATCCTGGCGACGGCCTCGCCGATGCTGTTCCAGCTGTCCTCGACGGCGTTGCGGAGCGCGGTGATCGGACGCTCGTGCGGCGGGCGGGCCTTCAGGCTCTCCACGTACCGCTCCTGGATCATGACGTCGATGGCGAAGGCGGCCTCCTCCTTGCCCGCGAAGTAGCGGAAGAAGGTGCGCTGTGAGACGTCCGCGACGGCGGCGATGTCGTCGACCGTCGTGCGCTCGTACCCCCGTGACACGAACAGCTCGTTCGCCGCACGCACCAGTGCGTCCCGGGTGCGCTGCTTCTTGCGTTCGCGCAGTCCGGCCACGACCCACCTCCAGTGTGTTCGAGCTGCTCAGAGTACCTGCGAGCCTTCTGGCAGTCGCTGCCTCAGCGCAATGTCACCAAACTGGCACGGACTGCCATGTGCGGTGCCGCGTCGCGTCGTCTGTGGAGTACTCGCCGGTTGTGGACAACCGCGCCACCCCGGACGGTGATTCGGTCGGTTCGCTCTTGGCAGGCCGGCCTTCACCCGCACAAGCTGGTGACACAGCGTGACGACCCGGGCTTCGCGGGTCACCGATCAGGATGCTCGACCGCGCCGGACCGCCGGCAGAACGGGAAGACCATGCACACCTCCAGCACACCCGCGCCCACCTCCCGCGTGGCGCCGGAGCCCGCGAGGGCAGGGCACGCGAACGGCCCCCGCGCCGTGCCCGGTGGGCAGCGGTACGGGGGCCGGACGGCCGGAGCGAGCCGGCCGGCGGTCCTTCGGCCGGACCTACGCGTCACCGCCCGCGGGGCCCGGGTCGGCCGCCCGGACGTCGAGGAGCTGGTAGCGGTCGATCGCCTGCTTGAGCGCGGAGCGGTCCACCTGCCCCTCGCGGGCCAGCTCGGTCAGCACCGCCAGCACGATCGACTGGGCGTCGATGTGGAAGAAGCGGCGGGCCGCTCCCCGGGTGTCGGCGAACCCGAAGCCGTCCGCGCCGAGGGACTGGTAGGTGCCCGGCACCCAGCGGGCGATCTGGTCGGGCACCGCGCGCATCCAGTCCGAGACGGCCACCACGGGGCCCTCGGTCTCGCGCAGTGTGCGCGTCACGTAGGGCACGCGCTGCTCCTCCTCGGGGTGGAGCAGGTTGTGCTCCTCCGTCGCCACCGCCTCCCGGCGCAGCTCGTTCCAGGAGGTCGCCGACCACACGTCGGCGCGCACACCCCAGTCGTCCGCGAGGATCTGCTGGGCCTCCAGTGCCCAGCCCATCGCCACGCCCGAGGCGAGGATCTGGGCCCGCTGCTGCCCCCGCTCACCGGCCCGGTAGCGGTGCAGGCCGCGCAGGATGCCCTCGACGTCGACGCCCTCCGGCTCGGCGGGCTGCCGGATCGGCTCGTTGTAGACGGTGAGGTAGTAGAAGACGTCTTCGGCGTTCTCCCCGTACATCCGCCGCAGACCGTCCTTGACGATGTGCGCGATCTCGAAACCGAACGCGGGGTCGTAGGACACGCACGCCGGGTTCGTGGAGGCGAGGAGCTGCGAGTGCCCGTCGGCGTGCTGGAGCCCCTCACCGGTGAGTGTGGTGCGTCCGGCCGTGGCGCCCAGCACGAAGCCGCGCGCCAGCTGGTCGGCCATCTGCCAGAACTGGTCGCCGGTGCGCTGGAAACCGAACATCGAGTAGAAGACGTAGACCGGGATCAGGTGCTCGCTGTGCGTCGCGTAGGCGGAGCCGGCGGCGATGAGCGAGGCCGCGCAGCCCGCCTCCGAGATCCCGTCGTGCAGCATCTGCCCGGTGGGGGACTCCTTGTACGAGAGCAGCAGCTCCCGGTCCACCGACTCGTAGGCCTGGCCCAGCGGGTTGTAGATCTTGGCCGTCGGGAACAGCGAGTCCATGCCGAAGGTGCGGTACTCGTCCGGGGCGATCGGTACGAAACGCTTGCCGATCTCCTTGTCCTTCATCAGGTCCCGCAGAAGCCGGACGAACGCCATGGTGGTGGCGACCTGCTGGTTGCCGGAGCCCTTCTGGAGCGCCGCGTACGTCTCGTCCCCAGGCTGCGGCAGCGGCTCCGCGCGCACGACCCGGGTCGGCACATAGCCGCCCAGGCCCCTGCGGCGGTCGTGCATGTACTGGATCTCCTCGGAGTCGCGGCCCGGGTGGTAGTACGGCGGGAGGCCGGACTCCAGCTGCTGGTCGGGGATCGGGATGTGCAGCCGGTCGCGGAAGCGCTTGAGGTCGTCGACGGTGAGCTTCTTCATCTGGTGCGTGGCGTTGCGGCCCTCGAAGTTGGGCCCCAGCGTCCACCCCTTGATGGTCTGCGCCAGGATGACCGTCGGCTGGCCCTTGTGCTCGCGGGCGGCCTTGTAGGCCGCGTACACCTTGCGGTGGTCGTGGCCGCCGCGCCCCAGGTGGAGGAGCTGGTCGTCGGTCATGTCCTCGACCATGGCGCGCAGCCGGTGGTCGTCACCGAAGAAGTGGTCCCGGATGTAGGCGCCGGTCTCGGTGGCGTACGTCTGGAACTGCCCGTCCGGCGTCGTGTTCAGGCGGTTGACCAGGACGCCGTCCCGGTCCTGCGCCAGCAGCGGGTCCCAGGAGCGGTCCCAGATCAACTTGATGACGTTCCAGCCCGCCCCCCGGAACTGCGACTCCAGCTCCTGGATGATCTTCCCGTTGCCGCGCACCGGGCCGTCGAGCCGCTGCAGGTTGCAGTTGACGACGAACGTCAGGTTGTCCAGGCCCTCCCGGGCGGCCAGCGAGAGCTGACCGAGCGACTCCGGCTCGTCCATCTCGCCGTCGCCGAGGAAGGCGTACACGTGCGAGCGCGAGGTGTCGGCGATGCCGCGCGCCTCCATGTAGCGGTTCATCCGCGCCTGGTAGATCGCCCCGATCGGGCCGAGCCCCATGGAGACCGTCGGGAACTCCCAGAAGTCCGGCATCGAGCGCGGATGCGGATAGCTGGAGAGACCGTTCGGGTAGGCCGACTTCTCCTGCCGGAAGCCGTCGAGCTGCTCCTCGGTGAGCCGGTCCAGCAAGTAGGCGCGGGCGTAGATGCCCGGCGAGGCGTGCCCCTGGAAGAAGACCTGGTCGCCCCCGTCGCCCTCGTCCTTGCCCCGGAAGAAGTGGTTGAAGCCCACGTCGTAGAGGGAGGCCGAGGAGGCGAACGTGGCGATGTGGCCGCCCACCCCGATCCCGGGCCGCTGGGCACGCGAGACCATGACGGCCGCGTTCCAGCGCGTGGCGTTCAGTACCTTGCGCTCGATCTCCTCGTTGCCGGGGAAGAACGGCTCGTCCTTGGTGGCGATGGTGTTGACGTAGTCCGTGCTGCGCATCTCCGGCACGGCCACCCGCTTGGCGCGGGCGCGCTCGATGAGGCGGAGCATCAGATAGCGGGCACGTTCCCTGCCTCGCTCGTCGACGGCCGCGTCGAGCGAGTCGAGCCATTCCTGGGTCTCCTCGGGATCGAAATCCGGGACCTGGCTGGGAAGGCCGCCAATGATGATCGGGTTGCGATCGGATGCGGAAGCCACGCTGTTCCTTCGCTGCTCGGTAGTGCACTGCTGGTGTCGCGCCGACTCCATCGTCCACCGCAGGGCCGCCCGCGTCACCTCTACCCAGAGGTAACCCAGGCGTTCCCCGAGACGTCCGCGAGGACGGCGAGCGCGGGGCCGGCCGCACCGGTCGGCCAAATCGCAACCTTACGCCCACCCCGGTCCTGTCTCGCTTATGGGCGGGTAGGGCGACAATCGTGGCCCGCCGGGTCCACCCGGCCGCTCCACACGCGGGCGCCGCCCACACCCGCGGTGGGCGGGCCGCCACCGAGCGCCGCGCCGCGCATGCGCACTCTGCGGTGACACGTCACCGTTTGGGCAGTTCGGACGGCCGGGTACTTGCGCGATCCGCCCGGCACGTGTGGACTACGGCCAAGTACCTCGCGTACACGCGAGGGTCCCACTACGTTCGAACCATGACAGGAGGCAATCCGTGAGCGCGACCGCGGACCACGCGGAGGAGCGGACCAACCCCGCCGCAAGGCTGGGTTTCCAGCCCGGACAGGTGGTCCAGGAGCTCGGCAACGACGAGGACACCGAGCAGGCACTTCGCGAGGGCATCGAGGCCATCACGGGCACCGAGCTGGTCGACGAGGAGTACGACGACCTGGCCGACGCCGTGGTGCTGTGGTTCCGCGAGGACGACGGCGACCTGACGGACGCGCTGGTGGACGCCATCTCGCTGGTCGACGACGGGGCCCCGATCTGGCTGATGACGCCCAAGACGGGCCGGGACGGCTACGTCGAGGCGAGCGACATCGGCGAGGCGGCGCAGACCGCCGGGCTGCAGCAGACCAAGCCCATGAACATCGGCAGGGACTGGACCGGCAGCCGGCTGGTCACCCCGAAGACGAGCCGCGCGGCCAAGGGCTGAGCCCGGCCACCGGCACGTTCCCCTGCCCCGGACGGACGCGTACCGGCCGGGGCCGGGGCCTGCGGTGCGCGGAGCATTAGGGTGTGGCGAGGCACGTCCAACGTCGTTTCGTCGTCTCCCATCGGAGGATCGCACCCCATGCCCATCGTGGTCGGCACCAAGGCTCCGGACTTCCAGCTCAAGAACCAGCACGGCGAGGCGGTCGGTCTCGCCGACTTCCGGGGCCGCAAGAACGTCGTCCTGATGTTCTACCCCTTCGCGTTCACCGGCGTCTGCACCGGTGAGCTGTGCGCCCTGCGCGACCAGCTCCCGCAGTTCGTCAACGACGACGTCCAGCTGCTGGCCGTCTCGAACGACTCCCCCTTCGCCCTGCGCGTCTTCTCCGAGCAGGAGCAGCTCGGTTACCCGCTGCTGTCGGACTTCTGGCCGCACGGCCAGGTCTCCCGTGCCTACGACGTCTTCGACGAGGAGAAGGGCTGCGCGGTGCGCGGGACCTTCATCATCGACAAGGAGGGCGTCGTCCGCTGGACCGTGGTCAACGGTCTGCCCGACGCTCGCGACCTGCAGGAATACGTCCGCGCCCTCGAGGCGCTGTGACGCCTGCCTGACCGTGCCCGCCCCGCCGCCCCACCCTGTGTCACGTCCGCGGGCGGAACGTGACGAGGGAACCGGTGGCGGGGGCCGGGGCGTTGTTCAGGACGGCACCCTTCCGACCGAACTGATCACGGCCGGGAGCGCGCTGCTCCCGGCGCCACACACCTGGAGGACTTGTGGGAGTCAGCCTCAGCAAGGGCGGCAACGTCTCGCTGACCAAGGAAGCCCCGAACCTGACGGCAGTCCTGGTGGGCCTGGGCTGGGACGCCCGCACCACGACCGGTGCCGACTTCGACCTGGACGCCAGCGCCCTGCTGGCGAGCGGCCAGGGCAAGGTCCTCAGCGACCAGCACTTCGTCTTCTTCAACAACCTCAAGAGCCCCGACGGCTCCGTGGAGCACACCGGTGACAACACCACCGGTGAGGGCGACGGCGACGACGAGGCGATCAAAGTCAACCTGGCCGGTGTCCCGGCGGAGGTGGAGAAGATCGTCTTCCCCGTCTCCATCTACGAGGCCGAGACCCGCCAGCAGAGCTTCGGCCAGGTGCGCAACGCCTACATCCGGGTGGTGAACCAGGCGGACGGCCGGGAGCTGGCCCGGTACGACCTCACCGAGGACGCGTCGACGGAGACCGCGATGGTCTTCGGCGAGCTCTACCGGCACGGGGGCGAGTGGAAGTTCCGCGCCATCGGCCAGGGCTACGCCTCCGGGCTGCGCGGCATCGCGCAGGACTTCGGCGTCAACGTCTGAGATCCGTCGGGCTCACGGGCCCTGTCATGGGCGGGCACCACGCGCCGCGGTGCCCGCCCTACACTTCGGCGTGAACGTCACGTGGTCCGCGCCGCGGGCCGTGGGCCGGCCGCGCGGGCAGCGCGGAGGAGCTCCGTGCGACAGATTGGGTAAGCAGTGGTCCTCAGAACCTTCGGATGGTCCTTCGGCGTGACAGCCGCGGGCCTGGCCTTCGCGGCGTTCTTCTGGGGCTGGGAGGGCTTCGCCGTGGTGGCGATCCTCTCGATCCTCGAGATCTCGCTCTCGTTCGACAACGCCGTCGTCAACGCCGGTGTGCTGAAGAAGATGAACGCCTTCTGGCAGAAGATCTTCCTCACGATCGGCATTCTCATCGCCGTCTTCGGCATGCGGCTGATCTTCCCGGTGGCGATCGTGGCCATCACGGCGGGTGTCGGACCGATCGAGGCCGTCGACCTGGCGATGAGCGAGCCCGACACCTACGAGCAGATGGTCACCGACGCCCATCCCTCGATCGCGGCGTTCGGCGGCATGTTCCTGCTGATGATCTTCCTCAACTTCATGTTCGAGGACCGTGAGCACAAGTGGCTGCCGTGGCTGGAGCGTCCGCTCGCCAAGCTGAGCGGCGTCAACGCCCTGTCGGTCTGCATCGCTCTCATCGCGCTGCTGGTCTCCGCGATGGCCCTGGCCCCGCACGCCCACCAGTACGGCGGGCACGCGGACAAGACGACGACCGTGCTGCTGTCGGGTGTGGCGGGTCTGATCACCTACCTGGTCGTCGGAGGCCTCTCCGGCTTCTTCGAGCACAAGCTGGAGGAGGAAGAGGAGCGCGAGCACGTCGCCGAGGAGGCGGCGGCCCGGTCGGGTCAGCAGGTCACGGCCCTCGGGGTCGGCGGCAAGGCGGCCTTCTTCCTCTTCCTCTACCTGGAGGTGCTCGACGCGTCGTTCTCCTTCGACGGCGTCATCGGCGCGTTCGCGATCACCAACCACATCTTCTGGATGGCGCTCGGCCTGGGCATCGGTGCGATGTACGTCCGGTCGATCACCGTCTACCTGGTGCGCCAGGGCACGCTGGACGACTACGTCTACCTGGAGCACGGCGCCCACTACGCGATCGGTGCGCTGGCGGCGATCCTGCTCGTCACCATCCGCTTCGAGATCCACGAGGTGATCACCGGGTTGCTCGGAGTCACCCTCATCGGTCTCGCGTTCTGGTCCTCGCTGCGCTACAACCGGCTGCACCGAGGAGACCGTGACGGAGGTGAGGGGGGAAGCCCCTCCGAGGAGAAGCGCGTCACCTCGGGAGTATGAACAACGGGTGAAGCGGGGTGTCGCGACGCCCCGATTGCGGAAGCCTTCTGAACGGGGCGGCCGTCCGTGCCGGACGGCCGCCCCGTGGCGTTGTCCGAGCGGACCGGGGAATGGGGGCAGGGCATGGTCTCTCTGTGGGAGCACTGGCGCAGCGGCAACAGGAACCGCGGGCCGCGGTTCGACACGGTGGGCGGTCCGTCGAGTTACGCGGTGGAGCTGACCAAGCGGTACCCGCAGGTGTCGCTCACGCAGGAGGGTGCCCACACCGGCACGTTGCGCGTCAACCTCTCCTGGCGCATGCGCCCCTCGGATCTCTACGACCGGCCGCGCCGTCGGATCTCCCTGCGAAACCCGCTGGAGATGCTCAAGCCCGAGCCGGTGAACGCCCACACGCAGGGCATGGTCAACGTCGACCTGGACCTGGCCTGCATGTACGAGCTGAAGGACGGCTCTAAGGGCGTCGTCCAGCCGCTCGGCGGCCTGGTGGGCGACATGCACGACCCGCCCTACGTGAAGCTCAGCGGCGACGACCGGTTCGGCAGTGGTTCCGGGGAGACGATCTACGTCAACCTCGACCACGCCGACGAGATCAAGCGGCTGCTGTTCTTCGTCTACATCTACGACGGCACGCCCGCGTTCGACCGCACGCACGCCATCGTGACGCTGGTGCCCAGCAGTGGACCGCACGTGGAGGTCGGGCTCGACGAACGGGCGCCCGAGGCCCGTTCCTGTGCCGTGCTCATGATCGAGCACGACAAGAACGGCAACCTCGTCGCACGGCGGGAAGTGCGGTACGTCTACGGCTTCCAGGCCGACCTGGACCGGCTCTACGGCTGGGGCATGGCCTGGGGGCGGGGCTACAAGTCCCCGTCCCGGCGCTGACGGCAGCCGGTACCGGCCGCGACCCGTCAGCGCGGGCCCCGTCAGCGCGGGCCCCGTCAGCGCGGGCCCCGTCAGCCCCGGGGGGACGCGAACTGCGGCCCCTGCGGCGGCAGGGTGAACGTCGGCCCGCCCACCGGTTGGGGATATCCGTACGCGGGTTGCGGCCCGGCCAGCGGGTGCTGGGCCGGTACCGGCGGGTAGGCCGGTGGTTCCGGCGGCGCGGGCGGGGGCTGCGGTACGGGCCCCGGCCCCGGCGGCTCCGGCTCGGGGACGGGCCCCGGCGCGGGCGGGGGCGGCCCGGGGGCCGGCGGAGGGACGGGCTCGGGCTCCGGCACCCCCGGCTCGTGCGGCGGTTCCGGCACCGTGCCCGGCCCGGGCCCGCCCACGGGGTCCGCGCCGGACGCACGCGGCGGCGGGACGTGGGTGGCGGCCCCGTCGGCGTTCCCCTCGTCGACCGAGACGCCGAACGCCGTCGCGAGCCCCACCAGTCCGCTGCTGTAGCCCTGCCCGAGGGCGCGGAACTTCCAACCCGACCCGCGTCGGTAGAGCTCACCGCAGATCATCGCCGTCTCGGCGCCGGTCTCCGGACTGAAGTCGAACGACGCGAGCGTCGTCCCGCTCACCGCGTCCCGTACGAGCAGCCGCATACCGCCGCCGACCTCGCCGAACGTCCCGCCGTCGGCGGAGGCGGTGAGCATGACGCGGTCGACCGTCGGGTCGAGGGAGGACAGGTCCGCCTCGACGGTGTCGGTGAGGCCGTCGGCGTCGCGGGTCTTCGCCCGGTGCCGCACCAGCCCGGAGGGGTGCCGTGGCTGGTTGTAGAAGACGAAGTCGTCGTCCGAACGCACCCGGCCGTCCGCGCCGAGCAGCAGCGCGGAGGCGTCGATGTCCAGTGCGGTCGGGGCGCCCGACCAGCGGAGCACCGCCTGCACCGCGGTGGCCCGCAGCTCGATGTTGGAGCCCTTCGCCATCACCTGGGTCATACGGCCATCCTGCCGAGCCCCCGACCGGCAGGGCAAGCCGGGCGTGCCGGTGGCGGGCCCGGCCTGCCCTGCCGGTCGGGCCCTCGGCGTGGCGCCCCCCCGACAGCGGTGCGGTGGCCCGGATACCGGGAGGTCGGTCGCCGGTAAGGTGACGTTCATGTGCGCGGGGGCTTCGGACCGGCGTTCGCACGTACGATGAGCCGGCCGGGTTTCACCGCGACGGCCCGGCGCGCACCAGTGATACGGGGGTTCCATGCGCCACTTCGGGCACCTCGCACCGTCCGTCCGGGAAGCGCTCTTTCACCAGGAGCCCGTGGAGTTCACCTCCGCGTCCCCCGCGAATCTCCTCGCCGTCGCCCTCGGCGCGACGCTCTACAGTCCCGCCACCCGGCCGCACCTCGCGCGGGACGTGGTGAAGCTGGCCGACCGTGGCGTCGTCTCCATGGTCCTGTGCCTGGAGGACTCCATCGCCGATGCCGAGGTGCCGGCCGCCGAGGCCAACCTGGTGCGCCAGCTCACCGCGCTGCACGAGGGCGGCCACGACGCCGACGCGGAGCTGCCGCTGCTGTTCGTGCGGGTCCGGGAGGCCGAGCAGATCACCCGGCTGACCACGCGGCTCGGCGACGCGGTGCGGCTGCTCTCCGGTTACGTGCTGCCGAAGTTCACCGAGGACCGGGGCATGCCGTTCCTCGAAGCCCTCGCCCGCGCGGAGAGTGACTGCGGGCGACGACTGTTCGCCATGCCGGTCCTGGAGTCGCCCGAGGTGCTCCACCTGGAGACCCGCGCCGAGACGCTGGCCGGTATCGCCCGTTCCGTCGACAAGTACCGCGACCGCGTCCTCGCGCTGCGGCTGGGCGTCACCGACTTCTGCTCCGTCTACGGGCTGCGTAGGACGCCGCACATCACGGCGTACGACGTCGGCCTGGTCGCCACCGTCATCGCCGACGTCGTCAACGTCCTCGGCCGCAACGACGGCACCGGCTGTACCGTCACCGGCCCGGTGTGGGAGTACTTCCGCTTCTCGGAGCGGATGTTCAAGCCGCAGCTGCGCAGTTCCCCGTTCCGCTGGCGGGGCGCGGACGAGCTGCGCGCCGAGCTGATCGAGCACGACATGGACGGTCTGCTGCGCGAGATCCAGCTCGACCGCGCCAACGGTCTGCAGGGCAAGACCTGCATACACCCCTCCCACGTGGCCCCGGTGCACGCCCTCTCCGTGGTGACGCACGAGGAGTTCAGCGACGCCACCGACATCCTGCGGCCCGAGCGGCACGGCGGCGGGGTCCTGCGTTCGGCGTACACGAACAAGATGAACGAGGTCAAACCCCATCGGGCGTGGGCCGAGCGCACCCTGCTGCGGGCCGAGGTCTTCGGAGTCGCCCGCGAGGGCGTCGACTTCGTGGACCTCCTCGCCGCAGGCCAGCACGACCACGACCACCGGGGCACGGAAGAGGACGGAACGCACGCGTGATGTGGACAGGTACCTGGACGGCCGAGCGGCTCGGCGTCGAGCTGAGGGGTGAGGGCATCCGGGACCTGCTCGGCCTCGCCGTGCGCCGCAACCCCAAGCGGGCCCACCTGCTGGTCTCCCGCGTGCTCGGCAAGCACGTCCCGCAGCTGCCCGGCGTCGTCCTGGCCACGGCGCTCGGGCTCGGCCACCGCGTCCGCGAACTGCTCGGCGAGGAGGACGCCGCGCGCGCCGTCGTCCTCGGCTACGCGGAGACGGCGACGGGCCTCGGCCACTGCGTCGCCGACGGCGTCGGACGCGCCCCGTACCTGCACTCCACCCGCCGTCCCGTGCCCGGGTACGCCCAGGCCGCCGGGTTCGAGGAGGAGCACTCCCACCACACCTCCCACCTGCTGCTCCCCGCCGACCGGCGGCTGCTGGCCGGCGCCGGGCCGCTCGTCCTCGTCGACGACGAGTTCTCCACCGGCACCACCGTCCGCAACACCATCGCCGCACTGCACCGCGCCTACCCGCGCGAGCGATACGTCGTCGTCGCCCTCACCGACATGCGCTCACCGCAGGACACGGCGACGCTGGAGAAGTTCGCCGCCGAACTCGGCGCGCGCGTGGACGTCGTGGCCCTCGCGGACGGCACGCTGACGCTCCCGCCCGACGTCCTGGAGCGGGCGGCGGCCCTCATCGCCGAGGCCGAGGCGGCCGGTGACCCCGCCGGGACGGCCGCCGCGACCGACGCCGCGACCGACGCCGCGACCGACGGCGGCCCCGACGCGGGCGCCGCCGAGATCGTCCCCGTGGAGCTTCCCTGGCCCGCCGGGCTGCCCGAAGGCGGCCGACACGGCTTCACCCCCGAGCACCGCGCCCGGCTGGAGGCGGTCCTGCCCGCCCTGGCCGACCCCGTCGCCGCCGCGCTGCCGAAGGACGCACGCCGCGTCCTGGTGCTCGGCACCGAGGAACTGATGTACGTGCCGCTGCGCATCGCCGACGCCCTCACCGGCGCCACCGGCGCGGAGGTCCGCTACTCCACCACCACCCGCTCGCCCGTGCTCGCCGTCGACGATCCCGGCTACGCCATCCGGCACCGCATTGTCTTCCCCGCCCACGACACCCCCTCCGACGGCCCCGGGCCCCGCTACGCGTACAACATCCCCCCGCGCGACCACCCCCGCGACCCCGGGTTCGACGCCATCGTCGTCATCACCGACTCCGCCGCCGACACCCCCGCCCTGCACGCCCCCGACGGTCTCCTCGCCCGGCTCGCGACCCGCACCGGACGCGTCGTCCGGGCGACGCTGCCCTCGCCCGACCCCCTCCCGCGGCCCCTGCGCGGCCCGCACTTCTCCTCCTACCCGGCCGAGGACTGCGGCTGGCTCCTCCAGGACCTCTCCGCCGTCTCCCTCGAAGCCCCCACCGAGGAGCGGGAGGAGGCCATCCAGCGCGGCGGCGCCCACTACGCGGAGTCGCTGCCCGTCGAGTACCAGCCCAGCCCCGAGTACCAGCGCCTCTTCCACACCGCGCTGGACCTCTCCGCCGCCCGCGTCGCCCGCGCCGTGGGCACCGTCACCGAAACCGTCCTGGCCGAGCGCGGCCCGCGCCCCGTCCTGGTCTCCCTCGCCCGGGCCGGCACGCCCGTCGGCGTCCTCATGCGCCGCTGGGCCCGGCACGCCCACGGCCTCGACCTGCCCCACTACGCCGTCTCCATCGTGCGCGGCCGGGGCATCGACACCACCGCGCTGCGCTGGCTCGCCGCCCACCACGACCCGGCCGACGTCGTCTTCGTCGACGGCTGGACGGGCAAGGGCGCCATCACGCGCGAACTGGCCGACGCCCTGCGCCCCTTCCCCGGCTTCGACCCCGACCTGGCCGTCCTCGCCGACCCGGGTGGCTGTGTGCGCACCTACGGCACGCGCGAGGACTACCTCATCCCGTCGGCCTGCCTGAACTCCACCGTGTCCGGGCTGATCTCCCGCACCGTCCTGCGCGCCGACCTCGTCGGGCCCGGCGACTTCCACGGCGCCAAGCACTACCGGGAGCTCGCCGGGAGCGACCTGTCCGCGCACTTTCTCGACTCCGTCGCCGCGCACTTCCCCGACGTCGCGGCCGACGCCGCCGCCGACGCCCGTGCCCTGCGCACCGCCGACCGCACCCCCACCTGGGACGGCTGGCGGGCGGTCGAGCGCATCAGCGACGAGTACGGCATCGGCGACGTCAACCTCGTCAAGCCCGGCGTCGGCGAGACCACCCGCGTCCTGCTGCGCCGCGTGCCCTGGCGCATCCTGGCCCGGCGCGGAGCGGGCACCGACCTCGACCACGTCCGGCTGCTCGCCCAGCAGCGCGGCGTGCCCGTCGAGGAGACCGACGACCTGCCCTACACCTGCGTCGGGCTCATCCACCCGCGCTACACCAGGGGCGCCACCGGCGCCGACGGAAAGGCCGCCCGATGACGCCCACCGGACCCCTGCTCGTCGCCAGCGACCTCGACCGCACCCTCATCTACTCCGCCGCCGCGCTCCACCTCGACGTGCCGGACGCCGAGGCACCCCGGCTGCTGTGCGTCGAGGTCTACCAGGGCAAGCCGCTGTCCTACCTCACCGAACGCGCCGCCGCGCTGCTCCCCGAGCTGGCCGCGCGCAGCGTCCTCGTCCCCACCACCACGCGCACCCGCGAGCAGTACCGGCGCATCCACCTGCCGGGCCCGCCCGCACCGTTCGCCATCTGCGCCAACGGCGGCCACCTCCTGGTGGACGGCCGCACCGACCACGACTGGCACCGCGCCGTCCTGGCCCGGCTCGACGACGCCTGCGCCCCGCTGGCCGAGGTCCGGGAGCACCTGCGTCGCGCGTCCGACCCGGCCTGGCTGCTGAAGGAGCGCACCGCCGAGGACCTCTTCGCCTACCTCGTCGTGGACCGGACCCTGCTGCCGGAGGCGTGGATCAAGGACCTGGCGGCCTGGGCCGAGCCGCTCGGCTGGGCGATCTCCGTCCAGGGCCGCAAGGTCTACGCCGTGCCACGGCCGCTCACCAAGAGCGCCGCCGTCGCCGAGGTCGTCCGCCGGACCGGCGCCCGCCGGACCCTCGCCGCCGGGGACTCCCTCCTCGACGCCGACCTCCTGCTCGCCGCCGACGCGGGCTGGCGTCCCGGCCACGGCGAACTGGCCGACACCGGCTGGACCGCCCCGCACATCACGGCGCTGCCCGACGTCGGGGTCGGCGCGGGGGAGCGCATCCTCGACGAGGCCCTGCGCTGCGCCGGGGTGTAAGGCCGACCCGCCGACCCGCCGCCGACCCGCCGCCGACCCGCCGGCCCCTGACCCGCCGACCCGGCGGTCAGCCGCAGCAACCGCCCCCGCAGCATCCGCCACCGCCGCCGCCCTGGGCGGCGGGCGCGGGTGCGGCCCTCGTGCCGCCCACCGCCACCGCCGACAGCAGTTTCACCGTGTCCCCGTGTCCCTGCGGACAGGACGCGGGCGCACCGGACTCCGCCATCGGGCGGCTGACCTCGAACGACGTGCCGCACTCGCGGCAACGGAACTCATATCTCGGCATACCCCGCAGGATAGCCGCGGGTCAGCGCTGCCCGCCCCGGCTCTCCCGGATGTCCCGCACCACGGCGGACACCGTCTCCCGGATCGCGTCCAGCTCCGTCAGGAAGTGCCAGTAGTCCGGGTGTCGGCCGCCGCCCTCCAGGCCCGCCACCGCCCGTTCCAGCCGGGCCACCGCCTCGTCCAGCGGCGCGGCGTGCCGGGGGTCGGGCGTGCTGCGACCCGCCATGGCCAGCTTCTGCGCGTCCCGGACGGCGAACCGGGCCCGCTCGGTCTCCCGCTCATGGCTGAACGCCACCTCGTTCAGCCGGTCCAGCCGCTCCCCGGCCGCCGAGACCGCGCTGTCCCCGCTGTTCAGCGACGCCCGGACCGTCGCCAGGAGCGCCGTCGCGTCCGGCCAGCGCTGCGCCCGCCGGGCCTCCTGCGCCTCGCGCAGCTTCTCCTCGGCCTGCCGGGACGCCTCCAGCGCCTGCGCCGGCACGTGCTGGAGATCCTCCCAGCACGCGGCACTGAAGCGCCGCCGCAGCTCGCTCAGCACCGGTTCCACCGTCTCGGCCCGCGTGGCCAGCGCCTGGGCCCGGGTCCGCAGGCTGGCCAGCCTGCGGTCGATCTCGGCGGCCTGCTCGGGCAGCCGACGCGCCTCCTCCCGCACCGCCTCGGCCCGCCGCTGGACGTCCTCCGCCCGGCGGATCGTCTCCGGGACGCCGTGCCGGGCCGCGCCCTCGTTCAGCCGGGTCAGCTCCGGGGCGAGCGCGGCCAGCCGGGCCGCCTGCTCCTGCGCCGCGAAACCGGCCTCCCGCGCGGCGTCCAGCGCCTGTGTCGCCCCCAGCAGCGCCTGCCGTCCCCGTTCGACGGCCGGTGCCACCTGCGCCAGTTGGGCCTCCGCGTGCTGGAGCAGCGGGGCCAGCCCGTGCTCGAACCGCGCCAGGTCCGCACGGGTCCGCTCCAGCTCCCCTCTGACCCGTTCCAGGTCCCGCAGCGCCTGCTGGGCCGCCCCCGGCTCCAGCCCCTCCCGGTCCAGGTCGTGCGCGTCCACCGCCTGGATGTAGTCGTGGCTCACCGCGTCGATCCGCTGCCCGAACTCCGCGAACCGCTCCACCGTCCGCCGCCCGGGCCCCGACGCGTCCACGGCGCCGATCGTCTCCACCGAGATGCGCACGTCACGCTGAGCGGTGTCCAGTGCGTAGAAGGCCGCCGCTGCGGCGTCCTTCGCAGCCTGCGCCTCGGCCCGCAGCTGCTCCGCGCGTCCGCCGCCCCAGCCCCACCGCCGCGTCCCGCCGCCCCCGCTCATCGCCGCCACACAATCCCCTCCGGGTGTCCGCCTCTGGCCGCCACCATTGTTCCACCGCACCCCGCCCGGCACGCAGGCCACGGCACCACCGACCGCCCGCTATCCTTTACCCTCGTCGTGCGCCCACCCCCGGGTGCGCGTGTCCGGGCGCATAGCTCAGCGGTAGAGCGCTGCCCTTACAAGGCAGATGTCGGCGGTTCGAACCCGTCTGCGCCCACCACCCCGAAGACCCCCGGCCGAGGACAGTCGGGGGTCTTGCCCATCCGTGCCGACGCCGGGGATCGCGGTACGGCTCAGTGCGTCCGGGTCGCGAGGGCGGCGAACAGCGCGGCGCCGCCGCCCAGCACCACGAGCTGCACGGCGGCGTAGGCGCCCCGGCCGAAGGCGATCAGCGCGCCTGCGGTGACGACCGCGCTCCCGGCGAGGTACCACATGAACTCCCGGGCCAGCCGGGGTGCTTCCGGCGGGTGGCCTTCGTTCCAGCCGTCGCCCCACCCCGTCCACAGGTAGCCCCACAGCAGGCAGCCGACCACGAACAGGTCGGCCAGCAGGAGCAGAACGACGGCGGCGGCCTTCTGGCCGGTCGACGGTTCGTGCACACCCCACCCCCGGTCGTGATGCCGACGGACGGCCGCCCCGCCCCGCCCCGCAGTCTGTCCGCGGCCCCGGCCGACCCGCATGAGTACGCGTACTCAGGTGGGCGCACGGCGGGGGAGGCGCGGCCAGCGCCCGGTGCCGCGCACGCCGGGGCGGGCCGGTGACGTGCGTGGCCGCTCGTGCTTCCCGGCGACTCCGTGTCGTCCTCCGTGCGCCTGTCGGAGGGGCTCCGCCGAGTCCGACCATGGCCGTGTCACAGCGGACTGACGAAGGGCGGACCGGAGCACATGGCGACCAGGCAGTCCACGTGCGGAGCGTGGACGAAGAAGGGCACCCGCTGTCGGAATCGCGCGATGGTCGGTGCCTCGCGCTGTCACGAGCACCGCGGCGCGTGGTCCTCGTACACGATCCAGAAGCGCAAGGCCAAGGAGGGGAAGCGCCGGCGGCAGTAGCCCGCGTGGGCCGGTCCGCCGAGGACGTGCCTCACCGCCCGGCGCGGCGCCGGCCGGGGGCACCGCGCTGGGCGGGCGCACATCCCCGGAGCTCCGATGCAGGGCACGGACGCCTTGTGCTCCCGCCGTGGGTCGGGCGTATGTTGTTGAGCGTTGCTCAACAGGAGGAGGGATGGCCGTGCGGGCGGTACGGATCGTGGAGCTGGAAGGACCGGAGGCCGTGGAGGTGGGCGAGGCGGCGGAGCCCACCGACCCCGACGCCGTCGTGGTGGACGTGCACGCGGCGGGCGTCGCGTTCCCCGACGTGCTGCTCTCGCGCGGGCAGTACCAGTACCGGCCGGAGCTGCCGTTCGTGCCGGGCAGTGAGGTGGCCGGGGTGGTGCGGAGCGCACCGGAGGGCTCCGGTTTCGACGCGGGGGACCGCGTCGTGGGGCTGACCGGGTTCGGCGGGGGCATGGCCGAGGTCGCGGCCGTCCCGCCGTCGATGACGTTCCGGCTGCCGGACAACGTCTCGTTCGAGGCGGGCGCCGGGCTGCTGTTCAACGACCTCACCGTGCACTTCGCGCTGGGCCGGCGCGGCGGGCTGCGGGAGGGCGAGACGGTGCTGGTGCACGGGGCGGCCGGGGGCATCGGGACGTCGGCGCTGCGGCTGGCGGGGCCGATGGGTGCCGCGCGGGTCGTCGCCGTGGTGAGCACGGAGGAGAAGGGCGAGGTCGCGAAGGCGGCCGGGGCGACGGACGTCGTCCTCACCGACGGCTGGCGGGACCGGGTGAAGGAGCTGACCGGCGGCCGAGGCGTGGACATCGTCGTCGACCCGGTGGGCGGGGACCGGTTCACCGACAGCCTCCGTTCCCTCGCCCCGGCCGGACGCGTGCTCGTCGTCGGCTTCACCGGCGGCGAGATTCCGACGGTCAAGGTCAACCGGCTGCTGCTCAACAACGTGGACGTGCGCGGCGTGGGCTGGGGGGCCTGGTGGCTGTCGGACCCCGAGTACCTGGCCGAGCAGTGGGCCGCCTACGAACCGCTGCTGGCGTCCGGGGCCGTGCCGGTGCCCGAGCCGGTGCTGCACCCGCTGGACGGGGCGGCCGAGGCCATCGCCTCGCTCGAGCGGCGCACGGCGCTGGGCAAGGTCGTCCTGAAGGTCAGGTGACCGGTGGGGGAGCGGGCGGCCCCGGTGGGAGCCCCCGCAGCTTCCTAGAATGAGGCCCATGCCCGACTCCCCCTCCCCGCCGGCCCCAGCCCGGGCCCGGCTCAGCGCCGAGGACCGGCGCCGTCAGCTCGTCGGCATCGGGCTGCGGATGCTGACCGAACGGCCGATCCACGACCTGTCGATCGACGAGATCGCGGCCGAGGCGGGCATCTCGCGCGGGCTGCTGTTCCACTACTTCGCCACCAAGCGGGACTTCTACGTGGCGGTGGTGCGGGCCGCCGCGCGGCGCATCCTGCGGGCGGCGCGGCCGGACGCGGAGGCGTCGCGGGCGGTGCAGCTGACGCAGTCCCTGGACGGCTACCTCGGCTTCCTGGAGCGCCGCCGGGAGCCGTACCTGGCCCTGCTGCGGGGGTCGGCCGGGGGCGCGGACTACGTCAGTGAGATCTACGAGGAGATCCGCGGCGACTTCGTGGCGCGGGCGGCGGCCTCGCTGGGCGCCCTCGAGACGACGCCCCGCACGGAGCTCGCGCTGCGGGGCTGGTTCAGCTTCGTGGAGGACACGGCCCTGGCCTGGGCGAAGGAGCCTACCGTCCCGCGTGCTGAGCTGGTGCTGATCCTGGCACGCGCGCTGCCCGCGCTCGTCACCACGGCGGAGCCGGGGCTGGCCGCCGACCTGTCCCCGGAGCTGCTCGCGCACCTGGGCCTGGACGGGTCGCGGGGCGCGCCCTGAGCGTCAGCGGTGGGGGTCGGCGCGCGCGAAGGGCGCGGGCCCGGCCAGCCTGATCTCCTCCAGCACGGCCGCCTGCCGCTCGGCCCGCTCCTGAAGCGTCCGCAGCTCGGAACGGTCCAGCCCGAGCGGGTCGGCGACGCCGAGCAGGGTGCGCCACAGGCCGAGCTTGCCGTGCACGCCCAGGGAGAGGCCCTCCAGTTCCAGCAGCGGGCTGAGCGGTGAGCGGTGGACCAGGGCGTGGTTCGGCTTCAGGCGTCCGGCGCGTTCGGCGAGCCGTGCCGCCAGCACCTTGGAGCGGCTCGGGCGGACGCCGAGGCGGCGCATGAGGCGCAGCAGGCTCGCGCGGTCCTCGGCGATCTCCTCCGCGAGGTGCGCCAGGGCCTCCTCGGCCGGTGCGCCCCGGTGGTTCCGGGCGACGCGCCGGGCCAGCTCCTGGCCGCCGGTGGCCCCGGCGAGGTGGTCGTTGAGGTAGACGCCGAGCAGGGCGTGGCCCGGGGGACGGCGGCGGGTCGGCGTACCGGGCGAGGGGTGGCGGGACGTTCGGGGCATGCGGTGCGGGTGCCCCGCCGCCGGGCCGGTGAACCGGCGGCCGCCTGGACGCGGACCGTCGGACGGTCGGGTCCGGTGCCGGTCAGCCCCGGCCGCCGTCGGCCGTGACGTCCAGGTGTCCGGTGCCCGGCCGGTCCCGGCGCCGGTCCCGGTCCCCTCCCCGGCCGCGTCCGGCGCCGGCCCACAGGGCGGCGGCCCCGGCGGCGAGGGCGCCGAGGGTGGCGACGAGCAGGGCGCGGAGGTGCAGGCCCGCGCCGTCGCCGCCGGCCGCGTCGTCGTCCTCCCCGGCCGTGCCCGTGCCGCCGTCGGGAGGGGTGAGCGGCGTGTCCAGGCAGCCGGTGAACGGTGCGCGCAGGGTGTCGCTGCCCCGGCCCGTGAGCGAGGCGGCGACGACGGTGCCGGTCACCCGCCCGTCCGGGTCGAGTTCGACGGCGGCGTTCGGGGCGAGGACGGAGCCGGGCCAGTGGGCGCCGGCGGGCTGGGTGACGGCGGTAGCGTCGGGGAAGTTCCACAGCAGCCGGCCGGCCGCCCGGCGCCCGTCCCCGCCGCTCCCGGCGGCGTCCCCGGTGTCGTCCGGGCCGTCTCCCTCGCCGCCGTCACCGCCGGCACCGTCGTCCTCGCTGTCCCCGGCGGAGGTCTCGACGCGGGCCGCGCCGTTCTCGTACACGGGGCCGGAGACGTTGACGACCGTCGTGGCGCCCTCCGGGACCACGATCAGGACCTTGTGCGCCGACTCCAGCCGGCTCGCGCTGACCGGGAACACGTTGAGGTCCTCGTCCTCGCCCAGCAGCCGCACGACGGTCGCGCCGTCGTTCGTGGTGCGTGCGACGCTGCCGCGCGCGGGCAGCGCGTCGAGCCGCTCGGACAGGGCCCGCAGCGAGCGGAACTCGGCGGGGAAGTCGACGGGGGAGCCGCCCTCGGTCGCCTCCAGCCCGGCCTTCACCACCGGCGGACGGCCGTCGAGCCCGCCGTACACGGCCGTGCCGCGCTCCAGGACCGTGAACGTCGAGCTTCCGGCGGACCCGTTGCGCAGGGTGCCGCCCACCACGAGCGTGGTGTCCTCCGGCACGGAGTCGGCGGGGGCGGGCTGGCCCGCGATGCTGAAGCCACGGGTGAAGTCGGCGTCACCGCCGACGGCGACGGCCCCCTCGCTCTCGCCGAACCGGTCGGAGTCGCCGAGGACGAACTCGGTGAAGCTGCCGGCGGCTCCGAGCTGGGGGCCGCAGGCGGGAGCGGCGACGGCGGGGGCGGGCGTCGCGAGGAGCAGACCGCTGCCGGCCAGTAAGGCGGCGAGCGCGGCAGCGCGTGGGGGGAGGGGCCGCATGCGACGCATGATCGCCACCCCGGGACCGGCGGGTCAAGCGGTGGCGGCGTCCTGCGAGGACCGTGATGAAGCCGTCATGAACGGTCCGCTCCGGGAGCGCCCGGGGCGGACCGGGGCGGACCCGGGCCGGGCCCGTCCGGCGGGCTCCGCGCCCGGCGGGATACTGGTGGCATGCCGATCTCCTCCGCGCCCGCGTCGTCCCCCCGCCCCGAGCCCGGCCCCGGCTGGACCGTCGCCGAGGAGCCGGTGTCGGCGGCCTCGTCCCGCGTGCTGCTCGACGCCTACGCGCGGGAGGTGGGCGCCGCGATCGGTGTGCCGCCCGCCGACCTGACCGGCACGGGGTCCGACCTCACCCCGCCGAACGGGGTCTTCCTCGTCGCCCGGGTGGGCGGGGAGCCGGTGGCCTGCGCGGGCGTGCGCGGGCTGGACGGGGACACGGCGGAGCTCAAGCGCATGTACGTCGCCTCCGCCGCGCGCGGCCGGGGCGTGGGGAAGGCGTTGCTGGACGCGGCCGAGGAGGCCGCCCGGCGACTGGGCGCGACGCGCCTGGTGCTGGACACCCGCGCCGAGCTGGTGGCGGCCCGACGGCTGTACGAGCGGCGTGGCTACGCGGAGGTGCCGCCGTACAACGCGAACGACATGGCCGGTCACTGGTACGCGAAGCCGCTGGGCTGAGCCGTCAGCCGGGTGGTGCGAGCGGCCCGCGCGGCGCGGGGTGGCGGTCGTCGTCCCTGTGCGGTGTCTCGGACTCGGAGCCGCCGAGATCCCGGGAGAGCTCGTGGACGAGGTCGGTGAGGTCGCGGGGGCGGTCGGGCGTCCACCAGTCCCCGAGCAGCGTGGCCAGGGCGTTCTCCCGGGCGTGCGCGAGCCGCTCGGCGACGGCGTGGCCGACCGGGGTGAGGGTGAGGTCCAGCCCTTCGCGCACCGCCAGCCGGCGCTCCTCGGCCTGCCGGGCACCGGCGAAGATGACGCCCCGGTCCAGCCCCATCCGGTCGGCCAGCAGCGCGGGTTCCACGCCGCCGTCCCGGTGCATGCGCAGGATGAGCCAGCCCGCGGCCGGGCGCAGGTCGAGCCCGGCGTCGGCGATGAGCCGGACGTAGAGGTCCTTGCGGCCCTCGCGGCTGCCCAGCACGCTGAGCGCGCGGCACAGCTCGTCGTGCGAGGAGCGTTCGACGGGGTTGAGCCCGAGCGTCTCGCTGGTGTCGGGTACCTGGACGCCGGCCCGCAGCGGCGTCTCCTTGAGCAGGCAGGCGAGCACGAAGGCGACGACCATGACGGGGACGGCCCACAGGAAGACGTCGGTGATCGAGTCCGAGTAGGCCTCCAGGGCTCCGGCGCGTTCCCCCGGAGCGAGCCGCCCGACGCCGCGCGGGTCCTCCGAGAGGCTTTCCGGGGTGACGCCGGGCGGCAGGGCGGCGTCCGCGAGCGACTCCTCCAGGCGGGGCACGAGCAGCGCGGCGAAGACGGCGCCGAAGACGGAGACGCCGACCGCCGCGCCGATGGAGCGGAAGAACGTCGCGCCCGAGGTGGCCACGCCCAGGTCCTCGTAGCGCACGGAGTTCTGCGCCACGAGCACGATGACCTGGAGGACGAGGCCGAGCCCGAGGCCGAAGACGAGGAAGTACAGGCTCATCTCCCCGTCTCCGCTGTCCACCCCGAGGTTGTGCAGGAGCAGGAGGCCGACGGCGGCGACGGCGGTGCCGAGGACCGGGTAGATCTTCCACCGGCCGGTGCGGGTGATGAGCTGCCCGGAGAGGGTCGAGGTGAGCAGCATACCCAGCACCATCGGGAGCATGTGGACGCCGGAGAGCGTCGGGGAGATGCCGTGCACGACCTGGAGGAACGTCGGCAGGTAGGTCAGCGCGCCGAACATCGCGAAGCCGATGACGAAGCCGATGACCGCGCAGAGGGTGAACGTCCGGTTGCGGAAGAGGCTCAGCGGCAGCACGGGTTCGGCGGCCCGCCGCTCGACGCGCACGAACCACAGGAGCAGCAGGGCGGCGAGCACCGCGAGCCCGACGATCTCGGGGGAGCCCCACGCCCAGGTCGTGCCGCCGAGTGAGGTGGTCAGGACGATGGCGGCGGCCACGGCGGCGATGAGCGCGGTGCCGAGGTAGTCGATGCGGTGCCGCTCCCGCAGCCGGGGCAGGTGGAGGACGGCCGCGATGACGAGGAGGGTGAGGGCGCCCAGCGGCAGGTTGATGTAGAAGACCCAGCGCCAGCTGAGGTGGTCGACGAAGAGGCCGCCGAGCAGCGGTCCGAGGACGCTGGTGACGCCGAAGACCGCGCCGAACAGTCCCTGGTACCGGCCGCGTTCGCGGGGCGGGACGAGGTCCCCGACGATGGCCATCGACAGCGCCATCAGCCCGCCGCCGCCCAGGCCCTGGAGGGCGCGGAAGCCGATCAGCTGACCCATGTCCTGGGCGACGCCGCAGAGGGCGGAGCCGATCAGGAAGATGACGATGGCCCCCTGGAAGAGCCGCTTGCGGCCGTACTGGTCGCCGAGCTTTCCCCACAGCGGGGTGGCGGCCGTCGCGGCGAGGAGGTAGGCGGTGACGACCCAGGAGAGGTGGTCCATGCCGCCCAGCTCGCTGACGATCGTCGGCAGGGCGGTGGCCACGATCGTCTGGTCGAGGGCGGCGAGCAGCATGCCCATGAGCAGGGCGCTCAGGGCCAGGTAGAGCGTGCGCTTGTCCTGGCGGGTGGCGGGCCCGGAGGGCGGCGCGTGCGTCATGGGTCCATGGTGGGTGTCCGCTTCCGTCCCGTCCTGTCGAGGCGACGCCGGCTGCGGGGCCCGCCGGGAAGCGGGGGACGGCACGGGGTGGCGCGAGGCCCCGCTTGTTTTGTATGGTGCAGAAACAAAGTGGTTCCGCCCGTGCCCGTGGTGACTGTGTGGTCACGGGGCCCCTGACCGGCGGGCGGAGCCACTCCTTTCGTTCCCTGGAGCCGCCATGCCCGGTACCTCTCCCGGCCTCCGGCTCACGGCCCGCGCGCTGCTGCTCGACATGGACGGCACGCTCGTCGACTCCGACGCCGTCGTCGAACGCGTCTGGAGCGAGTGGTCCGTGCGGCACGGCCTCGACCCGCGTGACGTGCTGCCCGTCGTGCACGGCCGGCAGGGCTGGGCGACGATGGCCGAGCTGCTGCCGGACCGCCCCCTGGCGGAGCACCACGCGGACAACCGCGCCCTCCTCGCCGAGGAGACGGCCGACACCGTCGGCGTCGTCCCGATCCCCGGCGCGGCGCGTTTCCTGGACGCCGTGCGGGACGTCCCGCACGCGCTGGTGACCTCGGCCGACGCGGCCCTGGCCGAGGCCCGCATGGCCGCCGCCGGGCTGCGCGTGCCCGGGTTGCGGATCACGGCCGAGTCCGTCGGCCTGAGCAAGCCCGATCCGGAGGGCTTCCTGAAGGCCGCCGCCGCCCTCGGTGTCGCCCCCGCCGACTGCCTCGTGTTCGAGGACTCCGCCGCGGGCGTCGAGGCGGGCCGGGCCGCCGGCATGCGGGTCGTCGGCGTCGGCCCGCGCGCGGGGGCGTTCGCGCCCACCGCGCACGTGGCCACGCTGGAGGCGGTGCGGGTCGACGTCCTGCCCGACGGCGCCGTCCGGCTGTGCCTGGCTCCGGCCGGGGGGTGACGGCGGCCCGCGCATGACGCCCGCCCCGCCCGGCCGGGGCGAGCCCGTCAGGCGATCGCCTCGTACAGGCTCCAGACGCCGAGCGTGACCATGATGGCGGCCGCGATGCGGGTGATCAGGCGCAGCGGCACACGGCGCATCAGGGCCCGGCCGCCCAGGATGCCGAGGGCGGCGACCGACCAGAGTGCGAGCACCGCGCCGATCCCCACCGAGAGCGGGTCCTCGTAGCGGGCCGCCAGGTTGGCCGTCATGATCTGGGTGAGGTCGCCGAACTCCGCGATCATGATGAGGGTGAAGCCGCTGCCCGCGACCTTCCAGAACGACTGGTCGGCGGGTTCCTTCGTCGCCGCCCCCTCGTCGTCCTCACCCTTGTGCCACAGCAGCATCGCGGCGCCGCCGAGGAAGAGGGCGCCGGTCACGGCGGCGAGCAGCCGCTCGGGCAGCAGGGTCAGCACGCTGCCGGCGGCCACGGCGAGGGCCACGTGGACGGTGAACGCGGCGGCGACCCCGGCGAAGACGTAGGACGCCTTGAAGCGGGTGCCGAGGACGAGCCCGGCGAGCGCGGTCTTGTCCGGCAGTTCGGCGAGGAAGACGACGCCGAAGACGACGGCGGTGACGGTCAGGCTGAACACGGATGCGTTCCCCGTTCGGTCGGGCCGTACCGAGAGGGGCTGCGGGGAGCAGGCTTCGGCACGGCAGAGTCCAGGACACTGCGGCCGAAGGTCTCGCCGGCGGCGCCGCGCGTACGCGGGCCGCTCCGGGCGCCGGGGCGGTGTGAGCCGCCCAGTATGTCGACGGTCCGGCGGAGGGCTACTCCCCTTCAGTGCGGTCAGCCTACGACATGCCCGTCGGAGCGCCCGCGCCTCCCCCTCGGCGAGCGGGTGGCTGCACGCCCCTTGATTTGACGTGGGCATGTCGCCAATCTGTAACCCGCGAACCGCTGGTGCGCCATCTGGCAGGACCACCCTGCCTGAAGGCACCACCGGTCCCCCACTCGCCGCAGGTCTCACCCCAGGGAGCCCGTATGCGCCGCATACGCCTGTCCGCCCGCCCGTCCCGACGCTACGCGCGTCACTCCCGTCCGGTCCTGGCCACCGCCCTCGCGCTCACCGGTCTCGGCGCGGGTCTCGTGGCCACCGCGCCCACCGCCCAGGCCGCACCCCCCACGCCGCCCGGCGCCGCCGACGCCCGCACCCTGCTGGCGGGCCTCACCGTCGACGCCGAGGACTCGCTGAGCGGCTACGACCGCGACCTGTTCCCGCACTGGATCTCCCAGGGGGACAGCTGCAACACCCGCGAGATCGTCCTCCAGCGCGACGGCACCGGGGTCGAGACGGACGCCGAGTGCCGCGCCGTCAGCGGCAGGTGGTACTCGCAGTACGACGGGGTCACGCTGTACGACTCCTCCGGGCTCGACATCGACCACGTCGTGCCGCTCGCCGAGGCCTGGCGCTCCGGCGCCCACTCCTGGTCCTGGAGCAAGCGGCGCTCCTTCGCCAACAACCTCAGCGCCGCGCAGCTCATCGCCGTGTCGGCGAGCTCCAACCGCTCCAAGGGCGACCGGGACCCGGCGGAGTGGCTGCCGCGCTCCGCCTACCACTGCCTCTACGCGCGCTCCTGGGTCTGGGTGAAGCACAACTACGCGATGAAGGTCGACCCGGCCGAGAAGTCGGCGCTCTCCGGAATCCTCAACCGCTGCTGAGACGGCGGTGGCCGGGGCCCGTGCCGTACCGGGCCCCGGCCGGCCGGTCAGCGACCCCGGGGGAGGAAGGGGACGGAGAAGCAGGCCAGGCGCTCGCCCGCGAAGCCCGCCTCCCCGCGCCCCGTGCGCGTGGCGTGCTGGTGGAGCGTCACCGAACGCGCCTCGCCCGCCCGGAACCGCCAGGTCTGCCGGGAGGTACCGGTGCCCGTGCCCTCCGCGTCGGTGGTGAGGTCCAGCCACACCTCGTTCCACGGATTGGCGTAGGCCGGGTCGCCGGAGGGCTGCACGGGGTCCTTGACGTGCTGGTAGTGCGGGCCGGGGTCGGACGGCTCCGGCCCGCACGGCCGGGTGTGGACGTGCGCCCCGAACGTCCGGCCCGCCTCCGCGCCCCGGACGGTCAGGCTCACCGTCATGCCGTCGGAGTCCAGCCGCTGCCGCACCGTCACCCCGGCTCCCTCGGGCACCACCTTCGGCGCGTACGTCACGGCCGCGTGCGTGAGTTGCCGCTCCGCGACGGCGAACGCCGAGGTGCGCGTCATCCAGTACGTGCCGTCCGACGGCGCGCTCGCCCCGGCCGCCCGGTCCGCCGCCGCTGCGGGCAGCACCGCCAGTGCCGCCGCCATGAACGCCGTCGCCGGTCCCTTCAGCATGTCCTGCTCCCTCGCGTCTCAAGTCCTGTCCGAGCCGTACGGCCGACACTGTGCCCGCCACCCGGGCCGAACGCGGTGCGGGAACGGCGCCACGCGAACCCCTGCGGTCCGTGTGGGGGAACCGCGCGTACGCTGTACGGCGGAAGACGGCTCCCGCCCGAGGAGCGGGACCGGGAGTGACGGTGTTGGAAACGCTGGGAACGTTGGTCTACGAACCGTGGATCTACGTGCTCGTCGTGCTCTCCGTCCTGTTGGACGTGTTCCTGCCCGTCCTGCCCAGCGGCATCCTCCTCATGACCGCCGCCACCGCGGCCGCCGCCGGGTTCGCCGACACCGTCGCCGTCGGCGCGGGCTCCCGGTTGCCCGAAACGTTCGTCCTGCTGCTGTGCGCCGCCGTCGCCTCCGTCCTCGGCGACCTGGCCGCCTTCGCCCTCGCCCGGCGCGGGGGTGAGCGGTTCGCCGCCGTCATGGCCCGCTCCGGCCAGCTGTCCTCGGCCCAGCGCAGGCTCGGCCACGCCCTGGGGCGGGGCGGCGGACCGCTGATGGTGCTGGCGCGGTTCGCCCCGGCGGGGCGGACGGTGATGAGCATGGCGGCGGGCGCGACACGGCGTCAGGCCCGGACCTTCGCCGTGTGGTCGGCCGTGGCGGGCTTCGTCTGGGCCGGCTACAGCGTGGCCCTCGGCTACTTCGGGGGCCGGTTGTTCGGCGTCAGCTGGGGCGGCACCCTGCTCTCACTCGTCGCGCTGTGCGCGGCGGGCTCGCTGGCGGCCTTCCTGCTGCGCCGCCGCCCCGGCGCCACGCGCGGCTGATCCGGCGCGCGCCGGACCCGCGCCACCGCCGCCCCGGGCGGCGGGCGCTCCCGTGCGAGGATGCCGCCATGGGTGAGGAGAACTGGCGCTTCCGCGCCGAGGTCCCGGGCGACACGGTGGACGCCGCGACCGTCCGCCGCATCCTGCGGTCGGCGTTCGACACGCCGCACGAGGCCGAGCTCCTCGACGCGCTGCGCGGCGGCCCCGCCTGGCTTCCCGGCCTGTCGATGCTGGCGCAGACGCCCGAGGGCGAGCCGGTGGCGTACGTGCTGCTGAGCCGCTGTCACATCGCCTCCGCCGATGCGCTGGCGCTCGCCCCCTGCGGCACCGTCCCCGAACGGCAGGGCGGCGGCGTCGGGACGGCCCTCATCCGCGCGGCGCTGGACGCGGCGCGCAGGGCGGGGGAGAGCACGGTCGTCGTGCTCGGGCACCCCACGTACTACCCGCGCTTCGGCTTCCGGCCGTGCGCGGACTTCGGGGTGACGCCCCCGCCCGGCCACGACTGGCCCACCGAGGCCTTCCTCGCGCTCGCCCTCGACGACGGGCCGGTCCCCGCCGGTGCCGTCAGGTACCCGGAGCCGTTCGGCCTCTGACACCCCGTCGCGCCCCTGCCGGCGACCGCCCACCGGAGCCGTCAACTCCGCTCGGGCCGGCCCCAACCCCCACTGGGCCGGGCGGGTTTCGGCTGGCACACTGGGCGCGTCGGGGGGAAGCGGGCACCGGATCACAGGGGGAATCACCGCATGGCGAGGCACGGGTACGGACGGCGCACGAGGCTCCTACTCCGCCTGTCGGGCGCCGTGACGGCCGGAGGGCTCCTCGCGGCGCTGGCCGGCTGTTCGGACGGCCCGGACGCGGCCGCCCCGGCGGACGAGCAGCGGCCGTCCGCGTCCTCCTCGCCGTCGTCCTCGCCGTCCCCCTCGGCGTCTCCGGAGGAGGCGATCGAGACGCTGGCGGACCTGCGCGCCTTCTGCTACGAGCACGAGCGCGGCGGCCAGGGGTGGGACGCGGCGGCCGAGTACACCGGGCCGGGGCCGCACCCCATCGTCGTCCACGTGCTGGAGGACCGCTCGGACGTGGAGTTCGACGCCGACGTGGAGGACGGGTACGGGACGTACGAGAAGTGGCTTCCGGACAGCCCCGAAGAGGCCCGGCTCGTCGCCTGCGCGCGGGGCAGGGAGACGGAGGAGCGCATCGGCACGTGCGAGTACAGCGACCGCATCGCCGCCCTGCAGGGCGAGGCGTACCCGCTCCACGCCCAGCCCTTCGAGGTCACCGTCCACGAGTTGCGCACCGGCCGTGAGGTGACGTCCTTCGACGTGGAGTCGGGGGAGACCTGTCCGGGGTCCATCAAGACGGAGGGCATCCTGGGCGACGAACCGAGCCTGGTGTACGCGTCCTTCCCCGGCGCGGCTGTGGACGATCTGCTGGTCGACCTGGTGAACGGGCCCGCCCGCTGAGCGCGGGCCCGTCCCGGGCCGGTGCGACCCCGCGAGCGCGGTCAGCCCTGCTTGGGCGCCGCCTGCTGCACGACCTCGAAGGACCACAGCGTGGACCCGGCGGCGGCCGGCTTCTGCTGCGGGGCGTCCTCGCCGCCCCGCTGGTGCGCGGCCTTCATCGGGCCCTCCATCCACGCCTGGAACGACGCCTCGTCCCGCCAGCGGGTGTAGACCAGGTACTGGTCCGTGCCCTCCACGGGGCGTAGCAGCTCGAACCACTCGAAGCCGTCGGAGCTCTCCACCGCTCCGGCCCGGGAGCCGAAGCGCTGCTCCAGGACCTCCCGCTGCTCCTCCGGGACGGACAGGACGTTGATCTTCACGATGCTCATGTCCCCATCCTGCCCCACCGTTGCGCCGTGCTCCCCCGCACCGTCGCTCAGGTGGCCCGGGGGCGTGCGGCGTCCGGGTGGAGAGCGAACAGGAGGGAAACGTCGGGGAGAATGACGCCCGACAGGACGTACGAACGGGGCGGGTGTGACGGCGGATACGGGAGAGCGGGCCGGTCGGCAGGCCTTCGGGGGCGCGACGCCCGCCGTCACGGTGCTGCTGTGGCTGCTGGCGGCGGCGCTGCTGGCACGGCAGGCGGTGGCGGTGCTGCGGCTGCCGCCCGAGCGGCGGCTGACGGACCTGTGGGCGTGGCTGGGGGAGCGCGGCGTCCTCAGCGGTGACGGATCGCTCTACGGCGACGGGAGCTTCACCGGCACGCCGCTGGCCGGGCTCGTCCTCAGACCCCTGGCCGGAGCCGGACAGGGGCTGGGCGTGGTGTGGACGGGGGCGACCCTGCTGCTCGTCGCGGGGGTCGCCGCGCTCGCCGTGCGGGCGCTGCCGGACGTGCGCGGGCGCCGGGTGGCGGCCGCGGCACTGCCGGTGGCCATCGCGGTGCTCATGCTCTCCACGCCCGTCCGCAACACCTTCTCCCTCGGGCAGACCAGCGTCCTGCCCGTGCTCCTGGTCCTCGCCGGGTTCCTCGGCGCCCGCCGCCGACCGGGCCTCGCCGGGGCGCTCGTCGGCTCCGCCGCCGCACTCCAGCCCCCGCTGCTGCTGTTCGCGGGCGCGCTGTGGGTGGCGGCGCGGACGGCCGGGCCGGCCCGGCCGTCCTGCGGCCGGGCGGCGGTGACGGCGGGCGGCGTCTTCGCCGTGGCGACGGTGCTGGCCTGGGCGGCGCGCCCGGCGGACTCGTGGGCGTACTGGGTGCACCACGTCGCCGGTGTCGGCCTGGGCGGCGCGTCGGACGGCCTGTCCAACCAGTCGCTGCACGGCCTGCTGCTGCGCCTCGGGCTGACCGGCCCGCTGGAGCTGGCGCTGTGGGCGGTGCTGGCCGCCGCGGTGGCGGTGCTCGGCCTGCGTCGCGCGGTCTTCTACGCCCGCGACGGCCAGTGGCTGCTGGCCGCCGCGATCACCGGCTGCGCCGCCGTCGCCGTCTCGCCGGTGGCCTGGCAGCACCAGCAGCTGTGGGTGCTGCTCGCCGCCGTGGGCCGGGTGGGCCGACGCCGGAGCGACCGCTACGTGTGGCCGGTGTTCGTCGTGCTGGTCATGACGATGGACGCCGACGCGCTGGTGCCGCACATCCCCTGGCTCGCCCCGTTCGGCCAGAACGCACCCCTGTTGGCGGCCGTGCTGGCCGCCTGCGTGCTGCGGTTCGTTCCGCGCGGCTCCGTGCTGTGGGCGCGGCCGGAGCCCTCCGGCGTCCTCAGCCGCCCCAACCTGCTGCTGGAGCTGCTCCTCATCCGCGTCGGCTACTTCGTCTACTCCTGGGTGCGGTCCCTGGCCGCCGGAGGGCGCGGGACGGCCGAGGCGCACGGCGCGCAGATCCTGGCCCTCGAACGGCCGCTGGGCCTGGACGTCGAGCACGGCCTGAACCGGTTCGTGGCGGGCTCACGGGCGCTCACCGACGCGATGAACTTCTACTACGGCGCCTTCCACTTCCTGGTGCCGATCGCCCTGCTCGTCGTCCTGTACCTGCGCCGCCCGCCCGCCTACCGCTGGGCCCGCACGGCGCTGTCCTTCGCGACGCTGTTCGGGCTCGTCGGCTTCTGGCTCTACCCGCTGGCGCCGCCCCGGCTCATGCCGGGGCTGGGCTACGTGGACACCGCGCACGGTCCGCAGGACTTCGACGACCCGGACTTCGGCGTCCTGACGGGCATCTCCAACCAGTACGCCGCGATGCCCTCGCTGCACGTCGGGTGGTCGCTGTGGGCGACGGTCGTCGTCCTGCGGCTCACGTCGAACCGGTGGCTGCGCATCGCGGCCGTCCTCTACCCGCTGCTGACGACCGTGGTGGTGATGGGCACGGCCAACCACTACCTGCTGGACGCGGTCGGGGGCGCCGCCGTCGTGGCCGCCGGTTTCGCGGCGGCGCACCGGTGGCACCGCCTCGCCGCGCGGCCCGCCGGGGAGCGGCCGGTGATACCGGCGCAGCGTGCGGCCGGCCCCGGCGGCCCGGGGAGCCCGGTCGCGTCACGGGCCGGGGCGCACGCGGTCACCGGCACCGGCGCCGTCCGCCGGCCGGAACGTCACCGCGGCGCCGAAGGCGGCCCGCCGGGTGGCGCGGCGCAGGGCGCGCAGGAGCGAGCCGCCGACGGTGAGGGTGAGGACGACGGTGAGCGCGGCCCGCGGCACGTCCCAGCCCAGTGACGTGGCGAGCCAGTACGCGGTGAACCGGGCCAGGTTCTCCGCCGCCGGGTCGCCGGGGACGAAGGAGATGCCGGTGGCCAGCCCGGCGATGTAGGGCCAGCCCTGGAGGTTCATCACCAGCCCGTACGCCATCGCGGCGGGGGCGCCGTAGGCGGCGAGCAGCCACAGCTCGCGCCGTCCGCGCAGGGTGTGCGGGCGCGGCAGCAGGCCCGCGCCCATGGTGACCCAGCCGAGGGTGAGCATCTGGAAGGGCAGCCAGGGCCCGACCCCGCCGGTCAGGAGCGCCCCGGCGAACATCGACAGGGCGCCCAGCACGAACCCGAAGCCGGGCCCGAGCACCCGCCCGGAGAGGATCATCAGGAAGAACATCGGCTCCAGCCCGGCCGTTCCGGCGCCGAGCGGACGCAGCGCGGCTCCGGCGGCGGCCAGCACGCCGAGCATGGCGACGGCCTTGGCGTCCATGCCGGAGTCCGCGACGGTGGCCACGACCACGGCCAGCAGCAGCGGCAGCAGCGCGGCGAAGAGCCAGGGCGCGTCGGCGGAGTGGGCGAGCCCGGAGGCGGAGTCGGCCAGCAGGGGCCAGCCGAACGCCACGACGCCCGTGGCCGAGACGAGGGCGAGGGCAGCCGCCGAGCGGGGGCCCAGCCGCACCGGACGGTCCTGCCGGCCGGTGCGCGCACGTGGGGTGTCGCCTCGCGCGGTCACGGCGCGCCCTCCAGGGCCCGCCGTACCTGCGCGACCGTCAGCCAGGGCTGGGGGGCGAGGATCTTGGCCGTCTGCGGGGAGAAGGCCGGTGAGGAGACGACCACCTCGGCGGTCGGCCCGTCGGCGACGACCTCGCCCTGGGCCAGGACGAGCACGCGGTGCGCCAGCTCGGCGGCCAGCTCCACGTCGTGCGTGGCCAGGACGATGGCGTGGCCCCGGGCGGCCAACTCGCGCAGCACGGTGCCCAACCGGTGCTTGGCGGCGTAGTCCAGACCCCGGGTCGGCTCGTCGAGGAGGAGGAGTGGCGGGGCGGCGGTGAGGACGACGGCCAGCGCGAGGGCCAGCCGCTGTCCCTCGGACAGGTCGCGGGGGTGGAGGCCGTCGTCCACCCCGGGCAGCAGCTCGGCGACCAGGGAGCGGCAGGTGCCGGACGCCGCGGCGGCGTCGCGGTCGGCGTCCTCGCACTCGGCGGCCACGCTCTCGGCGCTGAGCAGGTCGCGGGGGTCCTGCGGGACGAGGCCGACGTGCCGCAGGAGCCGCCGGGGTTTGGTGCGGTGCGGGGTGTGGCCGCCGACGGAGACGCGTCCCCGGGCGGGCTCGTGCAGTCCCACCAGGGTGCGCAGCAGCGTCGACTTGCCCGAGCCGTTGCGGCCCATCAGCGCCACCGTCTCGCCCGGGCGCACGGTGAGGCCGACGTCGTGCAGGACCGTGCTGCGGCCCCGGCGGACGTCCACCCCCGTGACCTCGGCGACGGGCCCGGTGCCGGACGCGGCGACGGTTCCGGCGGCCGTGGCGCCCGGCGGCGCGTCGGACGGGCCGGGCGTGTGCGGCGCCAGCTTCTCCCGCAGCGGGCCCGCGCGGCGCCGGGCGTCCCGCACCGACAGCGGCAGCGGCCGCCACCCCGCGAGCCGGCCGAGTTCGACCACGGGCGGCCGGACGGGGGAGTCGGCCAGGAGCGCGGCGGGCGCCCCGAGTCTGGCGGGCGCGCCCCGTTCGGGCAGGAGCAGAACCTGGTCGGCGTACTGGACGACGCGTTCCAGCCGGTGTTCGGCCATGAGCACGGTGGTGCCGAGGTCGTGCACGAGGCGTTGCAGCACGGCCAGCACCTCCTCGGCGGCGCCCGGGTCGAGCGCGGAGGTCGGTTCGTCGAGGACGAGGACCTTCGGGTGCGTGGTGAGGACCGAGCCGATCGCCACCCGCTGCTGCTGGCCGCCCGAGAGGGTGGTGATGGCGCGGTCGCGCAGCTCCACCAGGCCGAGCAGGTCGAGCGTCTCCTCCACCCGGCGGCGCATCGTGGCCGGGGGCAGTCCGAGCGACTCCATGCCGTAGGCCAGCTCGTCCTCGACGGTGTCGGTGACGAAGTGCGCGAGCGGGTCCTGGCCGACGGTCCCCACGACGTCGGCCAGCTCACGCGGCCGGTGGGTGCGGGTGTCGCGGCCGTCGACGGTGACCCGGCCGGTCAGCGTGCCGCCGGTGAAGTGCGGCACCAGGCCGCACACCGCGTTGAGCAGGGTCGACTTGCCGACTCCGGACGGCCCGACGAGCAGCACCAGCTCGCCCTCGGGCACGGTGAGGTCGAGCCCCGACACGGCGGGCGCGGTGGCCTCCGCGTAGGTCACCCGGACGTTCTCGAAACGGATCACGGCGCGCTCCTTCGCGGCCTCGGGACGGACCGTGCCCGGGTCGTGGCCACCGGCGCCGGCGAGCGCCCGCTCTCCCCGGCGGACGCCGCGCCGGCCCGTTCGGCGGGCAGCGGGGCGACGAACGCGGGCAGCAGCCCGAGCAGACAGGCGGTCACCGCGCCCACGGGCAGCGTCGGCGCGGTCAGCGGGACGGCGGGCGGCGTGAGGGCCGACGGGTCGGCCGCCGCGGCGGCGAGCACCCCGACGGCGACGGCCGCGCCCGAACCGGCCACCAGCCAGGCCCGCACGCCCCACCGGTCGGGGCGGTAGCGGGAACGGGCCGCGCGGCGTCCACCGAGGCGCAGCCCCACCAGCGCGGCGGCCAGCCCCAGCCCCAGCGCGGGGAGCGCGAACGCCGCGCCGTCCGCCGACAGCAGGCCGTAGGCCCCGACACACACGCCGAGCAGTCCGCCGAGCGTGCAGGCGGTCGTGGTGCGCCGGACGGCGGGTGACACCCGGGCGGTGCGGCCGTACCCGCGCGCGTCCATCGCGGCGGCCAGCGCGACCGAGCGTTCCAGCGCACCCTCCAGCACGGGCAGGGCCACCTGGAGGACGGACCGCACCCCCCGGTCGGGCCGCCCGCGCAGTCGCCGCGCGGCCCGGACCCGCCGCACGTCGGCGACGAGGTTGGGGGCGAACGTCATGGCGACGACGACGGCGACCCCCGCCTCGTAGAGCGCGCCCGGCAGGGACTTGAGCAGCCGGGCCGGGCTGGCCAGGGCGTTGGCCGCGCCGACGCAGACGAGCAGCGCCGCCAGCCGCATCCCGTCCCGGAACGCGAAGGCCATCCCCTCCGCCGTGACCCGCCCGCCGATCCGTACGCCCTGGGCCCAGTCGGGCAGCGGGACCTCGGGCAGCGTGAACAGCACCCGGGTGCCGCCCACCGGCGAGCCCAGCAGCACGGCGAACAGCAGCCGCATGGCCAGCACGGCCAGCCCCAGCAGCAGGAAGACCCCGTAGGAGCGGGCCCACGGGGCGTCGGTGCGCCGGGACGTCACGACGTACCCGGCCACCACCACCAGCAACGCCAGGAGCAGGGGGTTCGTGGTGCGGGAGGCCGCCGCCGCCAGCCCCAGCGCCCACAGCCACCAGGCGCCCGCGTGCAGGGCGTTGGTGCGGTTCGCCAGCGGGGCGCGCAGTGCGGCCAGCGGCGCGGGGCGGGGCACCGTGAGCGGGCCGGGGGTCATGACCGCCGACGCCGCCGGGCCTGCCAGGCCGCCGCACCGCCGAGGAGGAGGACGGCCCCGCCCCCGTACACCAGCCCGAACGGGACGCCGTCCTCCCCGGCCGGACCGGACGGCTCGTCCCCGGCGCCGTCGGCGGCGTCGGCCCCGTCCGTGCCGTCCGCCCCGGCACGCGGCGCCGAGGCGTCGACCTCGGGGCCGCACTCCGTGGCCGGGTACCCCGCCACGGCGCACAGCAGCGCCGACGCGTCGTAGCGCAGGGGCGGCGCGGTGGCGGCGAGGGCGTCGCCCACCGAGGCGTCCGGCGCGACGGCGGCGCAGACCTCCCACGGCTCGGGCGGCGTCTCGCCCTCGGGCGCGTCCGCCGGGGTGCCGGGGTCGATCACGAGCGCCACCCGCTTGCGCCCCTCGCGCGGCGGGGTGTCGGCGCAGACGGCCTCGAAGCCGTCGCGCTGGCGTGGCCGCGCGGCGTTCTCGGAGTTCTCGGTCACCGCGAACCGGAGCCCCACCACCGCGCCGTCGGCCGGACGCAGGGTGGCCGGGCCCTGGGTGGCGTAGGCCCAGTCGGACCGGTCGTCCTCGCGCGTCCAGAACGACCAGTACCGGTAGCCCTCCGCGTGCGCGGGGGTGGCGCCGAGCAGGAGCAGCAGGACGCCACCGAGCACGCCCGCGAGCGCGGCGGCGGCCGAGGCGCGGACGCGGCCCATCAGCGCGCGTCCCCGCCCGACGAGCCGTCCGACGAGCCGTCCGAGGGGCCGTCCGACGAGCCGTCCGGCCCGTTCGCGGAGCGGTCGGCCGAGCCGTTCGTGCCCGTGCCGCGCTTGCGCAGACTCACCAGCAGGCCGATGCCGACGCCCGCGACGAAGATCGAGCCGACGACCCACCACACGGCCGCGCCGTTCCCCTCCTCGCCGTCCGCGCCGTCGCGATTCTCGGACGCCAACCCCTTGGGCTCCTTCGAGGGCTGCGGCTCCGGCCCGGTGGCGCTCAGCCGGGCGAGCAGGTCCGAGCCGCCGAACGCCTCCGGGTCGCCGCCCGTGGCCCGGACCGCCAGCACCAGCTGACCGAGGCCCGCCGGGCTCTCGTTCAGGCCCTGCCACTGGCCGTGGTGGTCCGCCAGCCAGTTCAGCGGCTCCCGCGCGGCGTCCTCGTGACCGCCCGCCGCCAGGGCGATGACGGCCAGCGCGGTCCCGCTGTGGTCGGGCTGCGGTTCGGCGCCCGGCATGGCGAACTCCAGGTAGCCGCCGTTGCGCTCCAGTTCGGCGCTGAGGTAGGCGGCGGCGGCCTGCGCGGACCGCTCGGCCGGGAACCGGCCGTCCTCGTCGCACTCCGGGAGCGTCGGCGTCCCGGCGTCCTGACCGGCGGCCTCGGCCGCCAGGCCCAGGCCCTGCGCCCCGAGCGCGGCGGACGCCGTGGCCAGGCCGTTCGGCTTCAGGTCGCCGTTCTCCTCGGGGACGTGGGCGAAGGCGCCGGCCTGCCCGTCCGGCGCGTCGCAGCCGAGCTGGAAGGCGCTCAGCGCGGCGGCGGGGGAGTCCTCGCCCGAGCCGTCGCGGCCCGCCGCGTTCAGCGCGCCCGCGACGACGGCCGTGGAGTTGGCGTCGGACGCCGGGTCGCCCGCGTAGTACGCCCAGCCGCCGTCCTCGTTGCGCACCGACTCCAGCCACGCCACCGCGTCCCCGACCGCGCCCGCGTCCGCTCCGCGCAGCGCCGCCAGGGCCTGCACGGCCATGGCCGTCGCGTTGGTGTCGCGCGGTGTCTCCGCGTCGCAGGGCGCCTGCGGGTCCGCGCGGTAGGAGGTGAAGGAACCGTCGTCGCACTGCTGGTCCGTCAGCCACTCCACGGCCGACTCGGCCGGGGTGACGCCGAGCGCGTCCTGCGCGAGCAGCGCCGTCGACTGCCGCCACACCGCGTCGTACTGCGGGTCCCCGGCGCCGTACAACCCGGCCGGGAGCGTCACCTCGGCGGACGGGGACGGGGAGGCGTCGGCCAGGGCGGCGGGGGCCGCCGACGCGCTCAGGACGGTGGCGGCGGCCAGGGCCGTGGCGCAGCGGCGCAGGAGCATCAGGTGCCTTTCGGTGGCGGTCGCGCACACCGGCACCACGGGCGGGCCACGCTGGGCGCGCGGCTCTCCGGGCTCGGCATCCGCAGACCTCGACGGTGCCGGCGGCGCGCTGCGAACGCTCCGCCGGGAGCCATGGACCCTCCCGGGGGAGGGGTACGCCGTGGTGCGGGTCTTCCGGCTCGCGGCCCGCCGGAGCCGCTCCTTCCGGTGCGGTCCTGCGGTGCCGTTCACGGTTGCGGGTCAGCGCCGGATTCCCACCGGCTTCCCCCGACCAGGGCGCGTACTGCACCGGACACTCTAACGGCGCAACGGGCCCGGGCCGCGGTGCCGCCGGTCACACCCGCTCAGCAGGTGGGACACGCAGCGTTCTTCTTGGTGCCGCACGGTGACTGGTCCACCGGGGCCCAACAGCCCATGCGTTTGTCATACCGGTCTCATGACAGCCGTGACTGTTCGGTCACGCACCGGCATGGAAACGTCTGTGCCGAGCCGGAACGAGGGGCCGACCCCCCCCCGTGCACCGACCCGGAACCGAAGGGGGACGATGGACAGCCGGTACGAGGCCTACTGCTTGGCCGACCCGCACTTCTACGAGACCCCCGACCGTCTCTCCACCGCGGCGGGTGGCCGGGACGCGACGCTCGCCGCCGCCCGCCGCCCGGTCCCCGAGGGCTGGCTGTCCGCCCGCAGCGGCGACTGGCTGGAACTGCGCCCGGAACAGGGTGAGTTCCCCGCGCAGGGGTGGAAGGTGCACGTCTCGGCCACGCTGGGGAACGCCGGCACCGTCGTCGAACGCGTCTGGGACTACTGCGTCCCGCGCGGCGTCGCCTTCAAGTTCGTCCCCGACCTGCACCTGCTGCACCTGCGCAACGCCAAGTACGCCGATCGCGGCCACAGCGGCAAGGCGGTGACCGTCTACCCGGTGGACGAGGAGCAGCTGCGGACCGTGCTCACCGAGCTGGACGCGGAGCTCTCCGGGGAGCCGGGCCCCTACATCCTCACCGACCTGCGCTGGCACGAGGGCCCCCTCTACGTGCGGTACGGCGCGTTCGCCCCACGGCACTGCCTGGACGAGCACGGGACGCTGGTCCCCGCGCTGGAGAACGCCGAGGGCACCCTCGTGCCCGACCGCAGGGACCCGGTGTTCACCGTCCCGGAGTGGGTCACTCTCCCCGCCTGCCTCCAACCGCACCTGGACGCCCGCAACTCCGCGACCGTCGCCGACCTGCCCTACCGCATCGAGCGGGCCCTGCACTTCTCCAACGGCGGCGGGGTCTACGCCGGGAAGGACACCCGCACCGGCGAGGAGGTCGTGCTCAAGGAGGGACGCCCGCACGCCGGTCTGGCCGCCGACGGCGCCGACGCCGTGCGCCGGCTGGAGCGCGAGAAGGCGGCCCTGGAGCGGCTCGCGGGCAGCGGCGTGGCCCCCGGCGTACGGGACTGGTTCACCCTGGAGGGCCACCGCTTCCTGGTGATGGACCACCTGCCCGGCCAGACGCTCAACGCCTTCTTCGCCCAGCGTCACCCCCTGCTGACCGAGAACCCCGAGCCCCGCGCCGTCGCCGACTACACCCAGTGGGCCCTGACGGTCCACCGGGCCGTCACCGACGCCGTCGCCGCCGTGCACGCACGCGGCATCGTCTTCAACGACCTGCACATGTTCAACATCATGGTCGCGCCCGACGAGAAGTCCATCTCGCTGCTCGACTTCGAGGCGGCCGCTCCCGTCGAGGACGACCCGCGGCAGGCCGTCGCGCACCCCGGCTTCCTGGCCCCCGCCGACCGCCGCGGCTTCGCGATCGACACCTACGCCCTGGCCTGCCTGCGCCTGGCTCTCTTCCTGCCCGTGACGACGCTGCTGGCCGTGGACCGCGGCATGGCGGCCCACCTGGCGGACGTCGTCACCGAGCAGTTCCCCGACGTGCCCCGGTCGTTCCTGGACGAGGCGGTGGCCGAGATCGAGGGCGGCGCACGGAGCGTCCCCCCGGGGGACGGGTCCGTGCGCCCCGCGCCGGAACGCCCCGCGCCGGAACGCGCCGCGCCGGGCGGGCGCCTCGCGACGGCCGCCCGGTCCACCGACCGGGTGGACGGCGACCGTGCGCCCGGCGTCCACCCCGGCGACTGGCCGCACAGCCGCGACTCCATGGTCCGCGCCATCCTCGCCTCCGCGACGCCCGAGCGCGACGACCGCCTGTTCCCCGGCGACGTCGCCCAGTTCGGGGAGGGCCGGGGGCTCGGTCTCGCCCACGGAGCGGCCGGCGTCCTGTACGCGCTCGCCGAGACCGGCGCGCCGCGCTACCCGCAGGGCGAGGAGTGGCTCCTCGCCCACACCGCGGCGCCACCGCGCCGCACCCCGCTCGGCCTCTACGACGGGCTGCTCGGCGTCGCCCTCGTCCTGGACCGGCTCGGCCACCGCGCCCGTGCCGCCGAACTCGTCGAGCGCACCCTGGCCGAGCGGTGGCAGCGCCTCGGCCACGACCTCGACGGCGGCCTCGCCGGAGTGGGGCTGGCCCTGGACCATCTGGGCACCCGGACGGACGATCCCGCCCTGCACGACCACGCCCTGGAGGCGGCCTCCCGCGCTGCCGACCTGCTGGCCGGCGCGAGCGACGAGGACGGCCGCATCCCGAGAGCGGGACTGCTGCACGGCGGCACCGGACCCGCGCTGCTCTTCCTGCGCCTCTACGAACGCACCGGAGACACCGCCCTGCTCGACCTCGCGGGCGAGACGCTGCGGCGGGACCTCGCGCGCTGCGTCCCCGACCGCAGCGGCGCCCTTCACGTGGACGAAGGCGCCCGCACCATGCCGTACCTCGGCGCGGGCAGCGTCGGCATCGCCGCCGTCCTCGACGACTACCTCACCCACCGGCCCGACGACAGCGCCTTCCAGGAGGCCCGCGGGCAGATCCTGCCCGCCGCCCGCTCCCGCTTCTACGCGCAGCCCGGACTCTTCCGGGGCCGCGCCGGGATGATCTGGCACCTGGCCCGCACCGCCACCCCCCAGGCGTCCCGCGAGGACGTCGAGCGGCAGCTCGACGCGCTCGGCTGGTACGCCATGTCCTACGGCGGCGGGCTCGCCTTCCCCGGCGACCAGATGATGCGCCTGTCCATGGACCTGTCCACCGGCACCGCCGGATGCCTGCTCGCCGTCGGCTCCGCCCGGCACGACGAGCCCGTCCGGCTGCCGTTCCTCCCGCCGCCACCGCGGCCCCGATGACCTGCCCCGGCCAGGGGTCAGGAAGTAACACACCGTCCCTACAGAGAGGAAACATCATGGCGCTTCTCGACCTGCAGAAGATGGAGACCCCGGAGACCGGCGGCGACGCGGGCAGCAACGTCAGCCTGCTCGCCTGCGACAAGGTCAGCTCCGCCAGCACCATCCTGTGCCTCTGACACAGCACCGGTGTTCCGGGTGACGCGCTGACGCGCTGAGGCGCTCGGGCGCCCGCGTGTCGGCGCACCGGAGAGGCCCGGTCCCGGGCGGCGGACCACACCCGCCCGGGACCGTCCCCGGCCGCCGAGGCCGAGGCGGTGTCCCGCGAAGAACGGCCCCGAGGAGAACGGCCCGAGGAGACCGGCCCGATGACACCCGCCGACCGCGTCCTTCGCGACGCCCTGCGCCACCAGGCCGTCCGCGCCACCCTGATCGCGCTCGTCACCACGGCGGACGCCGCCGCCGTCCTGCTGCTGCCCGCCGCCCTCGGCCGCACCCTCGACCTGCTGCTCGCCGGTGAACCGGCGACCGCCGCGCTGGCGGGGGCCGCCGCCCTGCTGGCCGCCCTCTTCCTCCTCGACGCCGTCGAGACCGTGTTGACGGGCACCACCACCGCGCACGCCACCGCCCGCCTGCGCACCCGGCTGGTCGGCCACCTCCTGGCCACCGGACCGGCCGGCGCGGCCCGCTTCAGCCGGGGCGACCTCGTCACCCGCGCCACCGCGCTCGCCGCCCAGAGCGGCACGGCGCCGGGTGCCGTCGCCGCGCTGCTGGCCTCCTGCGCCCTCCCGCTGGGCGGTCTGACCGCCCTCGTCCTCATCGACTGGCGGCTGGCCGGGACGTTCCTGCTCGGCGTGCCCGTCCTCGCGCTCGTCCTGCGCGCGTTCACCCGGCGCACCGGCGACACCGTCGAGCGGTACCTGCGCCTCCAGGGGGAGATCGCCGGTCGCTTCACCGAGACGCTCGCCGGGGCCCGCACCATCGCCGCCGCCGGGACGCTGCGCCGCGAACGCGAGCGGGTGCTCGCCGCGCTGCCCGGGCTGAGCCGCGAGGGGCACCGCATGTGGCGGGTCCAGGGCCGTTCCAACGCCCAGGCGGCGGTGCTCGTGCCGTTGCTCCAGACGGCCGTCGTCGCCACCGGCGGCCTTCTGCTGGTCGCCGGTGAGCTGAGCGTCGGCACGCTCCTGGCCGCCACCCGGTACGCCGCGCTCGCCGCCGGGATCGGCGTGCTCACCGGACGGCTGGCCGCGCTCGTCCGAGCCCGCCGTTCGGGCGCCCGCCTGGCCGAGGTGCACGCCGTGCCCGCCGTGCCCTACGGCACGACGCCGCTGCCGCCGGGGCCGGGCCGGCTGGAGCTGCGCGGCGTCAGCGCGGTCCGCGGGGGGCGCACGGTGCTGGACGGCGTCGACCTCACCGTGCCCGGCGGCGCGACGGTGGCCGTGGTGGGGCGCTCCGGCGCGGGCAAGTCCGAACTCGCCCGACTGGCGGGGAAGCTGGCCGAGCCCGACCACGGCGAGGTGCTCCTCGACGGCGTCCCGCTGACCGAGGCAGACCCCACCGCGCTGCGCCGTGCCGTCGGCTACGCCTTCGAACGTCCCGTCCTCCTCGGCGGGACCCTCGCCGGCACGATCGGCTTCGGTCCGCTGCCGCCCCCCGGCCCCGAGCGGATCACGGAGGCCGCCCGCGCCGCCCGCGCCGACACCTTCGTGCGCACCCTGCCGCACGGCTACGACACGCCCTGCGCCGACGTGCCGCTCTCCGGCGGGGAGATCCAACGCCTCGGGCTGGCCCGGGCGTTCACCCACCGGGGGCGGCTGCTCATCCTGGACGACGCCACCTCCAGCCTGGACACCGCCACCGAACGCCAGGTCACCGAGGCGCTCCTGAACGGGGACCGGCCGGGCACCCGGCTGCTCGTCGCCCACCGTGCCGCCACCGCCGCCCGCGCCGACCTGGTCGCCTGGCTGGAGGCGGGACGACTGCGCGCCCTCGCCCCGCACGCCCGGCTGTGGCAGGACCCCGACTACCGCGCCGTGTTCGCCACCGGACCGGAGCCCGCCGATGCCTGAAGAGTCCTCCCAGCAGACCACCGAGGCCCCGCCGCCCCGGCGCGGCCTGCTCGCCGCCGGGGTGCGCCGGCTGCTGCGCCGACCCCGGGCCCTGCTGGCCCTGACCGGCTGGTCCGTGCTGGAGGCCGCCCACACCTTCCTGCTCGGGCTGGCCGTCGCCCGGGCCCTGGACGAGGGCTTCCTGCGCGACCGCCCCGCCACCGGCCTGGCCTGGCTCGGGGTGGGCGCCGTGGGCATCGTGGCCGGGGCCTTCGGCACGGGCCGCGTCCACCGGGCCGTCGGCGCCCTCACCGAACCCCTGCGGGACCTGCTCGTCGAACGGGTCGTGGGCGGCGGCCTGCACACCGCCGTGACGCGCGGCAGCGCCACCGGGGCCGCCGGGGCCGGAGCCGTCTCCCGGCTCACCCACCAGGTGGAGATCGCCCGGGACAGCTTCGCCGGGCTCCTCATGGCCGGCCGGGCCTTCGTCTTCACGGCGGCCGCCGCCCTGGCCGGGCTGGCGGCCCTGCACCCGCTGCTGCTCCTCGTCGTCCTGCCGCCGCTGCTGTGCGGGCTCGCCGTGTTCGCGGCGAGCCTGCGCCCCCTGGCCCGCCGGCAGCGCCGGTTCCTGGACGCCGACGAGGCTCTGGCCGCCGAACTGGACGCGACGCTGGGCGGGCTGCGCGACGTCGTCGCCTGCGGGGCCCAGGAGCGGGTGCGCGCCGAGGTGGGCGACCGCGTCACCGACGAGCGGCGCGCCGCGAGTGCGCTGGCCCGCTGGGGGGCGACGCGGGCCGTGGCGCTCGGGCTCGGCGGCCGGCTGCCCGTGCTGCTCCTGCTGCTGCTCACCCCCTGGCTGCTCGACCGGGGGGTCAGCGCGGGCGCGCTCGCGGGCGCCCTGACCTACCTGCTCCAGTCCCTCGCCCCGGCACTGGAGAGCCTGGTGCACGGCCTCGGCGGCGCCGGGGCGCGGCTGGCCGTCGTCCTCACCCGGCTGCGCGGCGGCCCCACCGACGACGGGCCCGTCCGGCACCGCCCGCCTCCGCCCCGGGCTCCGGGCGCCGCCCTGGAACTGAGCGGCGTCTCCTTCTCCTACGGACGGGGCGCGGCCCCCGTGCTCGACGCCGTGGACGTCACGGTGCCGCGCGGAGGACACCTCGCCGTCGTCGGGCCGAGTGGCATCGGCAAGTCGACGCTGGCCCGGCTGCTCGCCGGACTGCTGCGGCCTACCTCCGGGCACGTCGCCGCGCACGGGCCGGTGACGCTCCTCCCGCAGGAGGCGTACGTCTTCACCGGCACCGTGCGCGAGAACCTCGCCTATCTGTGCCCGGAGCCGGTGCCGGACGCGGTGCTGCTCCGCGCGGCGGAGGCGGTGGGCTGCGCGGAGCTGCTGGCGCGGCTCGGCGGCCCGGAGGCCGTGCTGGACCCGGCCGGACTCTCGGCGGGCGAGCGGCAGTCGCTGGCCCTGGCGCGGGCCTACGCGTCACCGGACCCGGTGGTCGTCCTGGACGAGGCGACGTGCCACCTGGACCCGGCCGCCGAGGCGCGGGCGGAGCTGGCGTTCCGCGCCCGGCCGGGCACGGTCGTCGTCATCGCGCACCGGATCTCCTCGGCGCGGCGCGCGGACCTCGTGCTCGTGCTGGACGGGACGCGGGCCGTGGTGGGGCGTCCGGCCGAGGTCGCGGCGGGCTCGGCGCTCTTCCGTGACCTGTGCGGCGGTTGGGACGCCGCCGTGGGGTCACAGCCAGCCGGAACGCTGGGCGATGCAGATGGCGTCCACGCGGTTGCGCGCGCCGGTCTTCCGGGTGATCGCTGACATGTAGTTCCGTATGGTCCCGTTGGTCAGGTGGAGGGAGGCGGCTATCTCCGCCACCGACGCTCCCTCGGCGGCCAGCGACAGGACACTCAGCTCCCGCTGGGTCAGCGGCAGTTGGCTCGCCTGGAGGAATCCCAGGGCGAGCGAGGGGTCGACGAAACGTTCCCCTGCGGCCACCTGGCGGATCGCGGTGAGCAGTTGGTCGGGGCTGGCGTCCTTGTTGACGAAGCCCAGCGCGTCGGCCTCGAAGGCGTGCCGCAGCGGGCCGGGCCGGCCGGCGGTGGCCAGCACGAGGAGCCGGCAGCCGGGTGGGGAGGTGTGGCGCATCAGGGCCGTCAGGTCGCGGCTCTCGCCGTTGCGTTCGTCGACGTCGGCCACGCAGACGTCGGTCCGGGTGGAGCGAGCGGTGCGTTCGGCGCTCCGCCAGGGGGTGCAGGTGGCGGTGATGTCCCGTGCCTTGCCGAGCAGTTCGGCGAGTCCGGATCTCAGCAGGCGGGCGTCGTGCACGAGCAGAACCCGGATCACAGGTTGATTCCTTCCGTGGAGCTCAGGTCACGCGTCGGCCCGGAGCGGCCCGGGCGAGGATGAACGGGTACCCCGGGACGGCGGTACTCGCGCAATTGAATCCGGCCCGGACGCCGTGGGACGACACAGAACAAGCCACGGGGGAGTAAAGGGGCGCACACGGGGTGTGAACGCGCGCCTACCGTGCGCCCTCACCCCTTCCGCACGCCTCCCGGTCTCACCTCTGCGAAGGGGGCTGCTCCACCAGCCGGGACACCGTCGTGATGTCCGTCCGCACCTGGTCGAGGGAGGCGCGCCCGGCCAGCCAGGTGATGAGGCTCAACAGCCAGGTGTGCTCGATCACCCGTACGGCGGAGAGCTGGCGCGGCGTCGGCTCCTCCTCCAGCCCCATCGCGTCCAGGACGATCTCCGTGGTGAGCCGCAGCACGGTGTCCACCTCGGAGCTGGCCGAACGGTCGGCGAAGGTCAGGGCGCGCACCATGGCGTCCGCGAGGTGAGGTTCCCGCTGCATGGCGCGAAACGCCCGCATCAGGGTTTCGGCGACCCGCTCCGCCGGGTCGCTCTGGGTCGGCGGCCGCTTGTGCAGCGTCGCGAGGAGCTGTTCCAACTGGTCCTGCATGGCGGCCACCAGCAGGTGCACCTTGGAGGGGAAGTACCGGTACAGCGTCCCCAGGGCCACCTGGGCCGACTCGGCCACCTCCCGCATCTGCACCGCGTCGAAACCGCCCCGGCGGGCGAGCTGCGTCGTCGCGCGCAGGATGCGGCGGCGGCGCTCCTCCTGCCGCTCGGTCAGCGCGGGCCCGTCCGGCGGGGTGAGGCGGGGGCGCGGGGACGTCGCCGCCCTCGCGGGCGTCCTCGGTGGCGTCCCCGGACGGGGTCGCGGTGTCGGTGGCGTCATGGTGTGCGGTGCGTCGGTCTCACAGTGCGGGGTCGTCCGGGCGGCGGCGGTCCGGCGGGCGGGGCGCCGATGGCCTGTGCATCCTGTCAGGGTGCGGGCCGTGGTGGGAATCACCGGCTCCGGACGGAACTGCTGGGTGACCGGCCGGTAGATTCAGGGAGTGCAGAGGCCCTGAGGGCAAGCATCTGAAACTTGTTCTACCTTAGCGCGAGCCGTTACGCTCCCGCGAAAGTCCGGCGAGAAGGGGACCGCGAGTGACCGCAGAGGCCATCCGGGACGCGGCGGCCCGATCCCGTCAGGGCGCCGGTGACGGCGACCGTCCCCTGCGCGTCGCCCTGCTCAGCTACAAGGGCAACCCGTTCTGCGGGGGTCAGGGCGTCTACGTCCGCCACCTCTCGCGCGAGCTCGCCCGCCTCGGGCACCGGGTCGAGGTGATCGGCGCGCAGCCCTACCCCGTCCTCGACGAGGGCGTCACCCTCACCGAGCTGCCCAGCCTCGACCTCTACCGCCAGCCGGACCCGTTCCGCACCCCCGGCCGGGGCGAGTACCGCGACTGGGTGGACGCCCTGGAGGTGGCCACCATGTGGACGGGCGGCTTCCCCGAGCCGCTGACGTTCTCCCTGCGGGCCCGCCGCCACCTGGCCGCCCGGCGCGGCGACTTCGACGTCGTCCACGACAACCAGACCCTCGGCTACGGACTGCTCGGCGGCCCCGGCGTGCTCGGCGCCCCGCTCGTCACGACCGTGCACCACCCCATCACCGTCGACCGACAGCTCGACCTGGCCGCCGCCACCACCCTCCGGCGCCGCCTCTCCGTCCGCCGCTGGTACGGCTTCACCCGCATGCAGCGCCGCGTCGCGCGCCGGCTGCCGTCCGTCCTGACCGTCTCCGGCACCTCCCGGCAGGAGATCGTCGACCACCTCGGTGTGGACGCGGGGCGGGTGCACGTCGTCCACATCGGAGCGGACACCGAGCGGTTCGCCCCCGACCCCGCCGTCCCCGAGGTGCCCGGCCGCATCGTCACCACCTCCAGCGCCGACGTCCCCCTCAAGGGCCTGGTCCACCTGGTGGAGGCCCTGGCCAAGGTGCGCACCGAACACCCCGAGGCCCACGTCGTCGTCGTGGGCCGGCGGGCCGAACGCGGCCCGGTGGCCCGGGCCGTCGAACGCTTCGGGCTGAACGAGCCCGACCACACCGGGCGCGTCCCCGTCGAGTTCGTCAAGGGCATCAGCGACGGGGAACTCGTCGACCTGGTCCGCGGCGCCCAGATCGCCTGCGTCCCCTCCCTCTACGAGGGCTTCTCGCTCCCCGCCGCCGAGGCCATGGCCACCGGCACGCCCCTGGTGGCCACCACCGGCGGCGCCATCCCCGAAGTCGCCGGGCCGGACGGGGAGACGAGCCTCGCGGTGCCGCCCGGAGACCCCGGTGCGCTCGCCGCCGCCCTCACCCGGCTGCTGTCCGACGCCCCGCTGCGCGCCCGGCTCGGCCGGGCCGGGCGGGCCCGGGTGCTGAGCCGCTTCACCTGGCGGCAGGCGGCCATCGGCACCGCCGAGCACTACCGGGACGCCATCGCCCGCAGCTCCACCGGCCGTCCCACCGGCTGACCGCTCGCGGCGCCGGCCGCCTCCGCCCGCCCCGACCCTCACGAAAGCAGAACCCGCTGTGCTGACCGTCGACTTCTCCCGGTTCCCGCTCGCCCCGGGCGACCGCGTCCTCGACCTGGGCTGCGGCGCCGGACGCCACGCCTTCGAGTGCTACCGGCGCGGCGCCCACGTCGTCGCGCTGGACCGCAACGCCGAAGAGATCCGCGAAGTGGCCACCTGGTTCGCCGCCATGCGGGAGGCCGGCGAGGCACCGGCGACGGCCACCGCCACCGCGATGGAGGGCGACGCGCTCGCCCTGCCGTTCCCCGACGACAGCTTCGACGTCGTCATCATCTCCGAGGTCATGGAGCACATCCCCGACGACAAGGGGGTGCTCGCCGAGATGGTCCGCGTCCTGCGCCCCGGCGGACGCATCGCCGTCACCGTGCCCCGCTACGGCCCGGAGAAGGTCTGCTGGGCGCTCTCCGACGCCTACCACGAAGTCGAGGGCGGCCACATCCGCATCTACCGCGCGACCGAACTGCTGGCCAGGATGCGCGAGGCCGGGCTGCGCCCCTACGGCAGCCACCACGCGCACGCCCTGCACTCCCCGTACTGGTGGCTCAAGTGCGCCTTCGGCGTGCACAAGGACGGCGAGGACGCCGCACTGCCCGTGCGCGCCTACCACCGGATGCTCGTCTGGGACATCATGAAGAAGCCGCTCGCCACCCGCCTCGCCGAGCGCGCCCTGGACCCCCTCATCGGCAAGAGCTTCGTCGCCTACGCCACCAAGCCGCACCTGCCGAGCACCGCCGGGACACCCGCGTGAGCAGCCCGGAGCGCACCGAACTGCTCACCCTGCCCGGCGTCCTCACCGCCGAGCAGGCCGCCGCCACCGTCGCCGGGATCGCCGCCCAGCAGCGTCCCGACGGCGCGATCCCCTGGTTCCGGGGCCACCACCTCGACCCGTGGGACCACGTCGAGGCCGCCATGGCCCTCGACACGGCGGGCGAACACGCCCGGGCCGAGGCCGCCTACGCCTGGCTCGCCCGCCACCAGCTCCCCGACGGCTCCTGGTACGCCGCCTACGCCGACGGGGACGCGGAGGCGCCCACCGACCTCGGCCGGGAGTCCAACTTCTGCGCCTACGTCGCCGTCGGTGTCTGGCACCACTACCTGGCCACCGGCGACGACACGTTCCTGGACCGCATGTGGCCCGTCGTGGCCGCCGCGACGGGCTTCGTCCTCGGCCTCCAGCAGCCGGACGGCACCGTCGCCTGGAAGCGCGAGGAGGACGGCACCGTCCGCACGGAGGCGCTGCTGACCGGGTGCTCCTCCATCTACCAGGCCCTGCGCTGCGCCCTGGCCGTCGCCGAGCACCGGGAGGAGCCGCAGCCGGACTGGGAGCTGGCCTTCGGCCGGCTCGGCCACGCCATCGCCCGGCACCCCGAGCGCTTCGCCGACAAGTCCCGCTACTCCATGGACTGGTACTACCCCGTCCTCACCGGCGCGGTCACCGGACCGGCCGCCAAGGAGCGCATCGAGGCCGACTGGGACCGCTTCGTCGTCCCCGGCCTCGGCGTGCGCTGCGTGACGCCCAACCCCTGGGTGACCGGCGGGGAGAGCGCCGAGCTCGCGCTCGCCCTGTGGGTGACGGGGGAGTCCGACCGGGCCGTGGAGATCCTCCGCTCGATCAACCACCTGCGGGCCGGGAACGGGATGTACTGGACGGGTTACGTCTTCGACGACGACGCCGTCTGGCCGCGCGAGCAGACGGCGTGGACGGCCGGGGCGCTGCTCCTCGCGGTCGCCGCGCTCGGCGGCGACCCGGCGACCACGGACGTCTTCGGCGTGCCCGCGATCACCCCGGACTTCACCCCGCCCTGCTGCTGACACCTGCGGACGACGGTGGCCCCGCCCCCTTCCGAACCACTCGGAGGGGACGGGGCCACCGTCGGGTGCGCGGGCGTGGAGCCCGGCAGCGCGCGTCAGCCGCGCTGGATGCCGGAGGTGTCGGCGAGGAGGCCGCGGCGGCCGTCCTGGGTCTGCGCGATGAGCGCCTGACCGCGCTGCTCGACCGCCAGGTACCAGGTGCCCGGGGTCAGTTCGGCGATCGGCGTCGGCGAGCCGTCCTCGCCGGTCAGCGGACGGGCGACGGGCACGGCGAACCAGAACGGCTGGAAGTTCGGGTCCGCCGCGGCCTGCGGTGCCTGGGCCTGCTGCGGTGCCTGCGGCTGCTGGCCGGGCTGCGGCTGACCGCCGGCGGGCTGGGCGCCCGGCTGCGGCTGGCCGCCGTAGGACGGGTCCTGGACGCCCGGCTGCGGGCCGCCCGGGTAGCCGTAACCGGGCTGGGGCTGGCCCTGCTGCGGGGCGCCGGGGTAGCCGTAACCGGGCTGCGGCTGACCGCCGTAGGGCTGGGACTGCTTGAAGCCGCCCGCCGGGATCAGCCCCGCGCGCAGCGGCGGCAGCAGCGGCGTGGCGACCGCACCGGCGGCCATCAGGATCACCGCGATGAACCCCATGACCTGGCCCGCGCCGACGTCCATGGCCTCCTTCGCGCCGAGGGGGTTGGCGAGCAGAGTCCAGAAGCCCGACCACACGGCGAACACGGTGAGCGCGATGCCCCACTGGTCGAGCTTCATGCCCACGATCCGCAGTTCCGCCGGAAGGAAGCGGGAGACCACGATGAGGACGGTGGCGATGAGGCCGCCGAGGAAGACGGTCGGCATGACCGGCCACCAGAAGTTCGACCATCCGTTGCGGCTGTCCTCGTCCCCGAAGCCGGAGCCGATGGTGTAGAAGTCGAGGAATGAGGCGATGAACAGCAGGACCGCTGCTCCGATCACCACTGCATCGCCTCGCTGGAGCGAGCGGTTGTTCACGTCAGATCCTTCGTCGATCTCTCGTCGTCATGGTCCGGTCATCACGGGGGCGGTGACCCATCGTACGGACACTCTGATCAGGTTGGGGACGACCCCCACGAATCCCGTCCCGGCGGACGCGCCGGTCCGCTCACCGGCGCGGCGGGGCCCAACGGCTTGTCCGGCTCTGTCCCCGAATCACCGGCCCGGCCCTGCTCAGGCGCGGTCCGCGGTGAGGAACTCCGTGAGCCCCTCCGTGATCCCGCGCGCCGCGCGGTCGCGCCACGCGTCGTCGGTCAGCAGGGCGGCGTCCTGCGCGTTGCGCATGTTGCCGCACTCCAGGAAGACCTTCGGGACGGTGGAGAGGTTGAGCCCGCCGAGGTCGTCGCGCACGTCCAGTCCGGAGTCGGCGGTCCGCGGCCCGAGGTAGGTCGCGGGGGAGGTGCCGGTGGCGCGGGCGAAGTGCTCGACCAGACGCGCTCCGAGCGCACGCGACGGCTCCGTGATCGCGCGGGTGTCGGCCTCGCCCTCGTGCACGGCCGCCGGGAGGATCACGTGGAAGCCGCGATGCGTCGGACCCGACCCGTCCGCGTGCAGCGAGACGACGGCGTCGGCCTGCTCCTCGTTCCCGATCCGGGCCCGTTCGTCGATGCACGGACCGTAGGGGCGCGCCCGCTCCGGGCCCCCGCCCCGGCCGTCGCCCCGGTCGCCGTCCTGGGTGAGGACGACCCGCGCGCCGCGCTCCTCCAGCCGCTCCCGCACCCTCCGGGCGAGGTCGAGGGTGAACTCCGCCTCGGGACGGCCCGCTTCCGTGGCCGTGCCGGTGGTGTCGCACGCCTTGCGGTGGGTGCCCACGTCGACCTGCCGGGAGATGGCCTCCGGGTGCTCGCGGTTGGCGGGGTGGTGCCCCGGGTCCAGGACGACGACCGTGCCCGCCAGCGGCCGGGCGTCCCCGTCCGGGGACTCCGGGGACGCCGGTGCGACGCCGGACGGGGACGCCGGCTCGGCGGGTTCCGGCCGGGCCGCCGGCCGCCCGGAGTCCGGGCGCGTCAGGTGCAGTACGGCCAGCGCGACCAGCGCGCACGGCAGGAGGACGGCGACGACGAGGAACGCCCTGCGCGGCCGGGACACCTCAGGCCCCGGGCGCGGTGCGGCGCAGCACGCGCAGCGAGCCCGTCCCCGGCTCCTCCGTGAACGCCCCGGAGTCCATGGCCCGTCGGTACACGCGGTAGGGGGCCTGGCCGCCGTCCGCCGGGTCCGGGAAGACGTCGTGGACGACCAGCAGCCCGCCGTCCGCCAGGTGCGGCACCCAGCCCGCGTAGTCCGCGTGGGCGTGCTCGTCGGTGTGCCCGCCGTCGACGAAGACGAGGCCGAGCGGCGTCCCCCAGAGCGCGGCGGCCTGCGGGGAGTGGCCGACGAGGGCGAGGACGTGGTCCTCCAACCCGGCCGCGTGCAGCGTCCGGCGGAAGGAGGGCAGGGTGTCCATGAGGCCCACCTCCGGGTCGACGAGGCCCGGATCGTGGTACTCCCAGCCGGGCTGCTGCTCCTCGCTGCCCCGGTGGTGGTCGACGGTGACGGCGGTGACGCCCGCCTCGCGGGCCGCGTCCGCGAGCAGGATCGTGGAGCGCCCGCAGTAGGTGCCGACCTCCAGCAGCGGGTGTCCGAGCCGGGCCGCCCGCGCGGCCGCCGCGTACAGGGCCAGGCCCTCGTCGCGGGGCATGAAGCCCTGGGCCGCCTCGAACGCGGCGATGATCTCCGGCTTCGGTGTCGTCATGGCGCCCATGCTGCCGCATCGTCGCGGGCGGGGCGGTGCGGGGTCCGGCCGCGTGCGGGTGCCGGAGGTGTTCCCCGGGGCGGACCGATGCGTTATACAAGGAGTCAGCGAGAAACTGGAACACGTTCTCCGCCCCGACCGCCCCGGGAGACACGTCAGATGCCCATCGACGTCGCCACCGCCCTCGCGGCGCCGCCCACGGTCAAGCACCTCGCCTGGGACCACCGGGACGTGCAGCTCTACCACTTGGGTCTGGGAGCCGGTGTGCCCGCCACCGACCCGGCCGAACTGCGCTACGCGCTGGAGGACCGGCTGCACGTCCTGCCGAGCTTCGTGACCGTGGCGGGCGGCGGCATGGCGTTCGTCGACGGCATCGACGCGCCGGGCATCGACGTCGACCTGGCCGGCATCCTGCACGGCGGGCAGCGCATCGAGCTGCACCGGCCGGTCCCCGTACGCGGCACCGCGACCCAGCGCTCCCGCGTCGCGGCGGTCCACGACAAGGGCAAGGCCGCGCTCGTCGTCCTGCGGATGGAGGTCGAGGACGCGGCGGGACCGTTGTGGACGTGCGACACCCGGCTGTTCGTGCGGGGGGAGGGCGGCTTCGGCGGGGAGCGCGGGGCCACCGAGCGCCACCCGGTGCCGGACCGCGTGCCCGACCTGACGCTGGAGCGGCCCGTACGGGAGGACCAGGCGCTCCTCTACCGGCTCAGCGGTGACCTGAACCCGCTGCACGCCGACCCGGACTTCGCGCGCCTGGCCGGGTTCGACCGGCCGATCCTGCACGGGCTGTGCACCTACGGGATGACGCTCAAGGCCGTCGTCGACCAGCTGCTCGGCGGCGACGTCTCCCGGGTGACCGCCTACGGCACCCGCTTCGCCGGTGTCGTCCTCCCCGGCGACACCCTGCGGGTGCGGGCCTGGCGGCTGGACGCCGGGCGCGTCCAGGTGTCCGTCACGACGACCGGGCGGGACGACGCGCCGGTCCTGACCGACACCGTCGTCGAACACACCTGACGCCGCCGCACGGCCCGCACCGCCCGGCGTCAGCCGGTCGGACGGCCGTCCGGCTCACCGCCGGGGCGCCGGTGGCGGCCGTGCGGCGGTGCCGCCCGGTCCTCACCGGACGCCGCCCGCCCCCGGTGCCGGCCCCGGGCCGTGTCTCCGTTCCGCTCGCCGTGGGTGGTGCTGTGCTGCTCGGACATACCAAGGCTCCGTGTCGTGGGTTCACCGGTGTGCGCCCTTCGATGATCTCCGCCGAGCCGACCCGGCGTCACATCGATTTCGCGTGCGGATGGTTCGCGTGCGGGCGGTTCGCGGCGCGACGCTCAGCGTCCCGCCGCCGCCAGGGGCGCCTGGGCCAGCGGGACCGGCCGGGGCGCCCGCCCCGGCTCGGGCGCCCGCCGGGCCGTCGGCGCCGTCCCCCCGGCCCGCGCCCCCTGCTCACCGGGCCCGCTCGCCGCCCGTGGCGCGGCGTGGGCGGCTCGGCGCGGGGCGGCGGGAGGCCCGGAGGGACGCAGCCGGGCCACCGCGCAGCGGACCTCCGGCGTCGCGTACGGCAGGAGCAACGCGCCCTCGGCGGTGAACCGTCCGGCCCGCAGCCAGCCGTGCGGCGCGGGGACGTAGCTCATCGCCCGCCACCCCGGCCGCCACAGCGCCAGCCAGGGCAGCGCCGGGTCGCAGGGGCGGTCGGCGCGGGGGACGCCGTCCACCCGCAGGGCCACCGCGCACCGCTCCGGCAGCAGCGCCTGGCCCGGCTGGGCGGCGAAGGGCGTGACCGTGGCGCCCGGGGGGTGCAGCGCCTCCGGGAAGCGGACGGGGCGGTGGCTGCCGAGCACGCCCCAGCCGACGCGGTCGGCGCCCGGCGCGTCCGAGCGCACCAGCAGCAGACCGCTGTCGGGGTCGGCCAGCAGGACCCGGTCGTTGCTGCCCTCCGCGATCTCCAGGAGGGGGGAGACCGCGCCGCCCCGGCCGAGGTCCACCACCACGGCCTTGACCACACCGTCGTCCCCGCGCCGGTTCAGCGCCAGCATCCGGCCGTCCCGGTCGAGCCACACGCCGTCCGTGCACAGACCCGGCACGACGGCCACCCGCTCGGGGCCGTCACCCCCCACGAGCCGCCACACCACGGTCGTGCCCGCCCCGGCCGCCAGTGCGAAGCCGCCGCGCCCGTCCGGGGCCGGGGGCAGCAGGGCCAGCTGGGCCGCGTCCACGGTGCCGAGGGGCACCTCGCCGGTGCCCGCTCCGGAGGGGTACAGCAGCGAGGGCCGGTACCGCCCGTCCACCCGCCGCAGGATGAGCACCCGGCCGTCGGCCAGCGGAAGCACCTGGCTGTGCGGGTCCTCGGGCTGGCTGCCGGGGAGCGAGACGGCGTACGGCTCCGGCCCGTCCAGCGTCCACCGCTCCGGACACCACCGGTCGGTGCCGCCCGGCGAGGCCAGGCGGGCCGCGTAGCCGCCGTCGGCCGAGAGCACGCAGGCCAGCGGCCGGTAGGGCGGCGGGGGGAGGACGGGCGAGGGTCTGTCCGCCGGGCTCTCCTCGGCGGGCGCCTCGGCGGGCCCGGGAGCGGGCCCGGGAGCGGGCCCGTCCGGGCAGGGGCCGACGGGCGTCCCGTCGGCGGTCGCGTCGGTGCCTTCCATGGGTCGCTCGGACTGGACCGTTCCTGGTCGGACCGCACAGACAGTCATGTGGCGATCACCTCCGGTACCGACGCTAGGGATAGAACGCCGGTCCGAAGGGGAAGAGTTACCCGACTTCATTCGTTCAGGTGGCCGTGCCGGAATTCCCCGCCCCGCGTGCTCCGAAGTGTGCTGCGCGGACGCCCGCCCCGGCCGTCGCCCGGCCCCTGCCCGCCGCCCGTCCCGTGCGTCGGGCCCTGGGCCGATGCCGCCCCACCGCCGGTGCGGGGACGGGCGGTAGCCTGGCCCCGTGCCCGCACTGTCCGAAGTCATCGCCGCGCTCGACGCCCTCTGGCCCCCCGCCGGGGCGGAGTCCTGGGACGCGGTCGGCACGGTCTGCGGTGACCCGGAGGCCGAGGTGTCCCGGGTCCTCGTGGCCGTCGACCCGGTACGGGAGGTGGCCGACGAGGCCGTCGCCCTCGGGGCCGACCTGCTGCTGACCCACCACCCGCTCTACCTGCGCGGCACCACCACCGTCGGCGCCCACACCTTCAAGGGCCGCGTCGTCCACACGCTCATCAAGCACGACGTCGCCCTGCACGTCGCGCACACCAACGCCGACCGCGCCGACCCGGGCGTCTCCGACGCCCTGGCCGGGGCCCTAGGCCTGCGCGTCACCGGGCCGCTCGCGCCCGACCCGGACGACCCGGCGGGCCGCCGGGGCATCGGGCGGCTGTGCGAGCTGCCCGAGCCGCTGTCCCTGGCCGCCTTCGCCCAGTACGCCGCCGAGCGGCTGCCCGCCACCACCCAGGGCGTCCGCGCCGCCGGCGACCCGGACGCCGTTCTGCGCACCGTCGCGGTCTGCGGCGGTTCCGGCGACAGCCTCTTCGACGCCGTCCGGGCGGCCGGCGTCGACGCGTACCTCACCGCCGACCTGCGGCACCACCCGGCCTCCGAGGCGCGCGAGCACTCCCCGCTCGCCCTGCTCGACGCCGCCCACTGGGCCACCGAGTGGCCCTGGTGCGAGCAGGCCGCCGCCCAACTCGACGCGATCAGCGACCGGCACGGCTGGGACCTGCGCACGCACGTCTCCCGTACCGTCACCGACCCCTGGACCGCCCACGCGACGTCCGGACCCCACCCCGACCACTCAGGAGCCCCCAACTGAACGCCGAGCCCGCCGACCAGATCCGCCTTCTCGACGTCCAGGCCCTGGACATCCGGCTCTCGCAGCTCGCCCACCGCCGCGAGACCCTCCCCGAGCACGAGGAGGTGCGCACCCGCGAGGAGGAGCTGACGCAGCTGCGTGACCTGCTGGTCGCCGCCCAGACCGAGGAGAGCGACACCGCGCGCGAGCAGACCAAGGCCGAGCAGGACGTCGACCAGGTGCGCAAGCGCGCCACCCGCGACCAGGAGCGGCTGGACTCCGGCATGGTCACCAACCCCAAGGACCTGGAGAGCCTGCAGAGCGAGATCGCGTCGCTGGCGCGGCGGCAGAGCACGCTGGAGGACGTCGTCCTGGAGGTGATGGAGCGCAACGAGGCCGCGGCCGGCCGCGTCACCGAACTGACCGGGCGCGTCACCGCCGTCCAGGAGAAGGCCGAGGACGCCCGGGCCCGCCGCACGGCGGCGAGCGGGGAGATCGACGCCGAGATCGAGACCGTGCGCAAGGAGCGCGAGGTCGTGGCCGCCGCGATCCCCGCCGACCTGCTGAAGCTCTACGAGAAGCTGCGCGGGCAGCAGGGCGGCGTGGGGGCGGCCAAGTTGTTCCAGCGCCGCTGCGAGGGCTGCCGACTGGAGCTGAACATCACCGAGCTGAACGAGGTGCGCGAGGCCGCCCCCGAGACCGTCCTGCGGTGCGAGAACTGCCGGCGCATCCTGGTGCGCACCCCCGAGTCGGGGCTGTGACGCGGACGATGGCACGACGTTTCGTCGTCGAGGCGGACGGCGGCTCCCGGGGCAACCCCGGCCCTGCGGGCTACGGCGCGGTGGTCAAGGACGCGGGGACGGGCGAAGTCCTCGCCGAGGCGGCCGAGTTCATCGGGCACGCCACCAACAACGTCGCCGAGTACCGGGGCCTGATCGCCGGGCTGTACGCGGCCCGCGACCTCGACCCGCAGGCCACGGTGCAGGTCCGGATGGACTCCAAGCTCGTCGTGGAGCAGATGTCCGGACGCTGGAAGATCAAGCACCCCGGCATGCGGCCGCTCGCCGCCGAGGCCAAGGAGATCTTCCCGCCCGAGGCCGTGCGCTACGAGTGGATCCCCCGCGCCCGCAACGGCCACGCCGACCGGCTCGCCAACGAGGCCATGGACGCCGGGAAGCGCGGCGAGCAGTGGCGGCCCTCCGGCGTCCCCGATCCGGCCGCCGCCCCCTCGGCGGAGGACACCGGCCCGACGGCCCCCGCCGCGCCGCCGTCGGGCTGGTCGGCGGACCTGGGCACGCCCACGACGTTCGTCCTCCTGCGGCACGGTGAGACGGCCCTGACGCCGCAGAAGCGGTTCTCCGGCAGCGGGGGAGCGGACCCGGAGCTGTCCGGGGCGGGCCGCCGTCAGGCCGAGGCCGCCGCCGCCGCGCTCGCCGCGCGGGGCACCGTGCAGGCGGTCGTCAGCTCCCCGCTGCTGCGCTGCCGGGAGACGGCCGCCGCCGTCGCCGACCGGCTCGGCCTGGAGGTCCGCGTCGACGAGGGCCTGCGCGAGACGGACTTCGGCGCCTGGGAGGGCCTCACCTTCGCGGAGGTCAAGGAGCGCCACCCGGACGACCTCGACGCGTGGCTGGCCTCCGACACCGTCGGGCCGACGGGCGGCGGCGAATCGTTCGCCGAGGTGGCCCGCCGCGTCGCGCTGTCCCGCGACAAGCTGCTGGCCCGCTACGCGGGGCGCACCGTGCTGCTGGTCACCCACGTCACGCCGGTCAAGCAGCTGGTGCGGCTGGCGCTCGGTGCCCCGCCGGAGACGCTGTTCCGCATGGAGCTGTCGGCGGCGTCCGTCTCGGCCGTCGCCTACTACGCCGACGGCAACGCCTCCGTGCGTCTCCTCAACGACACCTCCCACCTGCGCTGACCGGCCCCGGCGCCCGCCGGGGTCACAGCCAGCCGGGGTCGGTGTCGGGGACGGTCGTGTCGCCGCTCTCCAGCAGGGCGAACTGCGCCGTGGTGCGCGGCAGTTCGTGGCGGAAGAAGTAGCGCGCGGCCTGCCGCTTGCCCTGGTGGAAGGCGTCGTCGGACGCCGAGGCCGCCAGGTACTGCCCCAGCCACACCCACGCCAGGACGACGTGCCCGACGGCCTCCAGGTACACCGCCGCGTTGGCCAGGGCCCGGTCGGGTTCGCCCGTCGCCCACAGGGCGGCCGTCACGGTGGTCACCCGCTCCCAGGCGGCCGTCAGGGCCGCCGCCAGCTCGGCCGCCTCCCCGCCCCGCGCGGCGGCCTCCCCGGCCGTCGCGGCGACGGCGTCGCCCAGCGCCCGCAGCCCGGCGCCGCCGTCCAGCACGGCCTTGCGGCCCAGCAGGTCGAGCGCCTGGATGCCGTGCGTGCCCTCGTGGATGGGGTTGAGGCGGTTGTCGCGGTAGTGCTGCTCGACGTCGTACTCGCGCGTGTAGCCGTACCCGCCGTGCACCTGGATCGCCAGGTTGTTCGCCTCCAGGCACCACTGGGAGGGCCAGCTCTTCGCGATGGGCGTGAGGACGTCCAGCAGGAGGCCGGCCCGTCGACGCCCGGCCTCGTCCTCGGCCGTGTGCTGCTCGTCCACCAGCCGCGCGCAGTACAGCACCAGCCCGGTGGCGCCCTCGCTGTACGCCTTCTGGGCCAGCAGCATGCGGCGCACGTCGGCGTGCTCGATGATCGGCACCTGCGGCGCGCCCGGGTCGCGTCCGGTCACCGGACGGCCCTGCGGGCGGCTGCGCGCGTACGCCAGGGACTTCAGGTAGCCCGTGACGCCGAGCGCCGCCGCCCCGGCCCCGACGCCGATGCGCGCCTCGTTCATCATCATGAACATGTAGGCCAGGCCCCGGTGCGGCTCCCCGACCAGCTCGCCCACCGCGCCCGGCCGTCCACCGGGGAGGTGCGCGCCCTCGCCGAAGTTCAGCGCCGCGTTCGTCGTGCCCCGGTAGCCCATCTTGTGGTTGAGGCCGGCCGCCACGACGTCGTTGCGCTCGCCCGGGCTGCCGTCGGGAGCGACGAGGCGCTTGGGGACGACGAACAGCGACAGACCCTTCACCCCGGGCGGCCCGCCGGGGATGCGGGCGAGGACGAGGTGCACGATGTTCTCGCTCAGCTCGTGGTCGCCGCCGGAGATCCACATCTTGTTGCCCGAGAGCCGGTAGGTGCCGTCGTCCTGCGGCTCCGCGCGGGTGAGGACGTCCGCCAGCGAGGAGCCGGCCTGCGGTTCGGACAGGCACATCGTGCCGGTGAACCGCCCGGCGAGCATCGGGCGCACGTAGCGGTCGACCTGCTCGGGTGTGCCGTGGGCGCACAGCAGCCGCGCGTTGCCGAGGGTGAGGAACGGGTAGGCGGACGTGGCGATGTTCGCGGCCTGGAACCAGCTGAAGCAGGCCGTGGAGACGACGTGCGGCAGCCGCATCCCGCCCAGGTCCTCGTCCATGGTCGCCGAGACCAGGCCCGAGCGGGCGAAGGCCTCCAGCGCCTCCCGCACCTCGGGGATCGTCTCCACCGTGCCGTCCGTCAGCCGGGGTTCGGCCAGGTCGCCCGCGCGGTTGTGCGGAGCGAAGTAGCGCGCGGCCAGCTGCTCCCCGAGCTCCAGCACCGCGTCGAACGTCTCCCGCGAGTGCTCGGCGTAGCGGGGCCGCCGGACGAGGGCCTCCGCGTCCAGCCACTCGTACAGCTGGAAGGCGAGGTCCCGCCGGGACATCAGCAGGGAGGAGTCGGCCGGGGTCGCGGGCATGGGCACATCCGATCCGGAGAGGCAGACTAAGCGGTCGCTTATTGTTGGCCGACGCCCCGCACCCTGTCAACGGTCCAACGGCCGCACGGCCGCACGGCCGCACGTCGGCTCAGCGGACGTCGCTGACGACCACGTCCAGCCGCGTCGGCTGCCCCGGGCGCTCCGGCGCGGTGTGCTCCACCCGGTGGCCCAGCTCCGCCAGCGTCCCCGCCAGTTCGGCCGGTGTGCGCGGCTCCGCGCCCGCCACCAGCAGCGACCGCACGATGCGGCCCTTCGTCGCCTTGTTGAAGTGGCTCACCACCGAGCGCTTCTCGACGCCGTCCACGACCTTCGACTGCAGCACCCGCACGGTCGCCGCCCGCCCGGCCACCTCGCCCTTCGGCTTCCACATGGCCGCGTACGCCGACGACCGCAGGTCCAGCACCAGACCCTCCCCGGCCGCCGCCGGCAGCACCTCCTGCAACGGCCCGCGCCAGAACGCCCCCAGTCCGCCGAGCCCCGGCAGCCTGACGCCGCCCGAACAGCGGTAGGACGGGATCGGATCACCCACCCGGACCACCCCCCACAGCCCCGAGAACACCAGCAGCGTGCGCTCGGCCCGCTCCCGCGCCGCGGCGTCCAGGGTGCCCAACCCCAGCGCGTCGTACAGCACACCGGTGTAGATCTCCCCGGCGCGCCGCACCGGAGCGCTCCGCAGCGCCGCGTTCTTGGCGATCTCCCCGCGCAGCCCCTCGCTGAGCCCCAGCACCTCGCGGGCCTTCGCGTCGTCCCCGCCCTCCGCCTCCGCGCACAGGCCGGTCAGCTCGGTGAGCACCCGCTCCCTGGCCTCCGTGAGCCCCGGCAGCGCCAGCGCGTCCAGCCGCAGCGTGCGGTCGTCCGCACGGGGCTCCGGGGACGCCTTCCCCTCGGACGGCGGCAGCAGCACGAGCACGGTCTTCTCTCCTCACGGTCGGCCACAAGCGGCGACCAGCAGCCTACGGCCCTACGCTCGCCGTATGCCCAGCCGCCATCCGCACATCACCGGCGGTGACGGCGCCGCCCTGCGCGCGGCGCTCGACGACCTGCGCCACCGGATCGGCGTCCCGCACGCCTTCCCCGCCTCCGTCCTCGCCGACGCCGAACGCGCCGCCCGCGCTCCCCGGCTGCCCGCCGAGGACGCCACCCACCTGCCCTTCTTCACCGTGGACCCGCCCGGCTCGCACGAACTGGACCACGCCCTCCACCTCACCCGCGCGCCCCGCGGCGGCTTCCGCGTCCACCACGCCGTCTCCGACACCGCCGCCTTCGTCACCCCCGGCCGTCCACTGGACACCGAGGCCCACCGCCGGGCCGTCGCCCTGTCCTTCCCCGACCTGCGCGTGCCCCTCCACCCGCACCGCATCGCGGAGGACGCCGCGAGCCTGCTGCCCGACGTGCCCCGGCCCGCGCTGCTGTGGACGCTCGACCTGGACGCCGACGGCACCCTCACCGCCACCGACGTCCGCCGGGCCCTCGTCCGCTCCCACGCCCGGCTCGACCCCGCCACCGTGCAGCGGGAGATCGACGACGGAACCGCCGAGGACTCCGTGGCCCTCCTGCGCGACGTCGGCCGCCTGTGTGAGGAGCGGGAACGCGCCCGGGGTGGCATCTCCCTCGCCGCGCCCGAGCAGCGGATCGTCCCGCACGGCGACCGCTACCGCCTCGACCACCGCGCCCTCCTCCCCGCCGAGCGCTGGACCGCGCAGCTCTCCGTGCTCCTCGGCACGGCCGCCGCCGCCCTGATGCTCGACGGCGGCACCGGCGTCCTGCGCACCCTGCCGCAGGCCCCCGACGGAGCGGTGGCCCGCCTCCACCGCGTCGCCCGCGCCCTGGACGTCGACTGGCCCCCGCACACGTCCTACGCCGCGCTCCTGCGCTCCCTCGACCCGCACCGCCCCCGCCACGCCGCCTTCCTCCAGGAGTGCACGACGCTGCTGCGCGGCGCCGGCTACACCGCCTTCAGCCCTGGCGGCTCCGCTCTTCGGGCGGCCGGACGCCCCGCCCACCCCGAGCACGCCGCCGTCGCCGCCCCCTACACCCACTGCGCCGCGCCCCTGGGTCGCCTGGTGGACCGCTACACCGGCGAGCTGTGCCTGGCCGCCGTCGCCGGGACGGAGCCGCCCGCCTGGGTCACCGGCGCGCTGGCCGGACTCCCCGCCGCGATGGAGCGCGGCGACCGCCGCGCCGCCGAGGCCGACGACGCCTGCGTGGAGCTGATGACGGCCGCCGTCCTGTGGGACCACATCGGGGAGGTCTTCGACGGCCTCGTGACCGACGTCCGGGAGGACCGCCCCCACGAAGGCACCGTCCACCTCGGCGAACCCCCCGTCGCGGGCCGGGTCTCCGCCCCGCCCGACGGCCCGCCCCTCCCGCTCGGCGAACCCCTCCGCGTCCGCCTCCTGCACGCCGATCCGGGCAGGTCACCCGTGCGGTTCGGCCCGGCCTGAGCGCGTAGGATGACCTCACGGCAGACGAGCCGTGCGGGCGGCCGCGGCGTGACCTCACCGGTCACGTCGAGGAACGTCCGGACTCCGCAGAGCAGGGTGGTAGGTAACGCCTACCTGGGGCGACCCACGGGAAAGTGCCACAGAAAGCAGACCGCCGGGGCCGGAAACGGTGCCCGGTAAGGGTGAAACGGTGGTGTAAGAGACCACCAGCGCCCAGGGTGACCTGGGCGGCTCGGTAAACCCCACCCGGAGCAAGGTCAAGAGGGGCCGTCGCGAGGCGGCCCTGCGCGGACGCACGAGGGCTGCTCGCCCGAGTCCGCGGGTGGACCGCACCGAGGCCGGTGGTGACACCGGCCCCAGATGGATGGCCGCCTCCCGGCCGCCCGCGAGGGCGTCCGGAGACAGAATCCGGCGTACAGCACGACTCGTCTGCCGCTTACGCTTCTGAGCTGGGAAGACGCACTGTGCACCGGCCGCTGAACGCCCCCTGGGGAGAATCAGCCGTCAGCAAGCCACTGGCCCAGCGCCTCCATGCCCTTGCCACCCGGCTGCGGCATGAACTGGAGTACGTCTCCGGAGCTGAACGCCGGGTCGCTGTGACCCAGCCCCTCCGCCACCTTCGGCGGCGTCTCCCTGGAAGCCCTATCGGCGACGCCTCGGGTCGCGGATCGCGCAAGTTCGCGCAAGTTGGTGGCGGGGCGGACGCCGGTCACACAAGATCTGACACACAGCGAGGTCAAGTCCCCTGCGAGGAGGCGATCATGGCACTGCGGAAACTCGGCCAGGACCCGGACAGCCCGGACGGCAAGTCGCCCACGGTGTACCTCGATGAGAAGACCGGCCACTACGTGCTGCAAGGGTGGAAGGTCACCGACGCGGAACGGCTGGCCCAGATGGACGTCCCCGAGTACGAGACCGTCATCGAGTTCCCGAGGCGGATGATGCAGTTCTTCCCGGAGGTTAAGGACGTTGGCACCACTGACGCTTGAGGAGCGGCTGAGGAGCTGCACGAAGTCAGCACTTCACCTGGAGATGCGCGACGGGTACATGCGTTCCGATCCGCGTTTCGCCGCGTGGCAGCAGGGCGTGCGCAACGCTCCAGAGGACAACGATCCGGAACTGCGCCCGTGGCTCGCGCTGGTCGCCGAGTTGGTCGGTCGAGGCGTGGCCGTGCGCCGCGCTCGTGTCGTCTCCGAACCGGTCAGCGACTACATCGAGTTCGAGCACCACACCACGGACGCCAACGTGACCGCTGGGGAACAGGTGCGGTGGCTGCCGCGCCGTCGCGCCTCCGACCTGGCCCTGCCGGGTAACGACTTCTGGGTTCTCGACCACCGCGTCGTGGTGTTCCATCACTTCGACGGCGACGGCGAACTGGCGCCCGAGGACGAGGAAGTCATAGAGGACTGGGACATAGTGAGGATGTGCACGTCCGCGTTCGGTGACGTATGGAAACGCGCCACTCCGCACGACGAATATCGCCTCAGCCGACACGGATAACCCGTCATCTTGTCGTCTCCGTCATCAAGCGTCGCCGAGGCACGTCAGGCACTCGGCCAGCGCCTGCGCGAGATCCGGAAGGACTCCGGGCTGACCGCGCGAGCGCTGGCCCTCCTGGCTGGTTGGCACGAGTCGAAGTGCTCCCGCATCGAGCATGGACGAACTACCCCAGCAGACACCGACATCCGGGCGTGGACGCGGCATTGCGGAGCCGAGGACCAGACGGCTGACCTGATCGCCACCGCGCGGGCGGTCGAGAGTCAGTACATGGAGTGGAAGCGCCTGGAGCGAGCCGGTCTGAAACGGGTGCAGGAGTCCGTGGCGCCGCTGTTCAAGCGCAGCCGCCGCTTCCGCTGTTACCAGTCTGGGTGCTGCCGGGCCTCCTCCAGACTCCCGCGTACATCGCTGCCGTTCTCGGTACCGTTGCCTCCCTGCGCGAAGTGCCGGGTGATATCACGTCCGCTGTGGCGGTGCGGTTGGACCGGCAGCGTGTCCTGCATTCGGGGGACCACCGTTTCGCCATGCTGGTCGAGGAATGGGTGCTGCGCACGGTGATCGGCGACACCGAGGTGATGGCCGGGCAGCTCGGCCACCTGATCTCCGTGGCGTCGCTGCCGTCCGTGAGTCTCGGCGTCATCCCGATGGGCTGTGTGCGCGGTGCCGGGTGGCCGGTGGAGTCGTTCACCCTGTACGACGACCAACAGGTAAATGTGGAGCTGGTCTCGGCACACCTGACGGTCACGCAGCCCGGCGAGGTACGCGAGTACGCCAGGACCTTTGCCGAGCTTTCCGCCGTCGCGGTGTACGGCGCAGCCGCACGAGCGCTGATCACCTCGGCCATCGAGTCTCTCGACGAGTGAATGCCTGCAAGTCCGTGCACGTTCGTGGCAACCGGTAAGTCGGCGTCTTTAGCGTCCTGTTCATGGGGAGAACATGGAGCACGACGACGGCGAACCCTGGTCTACCGGTCTGTGAACCGGGTGAGGGAGTGATGCCCGCTCCGGCGAGCGGCTGCGACGTATGCGGCGCCCTGGCAAGCCAGCGGGAGGCGGCGCGGGCGGTCATGGACTGGTCCAAGGTCACCGACTGCAACGTGGAGATCCGACGCCACCCGCACGCCCGATGGAACCGGTGATGTCGACCGTTCCCGCTCGGTCGGACCGGCCACGCACCGACAGGGCATCCGGTGTGGTGTTCGTGCCCGCCGACCAGCCCATGAGGCCCTGCCCGTTCCCCTGCTCGGTGTGCCGATTCAAGGGGCGGACGTGAGGTTCCTCGGCCGGTCGGCCAGGCCGCCACCGGCAAGCTCCCCTGAACCCTGCCCGACTTCCGACGCGGGGTTCCACACCGCCACTCACCGGATGAGAAGGGAGAGTGCACGTGAGCGCACTCGCAGTGGACACCTACGAGACGCGCACCGCCGACGCCGACGGCTGGCGTGGTGTGCCGTTCGCCCACCCGCTGATGGACGGCGGCAAGCACGACGGGGGACCGATGCCCCCGGAGGCTCCACGCCCGCCCGAGCCGAAGCCCACTGACGACAAGTAACAGCACGCCGTCCCGGCCCCGTGCGTCGCCCCCGTGGCGCACGGGGCCGGGACGGCGCTGGTGGTCGCGGGGCAGGGCGGCGGCAGGCTGCCCTTCACGGCCCTTGCACGGGGCGGCGGCACGGGGCGCGCGGGGCGTGAACAAGCGCGGAACCGCGTACGGGGGGTGAGAGTACGCGCACTGAGGGTGGACGGTACCGGTGCCGCTCCGTCACGCTGGGTGATGCCCGCGAGCGGCTCCGGTAGCCATCGCGGTCCAAGCGCGAGGCACGATGCACGGAGAGAGGGCGACGGATGGACAACGTCGAGAGGCCCGGGGTCGGGATCGAGGTTGGAGTCGGAGGTGAGGTCGGAGCCGAGCCCGGCTGGGACACCGGCGACGAGCACGCGGGAACCGACACGGAGTGGGACCGGGAGCCGCACCCCTCGGACAGCATGCGCACCTTCGGCGCCGTCGTCCAGGCCCTGCGCGAGCACGCGGGCCTCAGCCGCGCCGAACTCGCCGCCTACGTGGGGTACTCCAAGCACACGGTGGCGTCGGTTGAGCTGGGACGCCGCATGCCGGACCAGGTGTTCGTCGAACGTGCCGAGGAAGTGCTCGGCAACACCGGCGCCCTGCGCAAGGCCGCCCGCCACCTCACGCGGAGCGAGGTGGGACTCGCCGCGTGGTTCCGGCAGTGGGCACGGCTGGAGCGCAAGGCGGTGAGCCTGTCCACCTACGAGTGCCGGCTGGTGCCGGGTCTGTTGCAGTCCGAGGCCTACGCGTGCGCGGTGTTCGACGGCACGATCCCGGTGCGCAATGACCACGAGCTGGAGGCCCAGCTCAGCGCACGCATGGACCGACAGGTGATGATGCGGGAGCGGCCGACCACGCCCTTCAGCTTCATCGTCGAGGAGCACGTCTTCCGGCGTCGGTTCGCCGAACGGCAGGTGGTGCGCGAACTCCTTGACCACGTCCTCGACCTCACCGCCCCGCGCAACGTGACGTTCCAGCTCGTTTCGATTGAGGCCGGGTTGCATGCCTGCCTGGACGGGCCGACGCGCATCCTGGAGACACCGGAGGGGCGGTGGTTCGGCTACTCCGAGGGGCAGCAGAACGGACGGCTGATCTCGGACCGGAAAGAGATGAGACTGCTCTCCCAGCGCTATGAAACACTGCGCTCGCAGGCCCTGAGCCCCATCGAATCCCGGGCCCTGCTGGAGCGACTAAGAGGAGAGCTATGAGCAGCGGTTCGACGGAACTCGCCTGGTTCAAGTCCAGCTACAGCGGCAGCCAGGGTGACGACTGCGTGGAGGTCGCGATCGCTGAACAGGCCGTCCACGTGCGCGACTCCAAGGACACGACCCTCCCGGCCTTCACCGTGGGCAGTGAGGGCTGGAGCCGGTTCGTGCGCTTCGCGTCGGAGCGCTGACCCGCTCGACGCGTCCTGTCCCCCGCGCCGGACACCGGCGCGGGGGACGGTGGTCTTCTTGAAGCTGCGGAAGGAACGCCATGTCCTCCTCTTCCACCCCCCGGGCGCCCCGGCCCGTCAATCTCGCTGAGCAGCTCGCCCGGTTCGGTGAGCACTGGTCACCGAAGATCGTCGCCACGCTGAACGACTACGACGTCCGGGTCGTCAAGGTGAAGGGCGAGTTCGTCTGGCACACGCACGAGGACACGGACGAGCTGTTCCTCGTGCTCAGCGGCCGGCTGACGATCCGGCTGCGGGACGGCGACGTCGTCCTGCGTCCCGGCGAGCTGTACGTCGTCCCGCGCGGTGTCGAGCACTGCCCGTTCGCCGAGGAGGAGACGGCGGCCCTGCTCCTCGAACCGTCCGGCACCGTCAACACGGGCGACGCGGGCGGTGCGCTGACCAGGGCGGCGGAGACCCTGGACTGACGCGGGACGGGTCGGAGCGGGCCGGGGAATACGGTCCGGGGTCGGGTGGTTGCGGGGGGCATGGGGAACCACGCTCAGTCCGAACCGGACCGCACCGACGTCCTGCGCTACACCGCCTTCTCCTCCTCGCCGCACGGCGGGAACCCGGCCGGCGTCGTGCTCGACGCCTCGGGGCTCGACGAGGCGGCGATGCTCGCCGTCGCGGCCGAGGTCGGCTACTCGGAGTCGGCCTTCCTGACCCCCGCGCCGGGCGCCGACGGCTCGGGGCGGTCGTTCACCGTCCGGTACTTCAGTCCCGTCGCCGAGGTCCCGTTCTGCGGCCACGCCACGGTGGCGGCGGCCGTCGCCCTGGCCGAGCGCATCGGGCCCGGGGAGCTGGTGTTCGCGACGCGGGCGGGTACCGTGCCCGTCTCCGTGGTCCGGACGGGGTCGGGGGAGCTGCGCGCGACGCTGACGAGCGTCCCGCCGTACACCGAGGAGATCGCCCCGGCCGACCTCGCGGAGGCGCTGGCGGCGCTGGACTGGCGGTCCGAGGAGCTCGACCCCGCACTGCCGTCGCGCATCGCCTTCGCCGGCGCCCGGCACCTGGTGCTGGCGGCCGGTACCCGCGAGCGGCTCGCCCGGCTCGACTACGACTTCGAGCGGCTCAAGGCCCTCATGCTGCGGCTCGACCTGACGACGCTGCAGCTCGTCCACCGCGACCCGCAGGACGTCACGGTCTTCCACGTCCGCGACCCGTTCCCGGTGGGCGGGGTGGTGGAGGACCCGGCGACGGGCGCCGCCGCCGCGGCGCTGGGCGGTTACCTGCGCGAGCTGGGCCTCGCTCCGGACAGCGCCGTGCTCACCCTCCACCAGGGCACCGACCTCGGCCGTCCGGGGGAGCTGACGGTGGAGCTGCGGCACGGTGACGCGCGGATCCACGTCAGCGGGTCCGGCGTCCGCATACCGTGACGCCCTGACGCCCTGACGCCCTGACGCCCGGCCCCGGGCCCGCCTCAGGACTCGTCGTCCGGATGGGGCGCGGCGGGCCAGGCCTCCTCCTCGTCCACCCAGTGCACCTGTTCGGGGTCGGCGAGGTCGATGTCGGGGAAGACCTCACGCAGGCGGGGCTCCAGCTCTTCCTCCGTGAGGGGCTCCCATCCGATGCCGCGCAGCCAGACGAGCCGGTAGCCGTGGTCGGCGTCGCCGAACGACCCCACCACGACCCGGTACTGCGGCTCGGCCGGGCGTTCCGTGTCCATGGCTCCACCCTGCGCACGCTTCGGCGCCCTCCGCATGCCGGAGGCCGCCGAACGTGCTAGGTGCGCTGGTCAGGCGCAGGTCGGGGCCCTACGGCATCCGGCCCGTGGCGGAGGCGAAGCCCAGCCAGGTGTGGCGGTTGCGCCACCAGCACCACCCGACCTTCGGGGCGTCGCGCCGCTCCCGGCCGTCGCGGCCGGTGCCGTTGCTGATCCAGAGCGCGGGGGTGCGGGCGTCGTAGGTGCCGTTGGGCTTCCGCAGCCGTGAGCCGATGGTCATGAAGCACCGGTTGCGCTCCAGGGCCGCCGGCTGCTGGAGCACCCAGTGGATGCCTTCGGTGAGCAGCAGCGGGGTGCGGTGGTGCTCGGTCAGGGCGGGGAGCGCCTCCTCCGGGCTCCAGTTGGCCAGGTGGTCGCCCCGGTCGACGCCGCTGACGAGGTACAGGGGGCCTTCGGGCAGGTCGATCCCGCTGGGCGTGAAGCGGTCGACGTCGGGCATGTCGGCCACGACGAAGCCGGGCTTGCCGCTGTGGCGCAGCAGCGGCGCGAGCACGGAGGCGGCCACCCGCTCGGGATGGACGGCCAGCAGGGTGCCCCCGCTGTCGTCCGCGTGCCGCTCGGCGAAGGCGCGGACCTCCTCGGCCGGTAGTGCGGCGTGGGTGTGCACGCCCAGGGCGATCAGGTGGTCCGCCTGGACGCGCAGCGGCGGCAGGGGGGCCGGGGTGGCGGTCTGCGGGTCGGGCAAGGCGGGCTCCTCCGAATGTGCCTCTCACGTAAATTTACGTCGAGCGTAAAAAATACCTCCCCCTCTTGGGGGTGTCAACGTATATTTACCACCGATGTAAGATTCGCCCATGAGTGACGACAGCGCGGGCACGCCGCCGCGGCTCACCGGGCTGCGCGAGGTCAAGAAGCAGGAGACCCGGCAGCACATCTCCGACCAGGCCACCCGCCTCTTCCTCGCGCAGGGTTTCGACGCCACGACGATCGCCGAGATCGCCGACGCCGCCCGCGTCTCCAAGAAGACGGTCACCAACTACTTCGCGCGCAAGGAGGACCTGGCCCTCGACCGCCAGGACGCCTTCGTCGCGACCCTGGCCTCGGCCGTCGCGGCGCGGCGGCCCGGGGAGTCGGCGCTGGGCGCGCTGCGCCGCGCCTTCGACGGGTCCCTGGCCGCGCACGACCCGGTCACGGGCTTCACGGGGCCGGAGTTCGCCCGCATGGTCGCCGAGAGCCCCACCCTCACGCACTGCGTCCGGGGTCTGCACGACCGGCGGGAGGAGGCGCTGGCCGAGGCGCTGGCCGACGCAGGAGGGGCGCCGGGCGACGACGCCACCGCCCGCACGGTCGCCGGGCTGCTCGGCGCCGTGCACCGTGTCCTCTTCCAGCGCATCCAGCACCTCACCCTCGCGGGGCGCACGGCGCGGGAGATCGAACGGCTCGTGGCGCCCGAGGCGGCCCACGCCTTCGACCTGCTCGAACCGTCCCTCGGGCGGCTCTACGTCGCCTGAAGCCGGGTCATCCCGCTTCGGGCAGGGCGGTGCCGCACCGCGCGCAGAAGCGGGCGTCGGTCTCGGCGGCCGGGCGGCCGCACGCGTCGCACAGCAGGTGCTGCAGGCACGGCGGCTCGCCGCCCTCGCTCCGCGTCCGGACGGTGAGGCCGGAGCGCCGCCGGTGGGTCGTGAGGTACGTCAGCCCGTCCTCGTCCGCCGCCAGGGCGCGCCGGGCGCCGCGTGGCAGCCAGACGACCGAGCCCGCCCGGAGCTCCTGCGACACGCCGTCGAGCTCCAGCCGGCCACTTCCGCCGGTGACGTACAGGATCACGTCCACCTCGGGTTCGACGGACGCGCCGACCCGGCTGCCGGGCGGCAGCCGCACGAGGTTCGCGTCGAGTTGGCGGCCCGGCCGGTCGAGCCGCCACACGGCTCCGCCGCGATGGTCGGGCACGGCGCGCAGGACGTCCGTCGACCGGACCTGTACGCCCGGTGCCGTGCTCCGTGGTGCGTCGTCGTGCATGGGCTCTCCGCGATGAAGGGCGGTCGTGGGCGCGCAGCCGCCTGCTGCGGGCCCCGGGTCGGCCTCCATTGTCCGCCCTCGGCGCGGGAGGTTCAGCCGCGGCCGATGTAGGGCATCGTCGTGGCGAGGACGGTGGCGAACTGGATGTTGGCCTCCAGCGGCAGTTCGGCCATGTGCAGGACTGTCCGGGCGACGTCGGCGGCGTCCATGGTCGGCTCGGCGGCCGTCGTGCCGTCGGCCTGGAGGATGCCGGTCCGCATGCGGGCCGTGAGTTCGGTGGCGGCGTTGCCGACGTCGATCTGGCCGCAGGCGATGCGGTGTGGCCGCCCGTCCAGGGACAGCGACTTCGTGAGCCCCGTCATGGCGTGCTTGGTCGTGGTGTAGGCGAGGGAGTGCGGGCGCGGGGTGTGGGCCGAGATCGACCCGTTGTTGACGATGCGGCCGCCCTGCGGTGTCTGGTCCTTCATGACGCGGAACGCGGCGCGGGCGCAGAGGAAGGCACCGGTGAGGTTGACGTCGACGACGGACTGCCAGTCGGCGTACGTCAGTTCGTCGGGCGGCACGGTGGGGCCGAAGGTGCCGGCGTTGTTGAACAGCAGGTCCACGCGGCCGAAGCGGTCGACGGCGGCGGCGAACAGCGCGGTCACGGCGTCGGGGTCGGTGACGTCCGTGGGTACGGTGGCGACACGCCCGGCGGCGTCGGGGGAGAGCAGCGCGGCCGTGCTCTCCAGCGCGGCGGCCCGGCGTCCGGCCAGCGTGACCGACCAGCCCGCCTCGGCCAGGGCGAGGGCCACGGCGCGGCCGATGCCGGAGCCCGCGCCCGTCACCACGGCGCCGCGCGTCCCTCCGGCGGCGGCCCCCCGCGCTTCGTTCAACGTTTTGTTGATGTCCGTCATGTCCGCAGCGTACGCGATGCGTCGAGCGGTGCCCGACGTCAACCGATGGCCATGTGTTTGTCGCGTACGTGCCAACGGTGCGCCGCTCCGGTCCGCTGCACTTCTCCGCATGACGCACTCAGGGAGCGCAGACAGCGAACTCCGTGCCGCGGCCCGCCACGTCGGCCGCCGCCGGTTTCTGACGGTGACGGGCGCGGCCGCCGCCCTCGCCTTCGCCACCAACCTTCCGGACACCGCGCGGGCCGCCACCGGCCTGCGCGAGGCGAAGTTCCCCCAGGACCCCTTCACCCTCGGCATCGCCTCCGGCGACCCCCTGCCCGGATCCGTCGTGCTGTGGACCCGGCTGGCACCGGACCCCTTCGAGCCCGACAGCGGGATGCCCGCACGGCCCGTCCCCGTGCACTGGGAGATGGCGTACGACGCGCGGTTCCGCCGCATCGCCCGGCGCGGCACCGCCGTCGCCCACCCCGAGTACCACCACGCCGTGCACGTCGAGCCCCACGGGCTGCGGGCGGGCACCGACTACTACTTCCGCTTCCGCGCGGGCGCCCACCTCAGCCCGGTCGGCCGCACCCGCACCGCCCCGGCACCGGGCACCGGCCCGGACGCGCTGCGCTTCGCCCTCGCCGCCTGCCAGCGCTACGACCAGGGCTACTGGACCGCCTACCGGCACCTGGCGGGCGAGGAGGACCTCGACGCCGTCATCCACCTCGGCGACTACCTCTACGAGTACGCCGTGGGTGCCGCCGCCGGGGCGCGCGGTTACACCGGCGACCGGCGGCTGCCCGCCCACTTCGCCCGGGAGACCGTCACCCTGGAGGACTACCGGCTGCGGTACTCCCTCTACAAGCGCGACGAGGACCTCCGGGCCGCCCACGCCGCCGCGCCGTGGATCGTCACCTGGGACGACCACGAGACGGAGAACAACTACGCCGGGGACATCCCCGAGAACAGCGTGCCGCCCGAGGAGTTCCTCGTGCGCCGGGCCGCCGCCTACCGCGCGTACTGGGAGAACATGCCGCTGCGCCGGCCGCAGCGCCCCCACGGCCCCGACCTCACCCTCTACCGGCGGCTGCGGTTCGGTCGGCTCGCCCAGATCGACGTCCTCGACACCCGGCAGTACCGCGACGACCAGGCGAACGGGGACGGCTGGAAGGTCCCCACGCCCGCGTCGCAGGACCTCGCGCGCCAGCTCCTCGGCGCCACCCAGGAACGCTGGCTGGCCGACGGCTGGCGCGCCTCCGACGCCACCTGGAACGTCCTGGCCCAGCAGGTGGTCTTCGCCCGCCGCCGCAACCGTGTCGAGGGCCCCTGGCCGCTGTCCATGGACTCCTGGGACGGCTACCCCGGCGCCCGCGAGCGGGTGCTGCGCGCCGCCGAGTCGGCCCGGCTGCGGAACCTCGCGGTGCTCACCGGCGACGTCCACGTGCACTACGGCCTGGACATCAAGCGGGACTTCGACGACCCGTCCTCCCGCACGGTGGGAGTGGAGGTGGTCACCACGTCCGTCTCCAGCGGCGGCGACGGCCGGGAGCGGCCCGCCAACTGGGACGCCCTCATGGCCGCCAACCCGCATCTGCGGTTCTACGACGGGCGCCGCGGCTACACCCTGCTCACCCTCGACGAGCGTCAACTGCGCGCCGACTACCGCACGGTGCCGCACGTGACGACGCCCGGCGCGCCCGTGACCACGGCCGCGTCGTTCGTCTCGGCGGCGGGCGACCCGGGGCTGCGCCCCGCCTGACGTCGATTCGGCGCTCATCCCGGTCACCCCGCGCGCGCCGGGGTGACCGGGATGGCCGGGGGAACGGGACGGCCGATCCGGTGTGATCGGTCGCATGCCTCGGACGGCTGGGGTCGGGGCGGTGCGCCTGGGAGAATGTGTGCGCCGTCAACAAAACCTGGAGAGGTGCATGTCCGACCCCGGCCCGTGCAGTCCGGCCGCCCCGCCGTCCGTCGCCCCCGCGACGACCCCCTCCGTCCCTCCCGCCACCTCCGCGACGGACGCCTCCGGGCGGCCCGTCCTCCCCGCGCAGGCCGTCCCCGCGCAGGCCGCTCCGACCGCCGCGCGCGCCGGCGGCGGCACCACCTCCAAGGAGCCGCAGCTCACCCGCGCCCAGCGGGCGGGGCTGCTGCTCACCCTGGTCCTCGGCAGCCTCACCGCCCTGCCCGCCCTCACCATGGACCTCTACCTGCCGGCGCTCCCGCAGGTGGCCGACGCCCTGGGCACCGAGGCCGCCCAGGCCCAGCTGACCCTGACCACCTGCCTGCTGGGCCTGGCCCTCGGCCAGATCGTCGTCGGCCCGATGAGCGACCAGTTCGGGCGCCGCAGGCCCCTGCTGGTCGGCATGGCCTGCTACGTCGCCGCGAGCGCCGCCTGCGCCCTCGCGTCGGGCGTCGAGATGCTCACCGTCTTCCGGCTGGTGCAGGGCCTCACCGGCGCGGCCGGCATCGTCATCGCCCGCGCCGTCGTCCGGGACCTGTTCGACGGCCTGGCCATGGCCCGGTTCTTCTCCACCCTCATGCTGATCTCCGGCGCCGCCCCCATCCTGGCCCCCGTCCTCGGTGGCCAACTGCTGCGGGTCACCGACTGGCGCGGCACCTTCGTCGCCCTGGCCGCCGTCGGCCTGGTGCTGACCCTCGTCACGGCGCGGTACCTCCCCGAGACGCTGGCCCCCGCCGACCGGCACCGCGGCGGCCTGCCCACCGCGCTGCGCGCCATGCGCGGGCTGCTGGCCGACCGCGCGTTCGTGGGCTACCTCATCGCCGGTTCGCTGGGCTTCGCCGCGCTGTTCGCCTACATCGCGGCCTCGCCGTTCGTCGTCCAGGAGATCTACGGGGCGTCCCCGCAGACGTTCAGCCTGCTGTTCATGGTGAACTCGATCGGCCTGATCTCGCTCGGTCAGCTCAACGGCAAGGTCCTCGTGGGCCGCTGCGACCTGGACCGGGTCCTGCTCCTCGGGCTCGGCATCACCGGCGCGGCCGCCGTCGCCCTGCTGCTGATGACGTCCGGGGTGTTCGGCGAGCCGGGGCTGACCGGGGTCGCGGCGGGGCTGTTCGTGCTGATGTCCGGCATGGGCCTCGTCCTGCCCAACGCCAACTCGCAGGGGCTCATGCGGGCCGGGCACGCGGCGGGCTCCGCCTCCGCCCTGCTGGGCACGACGCCGTTCCTCGTCGGCGCCGTCGCCTCGCCGCTCGTCGGCATCGCGGGGGAGCACACGGCGGTGCCGATGGCCGTCGTGCAGGTGGTGGCCCTGGCCCTGGCCACCGCCGGTTTCGTGGGGATGTGCCGCCCGTGGCGCCGCAGGGGCTGACGCCCGGCTCCGCGCGGCAGGCCGGGCTGGACGCCGGTGAACTGGCCGCCCTGGTCCGCCACGTGGACGCCCTGCCCTCCCGTGGCTGGTGCGGGGCGGCCGTGGTGGCGGCGGGGCGCGGCCCGTACCTCGCCGTGGAGCACGCGACGGGGTGGGCCCTGCGCTGGGACGCCGCCGGGACGCCGGCCGCCGCCCCGGTGCCCGCCCGCGTGGACACCCCGTTCGACCTGGCCTCCCTCACCAAGCTCGTCACCGCCGTCGTCGCCGCGCGGTCGATGGAGCGCGGCGCCTTCGGCCTCGACGACCCCGTGGCCGCCCACGTCCCCGAGTTCGGCGCGGCGGGGAAGGACCGCATCACCGTGCGGCAGCTCCTCACCCACACCTCGGGCCTGCGCCCCGAGCTGCCCTTCCACGACGGCCACGGGCTGGAGCTGCTGTGGGCGGAGCCGCCCACCACCACCGGCCCCCGCTACTCCGACCTCAACCTGCTCGCCCTCCAGGCCGTGCTGGAACGCACCACCGGCCGGCCCCTCGACGCGCTCGTCCGCGAGCACGTCAGCGGCCCGCTCGGATTGCGCAGCCTGCGGTACGGGCCGGTCCCCGGAGCCGCCGCCACCGAGGACCAGCGGCGGCCGGTGGCCAAGGCCGACCGGGGGCTGCTGCGCGGCGTCGTCCACGACGAGAACGCCCACGCGCTCGGCGGCGTCGCCGGGCACGCCGGCCTCTTCGCCACCGCCCGCGACCTCGCGGTGCTGTGCCGCGCCCTGCTGGCCGGGGGCACGCTGGGTGGCGTCCGGCTGCTCGCGCCGGAGTCGGTGGCCCTGCTGCTGGACGCGCCCGGCCTCGGGTTCGCCGTCGACCAGCCCTGGTTCATGGGCGAGCTGGCCGGGCGGGGAGCGGCCGGACACACCGGCTTCACCGGCACGAGCCTGGTGCTGGACCGGGCGACGGACACCTTCCTCGTCCTCCTCGCGACGACCGTCCACCCGCTCCGGCCGGCGCGCCCGGACAGCACGCCCCGCGCCGTCGCCGCCACCCACCTGGCCCGCGCGGTGCGGTGACCCGGAACCGACGGCGTCGGTGCGCGCGGGCGGCGGTGCGTGCGCGGCGGTGTGCGGACGGCGGCGACCGGTGCGCCCCCCCGCCGCCCGTCCGGCCTACCCTGGCACCGTGCACGAGCAGAACCTCCGCGCCGCCCTGGACGCCCTCCTGGACGGCCTGCCGCCCCGGCAGGCCACGGCGGCCGTCGACCGGCTGATCGCCAGCTACCGGGGCGCCACCCAGACCCACGCCCCCGTCCTGCGGAACGCCGCCGACGCCGCCGCCTACGCCGCCTACCGGATGCCCGCGACCTACGGCGCCGCCTCGGCGGCGCTCGCGGCGCTGGCCGCCCGGCTGCCGGGGTGGTCCCCGGCCACCCACACCGACCTGGGCGGCGGGACGGGCGCCGCGACCTGGGCCGTCGCCGGGACGTGGCCGCAGGGCTGCGCGAGCACGGTGCTGGACTGGGCCGAACCGGCCCTGGCCCTCGGCGCGGAGCTGGCCCGCGCCGCGCTGCCGGGCGTGAGCTGGCGGCAGGCCCGGCTGGCGGGCGGGGAGGAGCTGCCGCAGGCTGACCTCGTCACCGTCTCGTACGTCCTGGGGGAGCTGACGGAGGCGGACCGGGCCGACGTCGTCGCGGCGGCGGCCCGCTCGGGACGGGCGGTCGTCCTCGTGGAGCCGGGCACCCCGGAGGGCTACCTGCGCATCCGCGCCGCCCGCGACGACCTCCTCGCGGCCGGGCTGCGGGTGCTCGCGCCCTGCCCGCACGACGCCGAGTGCCCCATCGTGCCCGGTCGCGACTGGTGCCACTTCGCCGCCCGTGTCAGCCGGTCGTCGCTGCACCGCAGGGTGAAGGGCGGCACGCTGCCCTACGAGGACGAGAAGTACAGCTACGTGGCCGCCGTCCGGCCGGAGCTCGCGCCGCCGGGGGACGCGCCGCCGGGGGACGCGGTGGCGTCCCGCGTCGTCCGCAGGCCGCAGATCCGCAAGGGCCAGGTCCTGCTGGACCTCTGTACGCCCGAGGGGGAGCTGACGCGCGCCACGGTCACCAAGCGCCACCGCGACGCCTACCGGGAGGCGCGCGACACCGACTGGGGCGATTCCTGGCCCTCCCGGCCGGACTGAGCCGCGCGTGGCACCGGGGGCTCGGCGCACGACGGGGCGCGCCGGGCCCCCGGCGGGGTGGGGACGCGGTGCCGCCGTCAGGCCGGCGGCGGTTCCACGCGCGTCACGCCCGCAGTTCGGCCGTGCAGCACTTGACGCTGCCGCCGCCCTTGAGCAGCTCCGTCAGGTCGACGGGGACGGGCTCGTAGCCGCGCTCGCGCAGCGGCTCGAAGAGCCCGGTGGCGGCCTGGGGCAGCAGGACGTGGTGGCCGTCGCTCACCGCGTTGAGGCCCAGGGCGAGCGCGTCGGCCTCCGAGGCCAGGATCGCGTCGGGGAAGAGCCCCGCGAGGACGGCCCGGCTGCCGGGCGAGAACGCGGGCGGGTAGTACATCACCTCGCTGTCGGAGCCGTCGTCCAGCACGCACAGCGCGGTGTCCAGGTGGTAGTAGCGCGGGTCGACGAGGTCGAGACCGATGACCGGGCGGCCGAAGAACTCCTGCGCCTCCGGGTGGGACAGCGGGCTGCTGCGGAACCCGCGCCCGGCCAGCAGCCAGGAGGCCGTCACGGCGAAGTCGCCCTCGCCCTCGTTGACGTGGTCCGGCTCGCGGATCTCCGCGAACCCGTGGGCCCGGTACCACGCGCGGTGGGCGGCGGCCTCCGCCACCCGCTCGGGGTGGGCGAACCGGGCGCCGAGCACCCGTCCGTCGACGACGGTGGCGCCGTTGGCGGCGTACACCATGTCGGGCAGCCCCGGGTCGGGAGCCAGTTCCTCGACGGTGTGGCCGAGGGCCCGGTAGCGGTCCCGCAGGACCTCCCACTGCGCGACGGCGAGCGGGAGGTCCACGGGCTTGCCGGGGTCCATCCAGGGGTTGATGGAGTACGTGACACGGAAGTGTGCCGGTGGGCACATCAGGTAGCGCCGGGCTGCGTACAAAGGGAGCTCCTCACGGGGTCGCCGTGGACTGGTGACCACATGGTCCACCGTGGGGAACGAGAACGCATTGATCCTTCCGGATGATTTACCCGCGCCCCTCCCGCAGTTTGCGCACCAGCTCCCGCCGGGCGGCCATGACGTCCTGAGGACCGCCCCGTCCGGCGCCTGCGCCTTCGCCTCCGGCGCCCGAGAGCGCCTTGCGGGACAGGTGGTTCCGGCGGCCTCCGACGCCGAGCAGGTCCTTGCCGCGTGCCGAGCTCATGGGGCGACTCCTTCCTTCGGGTGCGTTCGTCGCCGCGTGGCCGCGCCGCTCGGCCCGGGGAGGGGCCGGATGCGGCGACACCTCCACCATGTAACGAGACGGTTCGTCTCGTCAAGACGGTTCGTCTCGTCTTCGGACTGCTACCGTGCCTCCATGCCCCGGACACCCGCCCGCACCCCCGACGCCGGCCGCCGCAGCGAACGGTCCCGGCGCGCCATCCTCGACGCCAGCCTCGCCCTCGTCGGCGAGGTCGGCTACCACAAGCTGACCATCGAGGCCATCGCCGCCCGGGCCGGCGTCGGCAAGCAGACCATCTACCGCTGGTGGCCCTCCAAGGCCGCCGTCCTGCTCGACGCCTTCACCGCCCGCACCGAGGACCCGGAGTACGCGGCGGGCCTGCCCGACACCGGGGACCTCGCCGCCGACCTCAAGCTCGTCCTGCGCGCGACCGTCGACGAGTTCAACGACCCCGCCTTCGAGGCGCCCTACCGGGCTCTGGCCGTGGCCGGCGCCCTGGACCCGGACCTCTCCCGGCAGTTCACCGAGCGCCTCAACGAGCCCGGGCTCGCGGCCTACCGGGAGCGGCTGCGCTCCGCCCGGGAGGCCGGCCAGATCGCCCCCGGCATCGACCTCGACGTCGCCGTCGAGCTGCTGACCGGTCCCTTCTTCGCCCGCTGGCTCTCCCGCTCCGGCGGCCTCACCCACGCGTTCACCGACGCCCTGGTCGACACCGTCCTGGCCGGTCTGCGGCCCCGCGACTCCTGACCGCGTCGAGGGGTCACCGGGCCGGATTCCCGGACATGGCCCCACGTTCCGTATCCTCGGAGGATTCAGCGGGCCATCAGGACGCGATGCGGGCGCCCCGGGCAGCGAGGGAGAGCGGATGGAACGGGAAGGCCGGGAAGGCAGGGTCTCCTGGTGGCTGCGGCGCCGGGCGCGCAACGCCGTCACGCGGGCGGAACAGGAGGCACGGGCCCGGGAGGACCTGCTGCTCGCGGCCGCCGCCGCCGGATTCCCGCTCGCCCTGGCCGCCCACCCCGAGGGGTACGGCTGCTCCTGCGAGCGCATCGGCTGTCCCACCCCCGCCCGGCACCCGCTGTCCTTCGCCTGGCGGACGCAGGCGAGCAGCGACCCGGACACCGTCCTGCGCTGGGCCCGCAGCCGCCCGGAGGCCAACTTCATCACGGCCACCGGGATCGTCCACGACGTGCTCGACGTGCCCTACGAGCCCGGTCTCGCCGCCCTGGAACGGCTGGAGAGCGAGGGTGTGGAGACGGGGCCGGTGGCCGTCCTCGGTGAGGAGCGGCTGCTCTTCTTCACCACCACCCGCACCCCCGACGACGAGGACGAGTGGTGGCCCTGCGAGCTGGACTGCCACCCGGAGACGATGGACGAGCACCCCGGCCTGCGCTGGCACTGCCAGGGCAGCTACGTCCTCGTCCCCCCGGCCCGGCTGCCCGGCGTCCACCGGCCGGAGGTCGCGTGGGTGCGGGCACCGGAGCGCCCGCTGCCCGACCCGCTGTCGCTGCTGGAGGCCCTGACCGACGCGTGCGCCGCCTACGCCGGCTCCGCAGCCGCCCAGGACCATCCGGACTTCCACGGCTCCGCCGCCTGGCCCGCCCGCTGACCGGCGCCGCCGTCAGCGGGCGCCGTCCTCCCGGTCGGACGCGGCGGCCTTCGGAGGATGGGCGCGCAGCGAACCGGCGTGCGCCTTGGCCGTCGGGTCGCGCCGGGTCTTGAGCAGGCTCGCCACGGTCACGACCGTCAGCACGACGCCGATCACGGTGAGGCTGACCGGGGTGGAGATCTCGGGGACGCTCTCGCTGAGGTCCACGTGCGCCCAGTGCAGGATGAGCTTGACGCCGATGAAGGCGAGGATCAGGGCCAGCCCGGCCGAGAGGTAGACCAGCCGGTCCAGCAGCCCCTTGACGAGGAAGAACAGGGCCCGCAGGCCGAGCAGGGCGAAGGCGTTCGCGGCGAAGACGATGTAGGGCTCCTGCGTGACGCCGAACACCGCCGGGATGGAGTCGAGCGCGAAGAGCAGGTCGATGCTGCCGATGGCGAGCAGGACGATGAACAGCGGGGTGACCATCCGGCGCCCGTCGACGCGTGTGGTGAGCCGGCCGCCCACGTAGTCGGGGGTGATGGGCAGGAACCGGCGGGCGGCCTTCACCATGACGTTGTCGTCGACGTCCGGGTCCTCGTTCCGGTGCCGGAACAACTGGACGGCCGTGTAGATCAGCAACAGGCCGAACAGCAGGAACATGAACGAGAACAGCGCCAGCAGGGTCGCGCCGAGCGCGATGAAGACCGCCCGCATGGCGAGGGCCAGCACGATGCCGAAGGTGAGCACCTTGTGCTGGTGCTCCTCCGGCACGGCGAAGGTCGTCATGATGATGACGAAGACGAACAGGTTGTCGACCGACAGGCTCTTCTCGACGATGTACCCGGCGAAGTACTCGGTGCCGAAGTCGCCGCCGTACCGCACGGTGAACCAGACCCCGAAGGCCACGGCGACCAGGATGTAGAACACCGACCACGCGGTGGCCTCGCCGAAGCGGACCCGGTGCGGGCGCGCCGCCGCCAGGGTCAGGTCCACCGCGAGAAGCACCAGGATCAGGCCGATGGTGACCGTCCAGGTGAGTGCGCTGATGTCCGGCACCGATCCTCCCTGTCGTCCGATGAGTGGGACGCTGATCCTGGTACCCCCGGTGCGGCGACGCCAAGCGGGCTCGCGGCGGTGCGGGCCCGGGGGCCGGTGTTCCCGCCCGCCGCGCCGGTACGGAGGGGTCGTTCGGTCGAGCCGGTGGACGGGCCCCGAACGCGCGGCCGGTCACCGGGACGCGGTCATCGGGACGCGGTCATCGGGACGCGGCCGCAGCGGTGGGGCTCAGGCGCCCTCGGCGGAGACCAGGGCGGAACGCTGGCCCAGGAAGTCGACGCGCGCGCCGGGGTCCGGCGCCTCAGGCACGGTGACGAGCTGCTGGTAGAGGTAGGCCTGCGTGAGCGACCGCTCGGCCTCGCCCTTGAGCAGCGGCTTCACCAGCGGGTCGACGGTCGGCGTGTAGCCGTCGGCCACCGTCTGCCTGGTGTGCTGGTGCACGGTGAAGAACGCCACCGCGCCGCCGTCCTCGGTGTACAGGCCCATCACCGGGTACCGCTCGGGGTCGGCGGGGCTGTCGTCCCACTCGTTGCGGGCGGCCGGACGGTTGGCCGCCTCGGCCCGCGTCTCGCGCCGCTCGGTGGTCGACGGACCCGGGGCGAAGACCTCGCCCTCGCCGGTCCGCAGGAAGTCCGTGTACTTCTCGCCCAGGTCGGCGGGGGGCACGAACAGGTCGTCCTCCGCGTCCGCGCGCAGCGGCTCGGCGTAGCCCTCCTCGTCCTCCGCGAAGGCCGGGACGTCCTTCGGGTCCAGCACCGTCAGGTAGGACGCCTTCCAGTCGGCGTCGACCCCGTCGCGGGAGAACATGACCAGCCAGTGCGCCTCGGTGTCACCGACCTGCCCGGGGGCGGAGGCCAGGAAGTACTTCGGCCAGCCCGCCTGTCGGGGGATGTGGAACTCGGGCTCGCCCAGCTCCAGTGGGTCGAACTCCGTGTCGCCCTCGGGGCTCACGGCCTTCCGCGCGGTCAGCGAGGCCCGCTCCATGTCGCCGAGGGAGCCGTTCTGGACGGTGGCGGCCAGGTCGGCGTCGAAGGCGGCGCGCGCCTCGTTCGTCACCCTGACGTAGCGCTCCAGCGCCTTCCCGGCCTCGGCCTCCGTCGTCGCCGCGACGACGGCCGTCTCGCCGTGGACCGTCATGCAGCCGGTCAGCCCCGCCACCATGCCCGCCAGCGCGGCCGTGACCGCCGCCGCACGCACCCACGCCCTCATGCCCGTGCCCTCCCCGAGACCCCGGTTCCGTCCGCCGCAAGGCGGCACCCTACCCGTCCCCGCTCCCGCGCCGGGCGGGGGCGGCCCTTCGGTGACGCCCCGGCTCAGGGCAGCGTCAGGATCTCCGCGCCCGTCGGCGTCACGACGAGGGTGTGCTCGAACTGCGCGGTGCGCCTGCGGTCCTTGGTGACGACCGTCCAGCCGTCCTCCCACATGTCCCACTCGTGGGTGCCGAGCGTCAGCATCGGCTCGATGGTGAACGTCATGCCGGGCTGCATCACGGTCGTCGCCCGGGGATCGTCGTAGTGCGGGATGATCAGCCCGGAGTGGAACGCGCTGTTGATGCCGTGGCCGGTGAAGTCGCGCACGACGCCGTAGCCGAACCGCTGGGCGTAGGCCTCGATGACGCGGCCGATGATGTTGATCTGCCGACCCGGACGGACCGCCTTGATCGCCCGGTTCAGCGCCTCCTCGGTACGTTCGACCAGGAGCCGCGAGACCTCGTCGACCTCTCCGCACAGGTAGGTCCGGTTGTTGTCGCCGTGGACCCCCCCGATGTACGCGGTCACGTCCAGGTTGACGATGTCGCCGTCGCGCAGCACGGTCGAGTCGGGGATGCCGTGGCAGATGACCTCGTTGACCGAGGTGCACAGCGACTTGGGGAAGGCGCGGTAGCCCAGCGTCGAGGGGTAGGCCCCGTGGTCGCACAGGTAGGTGTGCACGACCTCGTCCAGCGCGTCCGTGGTGACGCCCGGCGCGATGTGCTCCGCCGCCGCCTCCAGGGCGCCCGCCGCGATGCGTCCGGCCACCCGCATGCGCTCGATCGTTTCGGAGTCCTGCACCTCCGGCCCGGTGTACGGCGTCGGCGCCTCCTTGCCCACGTACTCGGGGCGCGCGATGGAGGCCGGAACAGTACGCCTCGGGGACAGGGTGCCGGGAACGAGCAGAGACTGGCTGGACATGGGGGCGAGTCTAGAGGTTTCGTCCGGGAGCGACCGACGTGGTGGGGTGGGCGCGGGTGGGGCAGCATGCCGGTATGGCTCTCTTCAAGCGCAGGACCCCGGGCAAACCGGGCGAGTGGTACTACTGCCTCAGGCACGGCACCGTCGAGGAAGGCCCGCAGTGCGGCGCCGCCGACCGCTTCGGCCCCTATCCCAGCCGGGAGGAGGCCGCCCACGCGATGGACACGGCGCGGGAGCGGAACGAGGAGTGGCGCACCGACCCCGCCTGGAACGACGACCCCGACGACCGTCCCGAGGACCGCCCCGACGACGGCGCAGCCCCCGACGGCCGGCCCGGCCGCTGACGCCACCGGCCGTCACGTCCCCGCGTCCCGCTCCTCCCGGACGGCCCGGGCGTACCGGTCGGTCCTGGCGTCGTAGGCGAGCAGCCTCGGCAGGCACAGCACGAGCAGGCCCACCGCCCCGACGCACAGCAGCCCGCCCGCCCACACCGAGGCGCGCACCGAGGTCAGGTCCGCCATCGTGCCCGCCCGCACCTGCCCGAGCTGCGGGCCCCCGGCGTACGACAGCAGCTCGATGCCCGCCAGCCGCCCGCGCAGCGCGTCCGGGACGGACTGGTCCCACAGCGTGTGCCGGAAGACGCCGCTGACCATGTCGAAGCCCCCCGCGACGGCGAGCAGCAGCAGGACCGGCCACAGCTGACCGGAGCCCGCCGCCCAGCCGGCTCCGGCGGTGGCGGCCCCCGTGCCCAGTGCCGCCCAGACCACCGCGCGCCCGTGCCGGTGCACCCGCGCCGTCCAGCCGCTGGTCAGGCTGACGACGGCCGAGCCGGCCGGGAGGGCCGCGTACATCAGCCCGAGGGCCCACGTCGCCCCGAGGTCCTCGGCCAGGAACGGGAAGAGCGCCATCGGGAAGGCGAAGAACGTCACGGCGAGGTCGACGAGGTAGCTGCCGAGCAGTTCCTTGCGCCGCCACGCGTAGCCCGCGCCCTCGGCGATGCCGCGCGGCGACACCCGCCGGGCGCCCGGCCGCGCCGGGGACGGCGACAGCCGCCGGGCCAGGAGCAGGGCGAGGCCGCAGCCCAGCAGGTTCACCGCGTAGGCCGTGCCGACGTCCGCCCCCGCCACGACCAGCCCGGCCAGCGACGGTCCGAGGACCGCCCCGAGCTGCCAGCGCAGCGCGCTCCACGCGGCGGCGGCCGACAGCTGGCCGTGCGCGACGACGCGGGGCACCAGCGCGCTCATGGCGGGCTGCTGGAGGCCGGTGAGCGCGCTGGAGAGCGCCGCCGCCGCGTACAGCGGCCACACCAGCGGCACGGGCAGCACCGCGTTGACGACGAGCAGGCCCGCCACGCAGGCCAGCCCCGCCTCCGCCCACAGGACGAGCCGCCGCTGGTCGACGGCGTCGGCCAGCGCGCCGCCGACCAGCCCGAACAGGGCGAGCGGCACGAGCTGGACGACGCCGATCAGGCCGACGGCCAGGGGTGAGCCGGTGAGCTGGGCGAGCTGGAAGGGCAGGGTGACGGCGGTGAAGCCCCGGCCCAGGGTGGCGACGGCCCCGGCCCACCACAGGGCCCGGAAGTCGGGCGACGTGCGCCAGGGGGCGAGGTCGGGCAGGAGGGCGGGCACGACCAGTCATGCTCGGGCCCGGCGCGGGCGTCCGGCAACCGGATTACGGCCCGGCGGGCGCCGGGGGGCGCCGTTCCGTCGCGCCGGGCCTGGCAGGATCGGGGCATGACTGCACCTGCACCCAAGAAGGACCCGTGGGACCTCCCGGACGTCAGCGGGCTCACCGTCGGCGTGCTCGGGGGCACCGGCGACCAAGGACGCGGCCTGGCCTACCGGCTGGCGAAGGCCGGCCAGAAGGTGGTGCTCGGCTCGCGCTCGGCCGACCGCGCCCGCAGCGCGGCCGAGGAGCTCGGGCACGGCGTCGAGGGCGCCGACAACGCCGAGTGCGCCCGGCGCGGTGACGTGGTGATCGTCGCCGTCCCCTGGGACGGCCACGCGGCGACCCTGGAGAGCCTGCGCGAGGAGCTGGCCGGCAAGCTCGTCGTGGACTGCGTCAACCCGCTGGGATTCGACAAGAAGGGTGCCTACGCGCTCGTGCCCGAGGAGGGCAGCGCCGCCGAGCAGGCCGCCGCGCTGCTGCCGGACTCCCGGGTGACGGCCGCGTTCCACCACCTGTCGGCCGTGCTGCTCAAGGACCCGGCGATCGAGCGCATCGAGACCGACGTCATGGTGCTCGGCGAGGTCCGCGCGGACTGCGAGATCGTGCAGGCCCTGGCCGGCCGCGTCCCCGGCATGCGCGGCGTCTTCGCCGGCCGGCTGCGCAACGCCCACCAGGTCGAGTCCCTGGTGGCGAACCTGATCTCCGTCAACCGCCGCTACAAGGCCCACGCGGGTCTGCGCCTCACCGACATCTGACGCCGTGGGGGCATGGGGGACAATGGGGGCCGTAGGCGCAAGACCGACCGCGTGAACCTGGAGCCCCACCCCATGCCCCGCATCGCCCTGTACGCCGTGCTCGTCTGTGTGCTCACCACGGTGGCCGCGGTGCTGTCGTTCGTCAACGGGAGCTTCCTCGGGGTGGTGTGGCTCCTGATGGCCGGCGTCTCCTCCAACATGGCCTACTTCTACTGGCGCAAGGCCTGCATGGACCGCGAGGCGGCAGCGAGTGGGGACCGAGGGGCGTCGTGACGCCTCCGGGCCCCACACCGAGGGCGGTCCGCGGTGGAGCAGGCCGTCGCTCCCGTGGCGTAGGGACGTGCGCCGCGTTGTGATGGAGGGGAACCGTTCCCACGGGCGTCACGCCGGACTTCCCGAGGTACGCCATGAACCCCATCGAACCCCTGGTGGCCCTAGGGCGTAGGGCGGCCGCCCACCTCGTCGTCCTCCCTCGGGCCGAGGCCGCCCTCCTGGCCGTCACGGCGGTGGCACTGACGGCCGGTGGCATCGCCTGGCTGGCGGGGGCCGGCCCCCTCGCGGACGCGTTCTGGATCCTGGGTACCGTCAGCGCCGTCGCGCCCGCTGTGGGATGGGTGATCGCCGCGCTGCGGCACGGACGCGCGGGCGTGGACCTCATCGCGGTACTGGCCCTCGGCGGCACGCTGGCCGTGGGCGAATACCTGGCCGGTGCCCTCATCGCGCTCATGCTCGCCACCGGCCGCACGCTGGAGGCGGCGGCCCGGCGCCGCGCCTCCCACGACCTGCGAGCCCTGCTGGAACACGCACCGCGATCGGCCCGTCGCCTCGACGCCACCGGGGTGACCACCGTGCCGCTGGACCGGGTGGCTGTCGGGGACCTGCTCGTCGTGGGCCCCGGCGAGGTGGTCCCCGTGGACGGTCGGGTCGAGCGCGCCGCCGCAGTCCTTGACGAGTCGGTGCTCACCGGGGAGCCCCTCCAGGTCGAGCGCGGGCAGGGGGAAGGCGTGCGCAGCGGGGTGGTGAACGCGGGCGGTGCCTTCGAGCTGCGCGCCACGGCCACCGAACAGGACAGCACCTATGCCGGGATCGTGCGGCTGGCCCAGCAGGCCGGGGCCGAGTCCGCTCCGGTCGTCCGGCTGGCCGACCGGTACGCCGCCTGGTTCCTTCCCCTGTCCCTCGCGGTGGCCGGACTCGCCTGGTGGATCAGTGGCTCCGCCGTCCGAGCCGTGGCCGTCCTCGTGGTGGCCACCCCGTGCCCGTTGCTGCTGGCCGCTCCGGTCGCCATCGTCTCCGGGCTCAACCGGGCCTCCCGCCTCGGCGTGGTCATCCGCGACGGCGGGGCGCTGGAGAACCTGGGCCGCGCCCGCACGCTTCTGCTCGACAAGACCGGCACCCTGACCCGCGGGCGCCCCCGCGTCCTCGACGTCACGGCCGCCCCCGGCGTCAAACCCGCCGAGGTGCTGCGCCTCGCGGCCTCGCTCGACCAGTACTCGCCCCACGTGCTGGCCCAGGCCATCGTCGAGACCGCCCGTGACCGCGGCCTCACGCTTTCGACGGCCTCCGGTGTCACCGAGCGTCCCGGCCGGGGTGCCTTCGGCACCGTGGAGGGACACCACGTTTCGATCGGCCGCCTCGACGCCGCTGCCCCGCGTCCCGCGTGGGCCGGGGCCGTCGACAACCGCGCCCTCCTCGACGGCGCGGCCGTCGCCTGGCTGACCGTGGACGGCGGCCTGTCCGGTGCCGTCCTGCTGCGCGACCCGTTGCGCCACGACGCGCCGCGCACGCTGCGCCACCTGCGGTCGGCGGGCATCGACCGGCTGCTGGTCCTCACCGGTGACCGCGCGGCGCCGGCCCGTGAGGTGGCCGCTGTCCTCGGTCTCGACGACGTGCGCGCCGAACTCAGCCCGGCCGACAAGGTCGCCGCCGTGCGTGCGGAACGCCGACGCGCCACCACCGTGATGGTCGGTGACGGCGTCAACGACGCACCCGCCCTCGCCGCCGCCGACATCGGCGTCGCCATGGGGGCCCGCGGCTCCACCGCCTCCTCCGAGGCCGCCGACATCGTGCTGACCACCGACCGTGTGGACCGGCTCGCCGACGCCGTCACCCTCGCCCAGCGGGCCCGCCGGATCGCGGTCCAAAGCGCCCTCGGCGGCATGGTGATGTCCCTGGCGGCCATGGCCGCGGCCGCCGCCGGCCTGCTCCCGCCGGCCGCCGGAGCCCTGTTGCAGGAGGCCATCGACGTCGCCGTGATCCTCAACGCCCTGCGCGCCTTGCGCGTCGACCGGGCCGTTCGGCCCCGCCTCACTCCCACCGCCGAGGCCCTCATCCACCGCTTCTCCGCCGAACACGACGATCTCCGGGACGTCCTGGACGCCGTACGCGATGCCGCCGACCGTCTTTCGGACACACCGGGGCCCGGCGCGCTCGCCGCCGTGGAGGAGGCCCACCGACTTCTCACGGAACGCCTCCTGCCCCACGAGCGCGCCGAGGAGCACGAGCTCTACCCGGCCCTCGCGCCCGCTCTCGGCGGCCCCGAAGCCACCGCCACCATGAGCCGCGCCCACGTCGAGATCGAACGCCTCTCCCGGCGCATCGCGACCCACCTCCGCATGGCCCCCAGGGGCGACGGTCCGGCTCCCGAGCAGCTCGACGACCTGCGCTCCTGCCTCTACGGCCTCAACACCGTCCTGCGCCTGCACTTCACCCAGGAAGAGGAGAACTACTTCTCCCTCGCTCCCTGAGAGAGCGCACCGCCCCCCGGCGCCGCGCGTCCGCGATCAGCCCCGGCGTGCGCGGGGCCGCGCCCCGGAGGGGACAATGGCGCCGTGTATCGGTACGGGGTTCTGGGCGCGGTACGGGTCGAGCGGGACGACGGGTCCGCCGTCGCGGTGGGCGGGGCCCGGCTGCGGGCGCTGCTGACGGCGCTGGCCGTCCGCCCCGGGCACGTCGTCGGGCTGCCGGCGCTCACCGGCGCGGTGTGGCCCGAAGGTGACGCCCCGGCCGACCCGCAGGCCGCGCTGCAGGCCCTGGTCGGACGGTTGCGCCGGACACTCGGCCGGGACGCCGTCGAGCTGGCGGACGGCGGATACCGCCTGGACGCCCGCCCCGACGACGTCGACCTCCACCGCTTCGAACGGCTGACCGCCCAGGGGATCGCCGCGCTGGACGCCGGCCGTCCGGCCGCCGCCGTGCCCGTGCTGGACGAGGCGCTGGCGCTGTGGCGCGGCCCCGCCCTGGCCGACCTGCCCGACGCGGCCGACCCGGCGGGCGTCGACCCGGCGGCCCGCCGCGCCGAGGCCCGTCGGACGGAGGCGCGCCGGGCGCGTGCCGAGGCCGTCCTGGCGACGGGCGGGGCCGCGCAGGCGCTGCCGGAGCTGGCGCAGCTGTGCGCGGAGCACCCCCTCGACGAACGCGCCCAGCTGCTGCGGCTGCGGGCGCTGCGGGACGCCGGGCGTCCGGCGGAGGCTCTGGCCGCCTACGAGAGCGTCCGCGCCCGGCTGGCCGCGCGGCTGGGGACCGACCCGGGCCCCGGGCTGCGGGCCCTGCACGCCGAACTCCTCACCCGGACGACCGCCCCGCCCACCGCCCCGCATCCCGAGCCATCCGCCCCGCCGTCCGCCCCCTCGGCGTTCCCGCCGGGGAGCCTGCGCCCCCGGCTGACCTCGTTCGTCGGCCGCGAGGAGGAGCTGGCCGCCCTGCGCGCCGCACTGCCCCGCCACCGCCTGGTGACCCTGCTGGGCACCGGCGGCTGCGGCAAGACCCGGCTGGCCCAGGAGGCGGCCGACGCCCTGGCCGACCACTACCCCGACGGCGTCCGGCTCGCGGAGCTGGCCTCCGTCCGCGACCCGGCGACGGTGCCGGAGGCCGTGCTCACCGCACTCGGCGGGCGCGAGACGGTGCTCGGGACGTCCGAGAGCCTGCGCGCGGCCACCCGCGCCGGGGGGCCCGCAGCCGACCCGCTCGACCGGCTCGCCGAGCACTGCGCGCCGCGCCGCATGCTCCTGCTGCTGGACAACTGCGAGCACGTGATCGACGCCGCCGCCCGGCTGGCCGAGCGGCTGGCCCTCTCCTGCCCGCACGTCACGGTGCTGGCCACGAGCCGGGAGCCGCTGGGGGTGGGCGGCGAGTCGGTGGTCGTCGTCGACCCGCTGCCGCAGGCCATGGCTCTGCGCCTGCTCCAGGACCGGGGCGCGGCGACGCGCGCCGGCTTCTCCACCGCCGAGGACCCGGGGCCTTGCGCCGACCTGTGCCGCAGGCTGGACGGGTTGCCGCTGGCCATCGAACTGGCGGCGGCCCGGCTGCGCTCCCTCACCCCGCGCCAGCTCGTGGAGCGGCTGGGGGACCGGTTCCGGCTGCTGACCGGCGGCAGCCGCACGGCCCTGCCCCGGCAGCAGACGCTGCGCGCCGTCGTGGACTGGTCGTGGGACCTGCTGGACGAGGCCGAGCGCGCCGTCCTGCGCCGCCTCGCCGTCTGCTCGGGCGGCTGCGCTCCTGAGCAGGCCGAGGAGGTGTGCGCGGGGGCGGGCGTGGCCGCCCGCGACGTCGTCCCGCTCCTCGGCTCCCTCGTCGACAAGTCGCTGGTCGTCGCGGACACCACGCCGGACGGGATGCGGTACCGGCTGCTGGAGACGGTCGCCGAGTACGCCGCCGAGCGGCTGGACGAGGCGGGGGAGCGGGAAGCCACCCGGCGGCGCCACCTCACGGCGTACCGCGAACTCGCCCGCACCACCGAGCCGTTGCTGCGCGGACCGGGCCAGCGGGCGCACCTGGAGCGGCTGGAGCGCGACCACGACAACCTCCGCACCGCCCTGCGCCGGGCCGTCGAGGCGGCGGAGGAGCACGAGGCGCTCAGCCTCCTGCACTCGATGCAGTGGTTCTGGGCCCTGCGCGGCCACAGCGGCGACGTCACCACCTGGTCCCGAGAGGTCTGCGCGCTCTTCCCCGACCCGTTCGCGCCCCCCGCCGAACCGGCCGTGCCGGTGCCGGGGCGGGCCACGGCCGTCCCCCCGCCCCTGCCGCCCGACCGGCTCGCCGAGGCCCGGCGCGGCGCGTGGCTCCTCCAGCTGTGCAGCGGCGAACCCGACATGGACCTCGTGTCCGACCCCGTCTACCAGGACCGGCTGCGCGAGGTCATCCGCGTCTACCGGCCCGGCCTGCCGCAGACCTGCCACCCGCCCGGCTACGCCTGGCTGTACGCGCTGATCCTCCTGAGCGAGGGCGAGCTGCTCTTCCGCGCCCTGGACGCCACGGTCGACGCCGCCCGGGCCGGCGGGGAGGAGTGGGACCTGGCGTTCGCGCTGCACATGCGCACCCGCTTCGCCCTGGAACGTCCCCCGGCCCTGGAGCAGGCGGCCCGCGACGCCGCGGAGGCCCTCGCGATCTTCACCCGGCTGCAGGACGCGTGGGGCGTCGCGCAGGCCCTCTCCGGCCACGGGGAGATCGACGAGCGCCGCGGCGACCGCGCCTCGGCGGCCGGGAACTACGAGGCGGCCGTCGCCCTCGCGGAGGAACTGGGCGCCCACAGCGAGGTGCCCCTCCTGCGCGCCCGGCTCGCGGGCGTCCACCTGGAGGCCGACGAGGACCCGGAGCTGGTCGGCCACATCCTGCGGGAGGCGCTGCGCGAGGGCCAGGGCCAGAGCGAGGACGTCGTCGTCTACGTGCGGGTCCTGCTGACCATGTGGCACGGGCGGCACGGCAGGACGAGCGAGGCCCACGACCAGGTGCGCGTCCTGCGGACCCGCTTCCACGAGGGCGCGCCCCCGATGTTCCGGGGCATGCTCGACGGGATGGCGGCCTGGCTGCACGTGCTGGAGGGAGCGCACGGGCAGGCCCTCGTCCTGCTGCGGGACGCCCTCGCCCGCACCGCCGAGGACCGCGTCACCCAGTTGGTCGCCCCGCACCTGACGACGACCCAGCTGGCCACCGCCGCCGAGGCGCTGGCCGGGGTCGGCCGGGCCGAGGACGCCGCCCGGGTGCTGGGCGCCTTCGACGCCCGCGACCTGCCCCTCGGCGCGGGCACGCGCAACGTACGGGACTGCCGGGAACGCGCCGAGGCCGCCGTCCGCCCGGTGCTCGGGGACGCCGCGTACGCCCGCGCCCACACCGACGGTGCCCGTCTCGCCCCCGCCGACGTCGCCCCGCTGTGCGGCGGCCCCCGGCGGTGAAGCCGCCCCGGCGGGCGTGAACCGGCCGGGGCGGGCGGGGCCGCCGGAAGCGCGGGCGCTCAGGTGCGGCGGCGGAAGGCGCGCACGGCCAGCGGGGCCGTCACGGCGGTGAGCCCCACGGCCCAGACGAGCGTCCACAGCACCGGCTGCGCCACCGGTCCCTGACCGATCATCAGCCCACGTGCGGCGTCGGCGGCGTGGGAGAGCGGGTTGACGGAGGCGAACGCCTCCAGCCAGCCCGGCATCGTCTCGACCGGTACGAAGATCGACGACCCGAACTGCAGGGGCATCAGCGCCAGGAACGAGGCGCCCTGGATGGCCTGCGCGCTCTTCAGCAGCAGCCCGAGGAGCATGAAGATCCACAGCAGCGAGGTGCCGAACAGCGCCGTCAGCGCGACGGCCGCGCCCAGCTCGGCCCAGCGGCCGTCGACGTCCAGGCCGACGGCGAGTCCCACCAGCAGGAGCACGGCGAACGCCACGAGCATGCGCCCCAGTTCGACGACGACCTTCGCGACCAGCACCGAGGAGCGGGCGATGGGCAGGGCGCGGAACCGGTCCATCACGCCGGTGCGCAGGTCCTCGTTGAGGCCGGTGCCGACGGCCATGGCGATCCCGATGCTGGTCATCGCCATCATGCCGGGCATCAGGTAGTCGGTGTACCGGTCCCGGTCGCCGTCGGCCCCGATCGCACCGCCGAAGACGTAGACGAACAGCAGCGTGAAGACGATGGGCATGAGCAGGGCGTCCATCATCGACTGCGGGTCGCCCTTGGCCTGGAGGGCCTGCCGGCGCACGAGGGCGCCGACGTGTCGCAGGTGGTCGCGCGGGGTGGGGGCACCCACGTCGACGGCGGAGGCGGGGGAGCGGGTCGCGGTCGCGGTGGTCATGCGGCGGCCTCCTCGGTGGCGGGTGCGGTGGTGTCGGCGGGGGCGTCGGCGGGTGCGGTCCGCTCGCCGGTGAGGGCGAGGAACACCTCGTCCAGGCTGGGCAGGTGGGTGCCGACGCCAGCCAGCGCGAAGCCGCGCTCGGCCAGCAGCCGGACCACGTCGGTCAGGTGCGCGTCGCTCACGACGGGCACGTGCACCACGCCCTCGGCCACGTCGGCGCGGGGCGCGGTCGGGCCGGCGGCCCGGGACTGGGCGAGGGCGCCGAGCAGCCGGTGGAGCTCGCCGGGGTCGCCGGGACGGACCTCCAGGGTGCGCCCGCCGACCCGGGCCTTGAGGCCGTCCACCGTGCCCTCGGCGATGACCCTGCCCCGGTCGACGACGGTCAGCGCGCGGGCCAGTTGCTCGGCCTCCTCCATGTACTGGGTGGTGAGCAGGACGGTCGTGCCCTCGCGGGTCAGCCGGCGGACCTCGTCCCACACCTCGTTGCGGGTGCGCGGGTCGAGCCCGGTGGTCGGCTCGTCCAGGAAGAGGACCCGGGGGCGGCCGATCATGGAGGCCGCCAGGTCCAGGCGGCGCCGCATGCCGCCCGAGTAGGTGCGGGGCGGGCGGTGGGCGGCCTCCGTCAGGGAGAACCGTTCCAGCAGCGCGTCGGCGCGGGCCCGGGCGTCCGCGCGGGAGAGGTCCAGGAGCCGGCCGATGAGGTAGAGGTTCTCCCAGCCGGAGATCTTCTCGTCCACCGAGGCGTACTGCCCGGTCAGCCCGATCGCCCGGCGCAGCGACGCCGGCTGCCGGAGGACGTCGAGTCCGGCGACGCTCGCGCGGCCGGCGTCCGGCACGAGCAGGGTGGCCAGGCAGCGGACGAGGGTCGTCTTGCCCGCGCCGTTCGGCCCGAGCACGCCGTGCACCGTGCCCTCCGCCACCGCCAGGTCCACCCCGTCCAGGGCCCGGGTCTGACCGAAGTGCTTGACCAGGCCGTGGACGTCCACGGCGAGGTCGCTTCCGTTCGTTGTGCGCGTCATGCCGACGACGGTGCCAGCCCCCGCCGACGGGCCGCCGACATCCTCCCGGCGCTACCGACGCACCACCGACGGACCGCCGACAGCGGGCGGGCCCGGGCACGCCACGGCCCGTCGGCGGGGCTGGGGGAGGGGCCGGGCCGACGGGCCGCGCGGTGTGCCGGGAGAAGTCAGTGGAAGGTGTGCTCCTCCTGCGGGAAGGCGCCGCCCGCGACGTCGTCGGCGAACGCCTTCGCGGCGTCACCGAGGGCCGCGCGCAGTTGCGCGTACTGCTTGACGAAGCGCGGCACCCGGCCGCCGGTGAGGCCCGCCATGTCCGTCCACACCAGCACCTGGGCGTCGCAGGCGCCACCGGCGCCGATGCCGATGGTGGGGATGTGCAGGGAGCGGGTCACCTCGGCGGCCAGCTCGGCCGGGACCATCTCCAGGACGACGGCGAAGGCGCCGGCGTCCTGCGCGGCCTTGGCGTCCCGCAGCAGCCGGTGCGCGTCCTCGTCGCCCCGGCCCTGCACCCGGTAGCCCATGGTGTTCACGGACTGCGGGGTCAGCCCCAGGTGCGACATGACGGGGATGCCGGCGGAGACCAGCAGCTCCGTCTGCGCCAGCGAGCGCTCGCCGCCCTCCAGCTTCACCGCGCCGACGCCGGCGTCCTTGACGAGCCGGGTCGCGCTGCGCAGCGCCTGGGTCGGGCCCTCCTGGTACGAGCCGAAGGGCAGGTCGCCGACGACCAGGGCGCGGCGCGTGCCGCGCACGACGGCGGCGGAGAGCATCGCCATCTGGTCCAGCGTGACCGGGACCGTGGTGTCGTAGCCGAGGTGGCAGTTCCCCGCCGAGTCCCCCACGAGGAGGACGGGGATGCCCGACTCGTCGAAGACGGAGGCGGTCACCGCGTCGTAGGCGGTGAGCATCGCCCACTTCTCGCCGCGCTCCTTGGCTGCGGCGAGGTCGCGGACGGTGATGCGCCGGTTCTGGGCCGTACCGTACAGACTCTTCACGGCCTGGCTGCTGTCGGCAGCCGTGTGGGCATGCGTCATGGCATGGGCTCCTGGTGTGTCGTCTCGAAGCGCCCTGACGGCGTCTCCGGATCGCTGTCCATGGTGGCACCTCCGGCGGCTCCGGGGGAAGGGGAGCGGGGCCGCGTCACACCGGGTCCCGGACGGCCCCGGCGCCGCGCCCAGTACGCCGCAGGGCCGTCGCGGCGCGCCCGAGAGCCGCTGAACGCAGCCGCCGCGTCCCGTCCCGGAGCCCGCCGGTGGCACGGCGTGAGCCGCTTCACCTGGCAGGAAGCGGAACTGAGGGGATGTACGGGATCGTCCTTCCCGCAGTACGGTCGGCCGCGCCCGACCGTACGGGAGTTCCCCTGGGAGGGGCGTGCCCGCCGCGGGTTCGTGCTTCGATGACCAGGGGGGCACGAGCGGGACTGGACCACCGGCAGTGAGGAACACGCATGGCACGGGCGTACACGGTGCACACGGACGCGGCCGCGGGCGACGAGGAGTCGACCGCCGAACGCCCCGGCGCCGCGGACGGCCGCACCGGCCGGGGCTGGCGCGCTCCCGGGATCTGGCGTCGCGGCATCGTCCTCGCCGTCCTCGCCGTGCTGCTGGGCGCCACCATGGCCCTGCACGCCCGGATGCCGAACGCGGTCGGCAACCTGGGCAGCCTTGTGGAGACGTTCCTGCCGTGGTTCGGCCTCGGCGTCCCGGTGCTGCTGGTGGCCGCCCTGCTGCGGCGCTCGATGACGGCGCTGGCCGCGCTGCTGGTGCCCGTCGTGGTGTGGGCGGGGATGTTCGGCGGGCTGCTGACGACCAAGTCGGCCGAGGGCGGTGACCTCACGGTCCTCACCCACAACGTCGACGCGGGCAACGCGGACCCGGCGGGCACGGCGGAGGCGCTGGCGGAGTCGGGGGTGGACGTCGTCGCGCTGGAGGAACTGCCCACGCGCTCGACCGAGGTGTACGAGCGGGCCCTCGCCGAGGAGTACCCGCACCGTGCGGTGCTGGGCACCATCGGCGTGTGGAGCAGGTTCCCGCTGCGGGACACGGCACCCGTCGACATCAAGATCGGCTGGACGCGGGCCCTGCGGACGACGGTGGTCACGCCGCAGGGGCCGGTCGCGGTCTTCGCGGCGCACCTGCCCTCGGTCCGGGTGAAGCTCGACGCCGGTTTCACGGCGGGGCAGCGTGACGACGCGGCCGACCAGCTGGGCCGGGCCATCGCCGACGAGCCGCTGGCGGACGTCGTCCTGCTCGGCGATCTCAACGGCACCATGAACGACCGGGCCCTGGCCTCGGTCACCGCGCAGATGCGCTCCACCCAGGGGGCCGCCGGGGACGGCTTCGGCTTCTCCTGGCCCGCGTCCTTCCCGATGGCGCGGATCGACCAGATCATGGTGCGCGGGCTCGAGCCGGTCTCGTCCTGGACCCTCCCCGCGACCGGCAGCGACCACCTCCCGGTGGCCGCGTCGCTCACCCTGTCCGGCTGAGGACGCCGGGGGCGCGGGCCGGGGATTTCGTCGTGGGGGCACGGCCGTGCGAGACTTTGTTTCGGCGGTAAACATAACCTGGCTCCCGACGCCCGGACCGGAACGGAAAGGCCCCCGCATGCCCCTCGCTGTGCTCGCCCTGGCGATCGGCGCCTTCGGTATCGGTATGACCGAGTTCGTGATGATGGGCCTGCTCCCCGACGTCGCAGAGGACCTGGGCACCTCCGTCCCCACCGCCGGGCACCTCGTCTCGGCGTACGCCATCGGCGTCGTCATCGGCGCCCCGCTCCTGACGGCGGTCGGCGCCCGGGTGCCGCGCCGCCGCATGCTCGTGGCTCTCATGGCCCTGTTCACCGTCGGGAACCTGGCCTCCGTGCTCGCCCCCGGCTTCGGCACCCTGCTCGCCGGACGGCTGCTCGCCGGCCTGCCGCACGGCGCCTTCTTCGGTGTCGGCGCCGTGGTCGCCGCCCGGCTGGTCGCCCCGGACCGGCAGGCCCGCGCCGTCGCCGCGATGTTCCTCGGCCTGACCGTGGCCAACGTCGTCGGCGTCCCCGCCGGGACCGCCCTCGGCCAGCACTTCGGCTGGCGGGCGACGTTCCTCGTCGTCACCGCCGTCGGTGTCGTGGCCATGGCCGCCCTGGCGGCGCTCGTGCCCCGGCTGCCCCGGGAGTCCGGCGCCGGACTGGGCGGCGAACTGCGCGCGCTCGCCGACCGCCAGGTGCTCCTCGGGCTGCTCACCGCCGTCTTCGGCTTCGCGGGCGTCTTCGCGGTCTACAGCTACCTCGCCTCGACGGTCACCGAGGTGACGGGCCTGGCGGAGTCCTCGGTGACGCTCGTCCTCGCCCTCTTCGGCATCGGCATGACGCTCGGCGCCCTCGTCGCCGGGCCGCTCACCGACCGGGCGCTGCGGCCCACGCTCTACGGCTCCCTGACCGCGCTGGCCCTCGTGCTGCTCGCCTTCCACTTCACGGCCCACGTCCGGTGGGCGGCCCTGGTCACCGTCGTGCTCATCGGCGCCGTGGGCTTCATGACCACCACACCGCTCCAGTTGCTGGTGATGAACAAGGCGCGGGCGGCGCCCACCCTGGCCTCCGCCTCCAACCACTCGGCGTTCAACCTGGCCAACGCGGGCGGTGCCTGGCTCGGCGGCCTGGCCGTCTCGGCCGGCTGGGGCTGGACCTCGCCGTCCCTGGTGGGCGCGGGGCTGGCCGTGCTGGGCCTGGCGGTCGCCGTCGCCGCCGGACGGCTGGACCGCGATCCCGCCACCCCCCGGCCCGCCTCCCGCGTCGTCTTCCGGGGCGCCCTGCGGACGCGGGACCACCAGCGCGTGTGAGCCGCGGGCGGCGCGTCACCCCGCGTCACTCCACGGCGCCCCGCGTCACTCCACGGCGCGGTAGGCCAGCGCCGTCGTCACGCCGTAGGCGAGGTGCGGCACGATGTCGGAGACCCAGCTGTCGCCGCCCCACGAGGACGGGTCCGTCACACCCAGCGCGGACGCCGGGACGTCGCTGCCGGCCATCGCCAGCGCCCCCAGGGCCGGGCCGTCGAGCCAGCCGGGCAGCCGCACCCCGGCCCCGCGCAGCAGCCCGTAGGCCGCCCCCACGCCGAGGCCGGTGAGGTAGCCGAGCAGGGCGCCGGACGCCTGCTCCCGGTTCGTCTCCTCCTCCCCGCCGCCCAGCTCCACGCCCGCCGTGTCCGCCAGCCGGTCCGCCACCTCGGCGGGCACCTGGCTGGCGGGCCGGGCGCGGAGCAGCATGTCGCCGTACGTGACGAGGTTGAGCGCGGTCGTACCGGCCGCTCCGGCGAGCAGTCCTTTGGCGAGCGCGTGCATCGGGGCACCTCCGTGCGGAGTGACGGGCGTACGGCCCGACGGGGTACCCCGGCCCGCCGCCCGCGAACCTGGGCCCGCAGCGGGCGGCGGGCCAGCGGGCCCCGCACCGGCCCCGCGTCAGCCGCGCGGCCCGGCGGACTCGCGCCAGCGGTTGGTGATGGGCAGCCGGCGGTCCTTGCCGAAGCCCTTCGGCGAGATCTTCGTGCCCGGCGGGTACTGGCGGCGCTTGTACTCCGCCGTGTCCGTCATCCGCAGCACCCGGGTGACCAACTCCGCGTCGAAGCCCCGGGCGACGATCTCCTCGGCCCCCAGGTCCCGGTCCACGTACAGCTCCAGAACGGCGTCGAGCACCTCGTACTCCGGCAGCGAGTCGGCGTCCACCTGGCCGGGCCGCAGCTCGGCGCTGGGCGGCTTGGTGATCGAGCTCTCCGGGATCGGCGGGGTCTCGCCGCGCTCGGCCGCCGACCGGTTCCGCCAGCGCGCCAGCCGGAAGACGGTCGACTTGTAGACGTCCTTGATCGGCCCGTACGCCCCGACGGAGTCCCCGTAGAGCGTCGAGTAGCCGCAGGCCAGCTCGGACTTGTTGCCCGGCGCGAGGACGATGTGCCCCTCCTGGTTGGACAGCCCCATCAGCAGCGTGCCGCGCAGCCGGGCCTGGAGGTTCTCCTCGGCCAGCCCGGTCAGCTCGGCCGACGCCTTGTAGGCGTCGAACATCGGCTCGATGGACACCGTGCGGAAGTTCAGCCCCGTCCGCCGGGCCAGCTCCGCCGCGTCGTCCCGCGAGTGCTGCGAGGAGTAGCGGGAGGGCATGGAGACGCCGTGGACGTGCTCGGCGCCGACGGCGTCGCAGGCGACGGCCGCCGTGAGCGCGGAGTCGATGCCGCCGGAGAGGCCGATGAGCACCGAGCGGAAACCGTTCTTCGCGACGTACGCCCGCAGCCCCACCACCAGCGCCGTGTAGATCTCCTCCTCGTCCCCCAGCCGCTCGGCGACCTCGCCGTGCACCTCGGCCTCGTAGGCGGGCAGCGGGTCGGCCGACAGCGTCCGGTGCTCGACGCGCAGCCCGTCGTCCACCGTGCCCGAGGGGGGCTCCGGAGCCGCCGCCGGGAGGTCCAGGTCGAGCAGGACGCAGCCCTCGGCGAACTGCGGCGCCCGCGCCAGCACCTCCCCGCCCGCGCCCACGACCACCGAGTCCCCGTCGAAGACCAGCTCGTCCTGGCCGCCGATCATCGCCAGGTACGCCGTCGTGCACCCCGCCTCCTGCGCGCGCTTGCGCACCAGGTCCAGGCGGGTGTCGTCCTTGTCCCGCTCGTAGGGCGAGGCGTTGACCGACAGCAGCAGCCCGGCACCCGCGCTGCGGGCCGCCGGGACCCGGCCGCCGTCCTGCCACAGGTCCTCACAGATGGCCAGCGCGACGTCCACGCCGTGGACGCGCACCACCGGCAGGGTGTCGCCGGGCACGAAGTACCGGAACTCGTCGAACACGCCGTAGTTCGGCAGGTGGTGCTTGGCGAACGTCAGCACCACCTCCCCCCGGTGCAGCACCGCCGCCGCGTTCTGCGGCGCACCGGCCGGCTGCCCGTACCGGGCGCTGTGGTGCTCGGCGCGGTCCAGGTAGCCGACGACGACGGGCACCTCGCCCATCCCCTCCTCGGCCAGCCGCGCGGCCAGCGCCGAGACCGCCGCCCGGCTGGCGTCGACGAACGACGCGCGCAGCGCCAGGTCCTCGACGGGGTAGCCGGTCAGCATCATCTCCGGGAACGCGACGAGGTGCGCCCCCTGGTCCGCGGCGTGGCGCGTCCACTGCACGACCGCCTCGGCGTTGCGGGTGATGTCCCCGACGGTGGAGTCGATCTGGTTCAGGGCGAGTCGAATCTGAGGCACGCCCCCACATTACCGTCACTTTGACGCGATGTCTCCCGTGCGGCCGCACGGGAGACGTGGACCCGGCGCCGTGTCAGCTGCCGAACGTCGCCGGCTGGATGTTGTGGTTGAGCCGGAAGACGTTCTCCGGGTCGTAGCGCGCCTTGACCTCGGCCAGCCTGCGGTGGTTGTCCTCCCCCAGCCCGGCGACGACGCGGTCCTTCCCCTCCTCGCCGATGAAGTTGAGGTACACCGCCCCGCTCGCCCACGGCCGGACGTCCTCGCGCACCGCGCGGGCCCACCGCCGGGACCGCTCGTCGTCGGCCGGGTCCTCCCACAGGCAGAAGGGGTGCACGGCCCACCGGGCGTGCCGCCACGGCAGGGGGTGGTCGGAGGTGCTGCGGCCGGCCGCCCCGCCCTGCGGGAACAGCGCGTGCTGGGTCGGCGAGGGGACGAGCATGTCGTCGGCCCGCGCGCAGTAGCGGTCGACCGCCTCGTCCGGGAGCGCGTCCAGGTGCTCGGCCGACCAGTAGTTCCGGTAGCCGGGCGGGTCGTCGAGCATGCTCTCCAGGTCCGCGTTGGACATCTCCGCGATCATCCGCCCCTCCGGGCGCAGCCCGAGCAGCGGGGCCGCCGCCTCCCGGGCCGCCGCCTCACGGCCGGTGTAGACGACGAGGACGGCGCACGCGAGCCGGTCCACCAGCCCGTCGGGGACGAACGGCTCCGGCGGCGCGGTGAGGTAGATGACCCCGCCGCAGACGTCGTCGGGCGCGGTCTCCATCAGGTCGCGGTAGGTGCGGACCACCTCCGGGCCCCGCTCCGGCCCCCACAGCAGCAGCATCACCGTCACCACCGGCAGCGGGTGCAGCCGCAGGGTGAACGAGGTGGCCACCCCGAAGTTGCCGCCTCCGCCGTGCAGCGCCCAGAACAGCTCGGGGTGCTCGTCCTCGCTGGCCGTCAGCCGCTCCCCGTCGGCCGTCACCAGGTCCACCGACAGCAGGTTGTCGCTGGCCAGCCCGAACTTCCGGTCCAGCCAGCCGGTGCCGCCGCCCAGCAGGAAGCCGCCCACGCCCGTCGTGGAGACCCGGCCGCCCGTCGTCGCGAGGTCGTAGGGTTCGGCCGCCCGGTCCAGGTGCCCCATCGTCGCCCCGCCGCCGACGCGCGCCGTGCGGGCCTGGGGGTCGACCGTGACGTCGTGCATGGGCCGCAGGTCGATGACAAGCCCGCCGTCCACCAGCGCCTTGCCCGCCACGCCGTGCCCGCCGCCCCGTACGGCGATCCGGAGGCCGAGCTGCCGGCCGAACCGGAGTGCCTCGGTGACGTCGGACGGTGTCGCGCACTGGACGATCAGCGCCGGACGGCGGTCGATCATGCCGTTGAACAGCGCTCTGGCCTCGTCGTACGGGGGGTCGTCCGGCACCAGCACGTCACCGGAGAGCGTCGTGCGCAGGTCGTCCACGGCCGCGCCCGCCACCACGTCGAGAGCCATGGCCCTCATCTCCCGTCGTGCTCCCGGCCGTCGACGGGCATCGGCGCACCGGAAACGTTCGCTCCCCTCCCAGCCTAGGACCGCGTGCGCGGGCGGCAAGCGGGCTGCCGGCCCCGGCTCCCGCTCGACGCGTCCGGCCGGGCAGGTCGACCAAGATCGGGCCCGTGGCGCACAATGAGGGGCAGGCCCGGCGGAAACGTGGCGGAAACCGCGCGGTGGCATGCTCGAAGCGCGAATCCGGCCCTGCCCCTCGTCGGCAGGGCGGCCTGACCAGCGAGGATGGGTGGATATGGACAAGCAGCAGGAATTCGTGCTCCGGACGCTCGAAGAACGGGACATCCGGTTCGTGCGGCTGTGGTTCACGGACGTGCTCGGCTTCCTCAAGTCCGTCGCCGTCGCCCCCGCCGAGCTGGAGCAGGCGTTCGACGAGGGCATCGGCTTCGACGGCTCCGCCATCGAGGGCTTCGCCCGCGTCTACGAGTCCGACATGATCGCCAAGCCGGCGCCGAGCACGTTCCAGATCCTGCCGTGGCGGGCCGAGGCGCCCGGCACCGCGCGGATGTTCTGCGACATCCTGATGCCCGACGGCTCCCCGTCCTACGCCGACCCCCGCTACGTCCTCAAGCGCATCCTCTCCCGCACCTCCGACCTCGGGTTCACCTTCTACACGCACCCCGAGATCGAGTTCTTCCTCCTCAAGAACAAGCCCGTCGACGGCTCCCGCCCCACCCCGGCGGACTCCTCCGGGTACTTCGACCACACCCCGCAGAACGTCGGCATGGACTTCCGCCGGCAGGCGATCACCATGCTGGAGTCGATGGGCATCTCGGTGGAGTTCTCCCACCACGAGGGCGCGCCCGGCCAGCAGGAGATCGACCTGCGCTACGCCGACGCCCTGGCCACCGCGGACAACATCATGACGTTCCGCCTGGTGATGAAGCAGGTCGCGCTGGAGCAGGGCGTGCAGGCGACGTTCATGCCGAAGCCGTTCTCGGAGTACCCGGGCTCGGGCATGCACACCCACCTCTCCCTCTTCGAGGGCGACCGCAACGCCTTCCACGAGTCGGGCGCCGAGTACCAGCTCTCCAAGGTGGGCCGGTCCTTCATCGCCGGACTGCTGCGGCACGCCGGGGAGATCTCGGCCGTCACCAACCAGTGGGTCAACAGCTACAAGCGCATCTGGGGCGGCACCCAGCGCACGGCCGGCGCCGGCGGCGAGGCGCCGTCCTACATCTGCTGGGGCCACAACAACCGCTCCGCGCTCATCCGGGTGCCGATGTACAAGCCCGGCAAGACCGGCTCGACGCGCATCGAGGTCCGCTCCCTGGACTCCGGGGCCAACCCCTACCTCGCCTACGCGGTGCTCCTGGCCGCCGGGCTCAAGGGCATCGAGGAGGGCTACGAACTGCCCGCCGGCGCCGAGGACGACGTGTGGGCGCTGTCGGACGCCGAGCGCCGCGCGCTCGGCATCAAGCCGCTCCCGCAGAACCTGGGCGAGGCCATCGACCTGATGGAGCAGAGCGAGCTGGTCGCCGAGACGCTCGGGGAGCACGTCTTCGACTTCTTCCTGCGCAACAAGCGCCAGGAGTGGGAGGAGTACCGCTCCGAGGTCACCGCCTTCGAACTGCGCAAGTCCCTGCCGGTCCTGTGAGCGGCGAACGTCCGGTGAGCGCGGGGGCGTCGACGGGGACCGAGCGGCCGGGCGGGCCGGACGCGGGCGGGCGGCGCCGCAGCGCGTTCGGCCGCCTCCTGCGGTACGGCTTCACCGACCCGGCCGAGGCCGCCCGCCTCCTCGCCGCTCCCGAGCTGGCCCCGCACCGCGACAACACCGTGCTGCTCGACGGGCTCGGCGGAGCCGCCGACCCGGACCTGGCCCTGCGCGGTCTGCTGCGGCTGATGGAGGCACAGCGGCTTTGCGGCGGCGAGGACGGCGGCCAGCGGCTGCTGGACACCGTCCTGGCCGCGAAGCCGTTGCGGGACCGGCTGCTCGGGGTGCTCGGGGCCTCCGAGGCCCTGGCCGACCACCTGGTCACCCACGCCACCGACTGGCAGTCCCTGGTCACCTGGGAGACGGCCGACCTGCACCCGGGCGTCGAGGAGTTCGAGGCCGCGCTCGACGGCGCCGACACCCCCGACGCCCTGCGCGTCGCCTACCGCAGGGCCCTGCTGGGCATCGCAGCCCGCGACGTGTGCGGCACCAGCGACCTCGCCCGGACGGCCGCCGAGCTGGCCGACCTGGCGACCGCCACCCTCCGCGCGGCGCTGGCCATCGCCGAGGCCGCCGCCCCCGAGGACGCCGCCGCCTGCCGACTGGCCGTGATCGGCATGGGCAAGTGCGGCGGCCGGGAGCTGAACTACGTCTCCGACGTGGACGTCATCTTCGTCGCCGAGCTGCCGCAGGGCGCCCCCGAGGACGCCGACGAGCCGGGGGCGCTCCAGGCGGCGACGCGGCTCGCGGCGCACCTGGTGCGGATCTGCTCCGACACCACGGCCGAGGGCACCATCTGGCCCGTCGACGCCAACCTCCGCCCCGAGGGCCGCAACGGCCCGCTCGTCCGCACCCTCGCCAGCCACCTCGCCTACTACCAGCGCTGGGCCAAGACCTGGGAGTTCCAGGCCCTGCTGAAGGCCCGCTTCGTGGCCGGTGACGGGGAGCTGGGCCGGGCGTACTGCGACGCGGTCTCGCCGCTGGTGTGGCAGGCCGCCGAGCGGGACAACTTCGTCACCGACGTCCAGCAGATGCGCCGCCGCGTGATCGCCGGCATCCCCGCCGCCCACGTCGAGCGGGAGCTGAAGCTGGGCCCCGGCGGGCTGCGCGACGTCGAGTTCGCCGTGCAGCTCCTCCAGCTCGTGCACGGCCGCAGCGATCCGGAGCTGCGCAGCCCGACCACCCTGGAGGCGCTGCGGGCGCTGGCCGCCGGGGGCTACGTCGGCCGCCGGGACGCCGCCGACCTGGACGCCGCCTACCGCTTCCTGCGCACCGTCGAGCACCACATCCAGCTGCACCGGATGCGGCGCACCCACCTCATGCCCGAGGACGACGCCGCCCTGCGTCGCCTCGGCCGGGTCCTGGGCTTCCGGGCCGAGCCGGTCACCGAGCTGCACCAGGCGTGGAAGCGGCACGCGGCGGCGGTGCGGCGACTGCACGAGAAGCTGTTCTACCGCCCGCTGCTGGACGCCGTCGCCCAGCTCGCGCCGGGCGAGACGCGGCTGCGGACGCAGGCCGCGCGGGAACGCCTGGAGGCCCTCGGCTACGCCGACCCGGCCGGGGCGCTGCGGCACCTGGAGGCGCTGGCCTCCGGCGTCAGCCGCAAGTCCGCCATCCAGCGCACGCTGCTGCCGGTGCTGCTCGGCTGGTTCGCCGACTCCGCCGACCCGGACGCCGGTCTCCTCGGCTTCCGCCAGGTCTCCGACGCGCTGGGCAAGACCCCCTGGTACCTGCGGCTCCTGCGCGACGAGGGGGCCGCCGCCGAGAACCTGGCCCGGGTGCTCTCCGCCGGCCGGCTCGCGCCCGACCTGCTGATGCGGGCGCCCGAGGCCGTCGCCCTGCTGGGCAGCGCGGAGGAGCTGGCGCCGCGCGGCCGGGAGGCGCTGACCCAGGAGGTGCTGGCCGCCGTCGGACGGGCGGACACCGCCGAGCAGGCTGTCGCCGCCGCCCGTGGGGTGCGCCGCCGGGAGCTGTTCCGGACGGCCGCCGCCGACATCATCGGCGCCTACGGCACCGAGGAGTCCCCGGCCCACGTCGACCCGGCCCCGGCCGTCGACCGGGTCGGCCGCGCCGTCTCCGACCTCAACGCCGCCACCGTCGCCGGGGCCCTGCGCGCCGCGACGCGGACCCGCTGGGGCGACACGCTGCCGACCCGGTTCGCCGTCATCGGCATGGGCCGCTTCGGCGGCCTGGAGCAGGGCTACGGCTCCGACGCCGACGTGCTGCTCGTGCACGAGCCGCGGGAGGGCGTCAGCGAGCGGGAGGCCGCCGAGGCCGCCTTCGCCGTGGCGGGCGAGATGCGGCGCCTCCTCCAGCTGCCCACGACCGATCCGCCGCTGCTCATCGACGCCGACCTGCGCCCCGAGGGGAAGTCCGGCCCGCTGGTGCGCAGCCTCGCCTCCTACGAGGCGTACTACCGCCGCTGGTCACTGGCCTGGGAGAGCCAGGCGCTGCTGCGCGCCGAGCCCGTCGCCGGCGACGCGGAGCTGGGCCGCCGCTTCCTCGCGCTGATCGACCCGCTGCGCTACCCGGAGGGCGGGCCGTCCGCCGACGCGGTGCGCGAGATCCGGCGGCTGAAGGCGCGCATGGAGTCCGAGCGGCTGCCGCGCGGCGCCGACCCGACGACCCACGCCAAGCTGGGCCGCGGCGGCCTGTCCGACGTGGAGTGGACGGTGCAGCTGATCCAGCTCCGCCACGCGCACGACGTGCCCGACCTGCGGACGACGCGGACGCGGGACGCCCTGGCCGCCGCCCGCGCCGCCCACCTGCTGGACGGCGACGACGCCGACGTCCTGGACGAGGCGTGGCTGCTGGCCACCCGGGTGCGCAACGCGGTGATGCTCGTGCGCGGCCGGCCCGGTGACACCTTCCCGTCCGAGCCGCGTGAGCTGGCGGCCGTCGGACGCTACCTGGGGTACGAGCCGGGCCACGTCGGGGAGCTGCTGGAGGACTACCGGCGCACGACGCGGCGCGCCCGCGCCGTCATGGAGCGGCTGTTCTACGAGGACGAGGACCGCGCGGGCGGCTGAGTGCCCGCCCCCGGGTGGGCGCCCGCCGGGGCGGCCCGCCGCGTTCCGTCGCTCCGCGCCGCGCGCACGGGGGCCTGCGGCACCGGGGCCGGCGGGACGTCCTGCTCCGGCTTCCCGTCGGGGCCCGGCTTCCCGTCCGGGCCCGGGACGGCCTCCGGGCCCGCCGGAACAGCCGGTTCCGACGCCGCCGGGGCACTCGCCGGGACGGTTGCGGGCTCGCCCGCCGGAAGGTCGCCGCTCTCCGCCTCACCGCGCCGCGCGGCCTGCGCGGGCAGCCGGTGCGGCAGCCGTCCGGACCACAGCAGGGCCACCGCGAACCCGAAGGCCAGACACAGCAGGCCGCCGACCGCGTCCAGCCAGAAGTGGTTGGCGGTCGCGACGATCACCACGAGCGTCAAGGCGGGGTAGAGGACGCCCAGCACCTTCACCCACAGCGGGCGGGCGAGCAGCACGATGAGCACACCGCACCAGGCGGACCAGCCGATGTGCATGGAGGGCATCGCCGCGTACTGGTTGGAGACGTTGGCCATGTTGCCCGAGGCCATCGAACCCCACGTGTCGTGCACGATGACCGTGTCGATGAAGTCACCGCCCGTCATGAGCCGGGGCGGTGCGAGCGGGTACAGGTAGTAACCGAGCAGGGCGACGCCCGTCGTGGCGAACAGCGCGGTGCGGGCGGCCGCGTAGCGGCCGGGCTGGAACCGGTAGAGCCAGACGAGCACACCGATCGTCACGACGAAGTGCAGCGTGGCGTAGTAGTAGTTCATCGAGACGATGAGCCATGTCACGCTGTTGATCGCGTGGTTCCAGCTCTCCTCGAAGGCCAGCCCGAGGCCGCGCTCCAGGTCCCAGACCCAGTGCGCGTTCTTCATGGCGACCGTCTCGTGCTCGGGCACCGCGTTGCGGATCATCGAGTACAGGAAGTAGCTGACGCCGATGAGGCCGAGCTCGAACCAGATGACCGGGCGCCGGGGGGACCGCCGCCGCGCCCACCGGGACCTCGACGACGCTCCGTTGTCAGCCAGCGGACTCGCCGTCGCCACCCCGTCGTCACCCTTGTGTCGCGTTGTCGGTACCCCCATGAGAGGTCAGTCTGCCAGACGGGCCGGTACCGCCGATCATCCCGCGGTCGGGTTCCCGCCGACCCCCGTCATCCGTGAGGTCTACACCGCTCCCAGTGTCTCAGCCCGTCCCCGCGCGCGCAGTCGCGGGCGCCGCCGCCGTCGAACCGCGGACGACCAGTTCGGGCAGGAACATGAACTCCCCGTGCGGGGCGGGGGTGCCGCCGATCTCCTCCAGCAGGGCGCGGACGGCCGCCTGCCCCATGGCGTTGACCGGCTGCCGGATCGTCGTCAGCGGGGGATCGGTGAACGCGATCAGCGGGGAGTCGTCGAAGCCGATGACGGAGACGTCCCCGGGCACCGTGAGCCCGTGCTGCCGGGCGGCCCGGATGGCGCCGAGGGCCATCATGTCGCTGGCGCAAACCACGCCGGTGCAGCCGCGCTCCAGCAGGGCGCCGGTCGCCGCCTGCCCGCCCTCCAGCGTGTACAGGGAGTGCTGGACGAGCACCTCGGCGTCCGGTCCGCTCAGCCCGAGCTGCTCCTCCACGCAGCGCAGGAAGCCCTCGATCTTGCGCTGCACGGGGACGAACCGCGCCGGGCCGAGCGCCAGCCCGACGCGTTCGTGGCCGAGCGAGACCAGGTGCGTGACCGCGAGCCGCATCGCCGCCCGGTCGTCGGGGGAGATGAACGCCGCCCGCACCTTCGGCGAGAACCCGTTGATCAGGACGTACGGGACGCCCTGGCCGCGCAGCTTCTCGTAGCGCTGCATGTCCGCGGTGGTGTCCGCGTGCAGCCCCGAGACGTAGATGATCCCCGCCACCCCGCGTTCGACGAGCATCTCCGTCAGCTCGTCCTCGGTGGAGCCGCCGGGCGTCTGGGTGGCGAGGACCGGGGTGTAGCCCTGGCGGGTCAGCGCCTGGGCGATGACCTGCGCGAAGGCGGGGAATATGGGGTTCTCCAGCTCCGGCGTGATCAGCCCGACCAGCCCGGCGCTGCGTTGCCGCAGCCGCGCCGGGCGCTCGTACCCGAGGAGGTCGAGCGCGGTCAGGACGGATTCGCGGGTGGCAGCGGCGACTCCCGGCTTGCCGTTCAGGACCCGGCTGACCGTCGCCTCGCTGACCCCCGCCTGGGCTGCGATGTCAGCTAGCCGTGCGGTCACAGCAACGGACTGTACCGGCCGGACCGCGTCCCGCGCACCCGTCGCCCTGGCCCCTCCGGCCGGGGACGGCGCGAAAGGGGCCGGTCCGACGGGTGCGCGGACCCGGGCTCAGCGGGCGACGGGCCAGTCGGGCAGGACGGAGGTGCTCCAGGTCTCGGCGGTCTCCGCGAGGGCCTCCTCGGGCGGCTCCGTGCCCCGCAGGATCGCCTCCCACCGGGGCTCCAACGTCGCGAGCAGTTCCGCGCCCTCGGGCACCGACAGCCGGGGCACGCACGTGGTGCTGGCGAAGTAGAACGAGTTGCGGATCGGGTCGGACAGCACCTGGCGGGTGTAGGCGGCCTTGCGGGTCGGCAGCAGGCTCAGCTTCAGTGCGAGCTCCTCCTGCTGCTCGGCGGCCGTCATGAAGCCGACGAACAGCTGCGCGGCCTCCGGGTGCTCCGTGCCGGCGGAGACGACGAGGTTGTGGCCGCCGGTGGGGGAGCCGCGCTCACCCGTCGAGCCGGCCGGGACGGGCGCGATGCCCAGGTTCTCGCGGTCGGTGAAGGCCGCGCCCTCGAATATGCCGGTCGTCGCCCAGGGCCCGTCGAAGATCATCGCGACCTCGCCGCGCTGGAACGCGGACTGCATGGCGCCGTAGGCGTCCTCGGCCGGGGGCTTGCGGGCGGCGCCGGAGCTGACGAGGCCGGCGGCGGTGGAGGCGGCCCGCACGGAGGCGTCGTCGGCGATGGTGATGCGCGACAGCTCCGGGTCGAGGAGGTCGCCGCCCTCGCCGTAGAGGAAGGGCAGCGCGTAGTACGCGTCGGTGTTGAGGGCGATGCCGTCGACGCCGGTCGTCTCCTTGATCTTCAGCGCCGCGTCCTGGAGCGCCTCCCAGGTCTCCGGGGGACGGGTGAGGCCCGCCTCGTCGAAGAGCTCCTTGTTGTACAGCAGCGCGAGGGGGTCGGTGACCTGGGGCGCGCCGTAGGTGCGCTCGTCGAAGGTGACCGAGGCCGTGGTGGTCTCCAGGAAGCCCTCCGGCTCCGGGACGGCCGGGGTGCCGGTGAGGTCGGCCAGCAGGCCGTCCTGCACGAAACCGGCCATCCAGCCGACGTCCGCCCGCAGGACGTCCGGCACCTCGCTCCCGTCCCGCACGGCGTCCCGGTACTTCTGCTGGGCCTCGAAGAAGTCGACGTTCACGTACTCCACGTCGATCTTGGGGTGCTCCTTCTCGAAGTCCGCGACGAGCCGGTGAACGGCGGGCGCCTCGGTCGGCCCCGAGGTGTCCCACCAGGTGATCGAGCCCGTGACGTCCGCCGGATCGCTGTCGTCCGCCGCCGTGCAGCCGGTCGCCGCGAGCGTCAGCGCCAGGGCCGTGACACCCGCCGCGGCTGCGCGTGAGCGGCTTCCGTGACCTCTTCGTCGCCTCATCGATATCTCCCCTTTGCCCGATCGCCCGCTGGGTTCGGAGGAACCTAGCAGCACTGCAACTCCTTGCGTAAGTGGCTGAAACGTGAGTTGCAGAAATTTGCCGCAAGGTCTTTCGGAAAGTTTGCGGCGCTGTTACGTTCCTGGTCAGCCCGGCGCCGCCGAGAGCGGCCGAGAGGAAGCGGTCAGGGCTCCCTCGTACGGGCCCACCACCTTGGAGGACTTTTCATCATGCGGCGTGGCATAGGAACCACTGCACTCGTGGCGGCGCTGGCTCTTGCGGCAACGGCTTGCGGAAGCGGTGACGGCGGGAGCGGCGACGGCAGCGGAAGCGGCAGCGACTCGGGGGAGCTCTCGGGCACCGTCACCTTCTGGGACACCTCGAACGAGGCCGAGAAGGCCGTCTTCGAGGCGATCGCCGAGGACTTCGAGAAGAAGCACCCCGAGGTGGACGTCAAGTACGTGAACATCGGCTTCGACGACGCCCAGAACAAGTTCAAGAACGCCGCCAACGCCGGCGAGGCGCCCGAGGTCATGAGAACCGAGGTCGCCTGGGTCTCGGACTTCGCCAGCCTCCAGCTCATCGAGCCGCTGGACGACGTCGTCGAGGACAAGGACGACTACCTGCCGCAGCCCTGGGGTTCGACCCAGTACGACGGCACCACGTACGCCCTTCCCCAGGTGACCGACACCCTCGCCCTCTTCTACAACAAGGCGCTGCTGGAGAAGGCGGGCGTCGAGGTGCCCACCTCCGTCGAGGAGCTGAAGGCGTCGGCGGACGCCATCAAGGACGAGGCCGGCGTCACGCCGCTCTACCTGCGCGGTGACGACTCCTACTGGTTCCTGCCCTACATCTACGGCGAGGGCGGCGACCTGGTCGACGCCGAGGCCAAGGAGGTGACGGTCGACGGCCCGGCCGGTGTCGCCGCCTTCGAGACCATCAAGGACCTCCTCGACGAGGGCGTCGCCGAGACCGACCTCACCGACGGCTACGCCAACCAGGAGAAGGCCTTCAACGACGGCGACGTCGCCATGATGGTCAACGGCCCGTGGGCCATCGCCGGCACCCTCGCGGGCGACCAGTTCAAGGACGACCCGGACAACCTCGGCGTCGCCCCCGTCCTGGCCGGCAGCGAGGGCCAGGGCGCCCCGCAGGGCGGCTGGAACCTGTCCGTCTACGCGGGCACCGACCCGGACAACATGGACGCGGCCAAGGAGTTCGCCAAGTACATGTCCTCCGCCGAGGTGCAGCAGCGCACCACCGAGGAGCTGAGCCTCCTGCCGACCCGCGCCTCCGTCTACGAGGACGAGGCGGTCAAGGACAACCAGATGGTGCAGTTCTTCAAGCCGGCCGTCGACAAGGCCGTGCAGCGCGCCTGGATCCCCGAGGCCGCCTCCCTCTTCGACCCGCTGAACAAGGAACTGGCCAAGGTCATCAAGGACGCGGCCACCCCGCAGGAGGCCGCCGACTCGACGGCCAAGCAGTACCGCGACCTGCTCGAAGGCTGGAAGTAAGCGCCGGGCCGGCCCAGGCCGGGACGCAACGGAAAGGCTGACGAAGGACCATGGCTGTCGACACCGGTCAGCCGGTGACGAAGGCCGCGGGCGGTGGCACCACCGCCCGCGGCCCTCGGCGCGGGCACGACGAGAGGACACCGGGACGCATGCGGCGTGCGCTGTCCAAGCACTGGTACGCGTGGACGATGATCGCCCCGGTCGTCATCGTGATCGGCGTGATCATCGGATACCCGCTCGCGCGGGGCGTCTACCTCTCGATGACGAACGCCGACGAGCGCAACGTCGAGCGCACCATCGGCGCCCGCACGCTGGAGGCGACCTACGAGTTCGTCGGCTTCGACAACTACGTCGAGGTGCTGACGGGCGACGCGTTCTGGGGCCGGATGGGCTGGACCATCCTCTGGACGGTCTCCTGCGTCACCATCACCTTCGTCATCGGCCTGGCGCTGGCCAACATGCTCAACCGCAAGGTCAGAGGGCGCGCGCTCTACCGCGTCCTGCTGATCCTGCCGTGGGGGGTGCCCGCCTTCGTCTCGATCTTCGCCTGGCGGCTGCTCTTCAACGACGACGGCGTCTTCAACGGCGTCCTCACCGGCGGCGGAGTCGAGGGCGTCACCTGGCTGGAGGACCCGACCTGGGCCAAGATCGCCGTCATCGCGGTGAACGTCTGGCTCGGCGTGCCCTTCATGCTCGTCGCCACCCTCGGCGCGCTCCAGTCCATCCCCGGCGAGCTCTACGAGGCCGCCGAGATGGACGGCGCCGGCCCCTGGCAGCGGTTCACCAACATCACGCTGCCCAGCATCCGCACGGTGAGCTCCACGGTGATCCTGCTGAGCACCATCTGGACGTTCAACATGTTCCCCGTGATCTTCCTGCTCACCCAGGGCGGGCCCTACGGCTCCTCGGAGATCCTCGTGACCGAGGCGTTCAACCTCGCCTTCGTCCGCAGCCCGCGGGACTTCGCCGGCTCCGCCACCTGGGGCGTGCTCATCCTGCTGATCCTCATGATCTTCGCGGTGTTCTACCGCCGTTCGCTCCGCAAGCAGGGAGAGGTGTGGTGACCGAGATGCCGAACCACGCGATCGACAAGGGACCGGCGGGCCCGGCCGAGGCGGCGACGCCCGGCCGCGCCGTCCCCGCCACGCCGCCCGCCGCACCGCCCCCGGGGCCGAAGCGCGTCCGCAAGCGGGGCGAACGCGGCCCGCTCGCCTCGCTCGCCCTGCACCTGGGGTTGCTCGTCGCCGTCGTCGTCGCCGTCTTCCCGCCGTTCTGGCTGCTGGTGACGTCGTTCAAGCCGCGCAACGAGGCCTTCGGCCTGGACCTGGTGAAGGACTTCACCACCGAGAACTACACACACGTCCTCGGTGAGACGGCGTTCCTCACCTGGTTCGGCAACTCCGTGCTCGTCGTCGTGCTGACCGTCGTCCTCGGCGTGTTCATCGCCTCGACCACCGGCTACGCGCTCAGCCGCTTCAAGTTCCCCGGCATGCGGCCGCTGCTGTGGACGCTGCTCATCACCCAGATGTTCCCGGTGGCCGTGCTGATCGTGCCGCTGTACAACCTGATGGCCAAGTTCCAGCTGCTCAACCAGCCCATCGGCCTGGTCATCACCTACCTCACCATCGCCGTGCCGTTCTGCGCCTGGATGATGAAGGGCTTCTTCGACACCATCCCGATCTCCATCGACGAGTCGGGGCGCGTGGACGGGCTGAGCCCCTTCGGCACCTTCTGGCGGCTCGTGATGCCGCTGGCCAAGCCCGGCATCGCGGTCACCGGCTTCTACAGCTTCGTCACCGCCTGGGCCGAGGTCGCCTACGCCTCCGCGTTCATGACCGGCGAGGACAAACTGACTCTCGCACGCGGCCTGCAGACCTTCGTCAACCAGTACACCCAGGACTGGGGCTCCATGACGGCCGCCGCCGTGCTCATCGCGGTGCCCGCCGCCCTCGTCTTCGGGTTCGCCCAGCGCTACCTGATCTCGGGCATGACCGCCGGCGCCGTCAAGTCCTGACGCGTCCGGCGCCCTCGAGCGCCTCACCCCCACCCGTTCACGACACCCAGGGATGACATGACCCAGCACCTCGCCGCACCTGAGACCGGCACGGCCGCCGACCGCGACCGCCGCCCCGGCTGGTGGCGCGACGCCGTCATCTACCAGGTCTATCCGCGCTCCTTCGCCGACGGCAACGGGGACGGCATGGGCGATCTGCCCGGCATCCGCCGTCGGCTGCCCTACCTCGCCGAGCTCGGCGTCGACGCCGTCTGGCTGAGCCCCTTCTACGCCTCGCCGCAGGCCGACGCGGGCTACGACGTCGCCGACTACCGCGCCATCGACCCGATGTTCGGCGACCTGCACGACGCCGACGCGCTCATCCGCGACGCCCACACCCTCGGGCTGCGCGTCATCGTCGACCTCGTGCCCAACCACTCCTCCGACCAGCACGACTGGTTCCAGCGCGCCCTGCGCGAGGGCCCCGCCTCCCCGCTGCGCGACCGGTACCACTTCCGTCCCGGCAAGGGCGAGGACGGCGCCCAGCCCCCCAACGACTGGGAGTCCATCTTCGGCGGGCCCGCCTGGACCCGCACGAAGAACCCCGACGGGACGCCCGGCGACTGGTACCTGCACCTCTTCGCCCCCGAGCAGCCCGACTTCAACTGGGACCACCCGGCCGTGCGCGACGAGTTCCGCTCGGTGCTGCGCTTCTGGCTGGACATGGGCGTCGACGGCTTCCGCATCGACGTCGCGCACGGCATGGTCAAGGCCCCCGGCCTGCCGGACATGGGCCACGGCGAGCAGCTCAGGCTGCTCGGCAACCAGGTGCTGCCCTTCTTCGACCAGGACGGGGTCCACGAGATCTACCGCTCCTGGCGCCTCATCCTGGAGGAGTACGGCGGCGACCGCATCGGCGTCGCCGAGGCCTGGACGCCCAGCGCCGACCGCACCGCGCTCTACCTGCGCCCCGACGAGCTCCACCAGGCGTTCAACTTCCACTACCTGAACGCCTCCTGGGACGTCGCCGAGCTGCGCGGCGTCATCGACGAGTCGCTGGACTCGCTGCGGCCCGTCGGCGCCGCCACCACCTGGGTGCTGTCCAACCACGACGTCGTGCGGCACCGCACCCGCCTGGGCGGCGGCCTCACCCGCGCCCGTGCCGCGAGCCTGCTCATGCTGGCCCTGCCCGGCTCGGCCTACGTCTACCAGGGCGAGGAGCTCGGGCTCCCGGAGGTCACCGACCTGCCCGACGAGGTGCGCCAGGACCCGTCGTTCTTCAAGTCCAACGGCCAGGACGGCCTGCGCGACGGCTGCCGGGTGCCGATCCCGTGGACGCGCACGGGCGCCTCCCTCGGCTTCGGCGACGGCGGCGGCTGGCTGCCCCAGCCCGCCGACTGGGCCGACCTCAGCGTCGAGGCCCAGACCGGCGACCCGGACTCCACCCTGGAGCTGTACCGCACGGCCCTGCGCATCCGCCGCGAGCACGCCGACCTCGGCGCGGGGGACGCCGTCACCTGGCTCGACGCCCCCGCCGGCGTCCTGGCCTTCCGGCGCGGCGACTTCGTCTGCACGGTCAACACGACGACCGCGCCGGTGACGCTGCCCGAGGTCCCCGGCCGGGTCCTGCTGGCCAGCGGCCCCTACGCCGGCGACGGCGTCCTGCCGGGCGACACCACCCTGTGGTGGAGCGCATGAGTGTCATCGAGCCGGGCGCGGCCGTCGCGCCCGCCCGGCTCGCCGACATCGCGGTCCAGGCCCGGGTCAGCGAGGCGACGGTCAGCCGTGTCCTCAACGGCAAGGCGGGAGTGGCCTCGGCCACCCGGCAGCGGGTGCTGGCCGCGCTGGACGTCCTCGGCTACGAGCGGCCCGTGCGGCTGCGGCAGCGCAGCGCCGGCCTGGTCGGTCTCGTCATCCCGGAGCTGACCAACCCGATCTTCCCGGCGTTCGCGCAGGTCATCGAGCAGGCCCTGGCCGGGTACGGCTACACGCCGGTGCTCGGCACGCAGATGCCCGGCGGCGTCACCGAGGACGAACTCGTCGACCAGCTCGTCGAACGCGGCGTCACCGGCATCATCTTCATGTCCGGCCTGCACGCCGACCTCTCCGCCTCGCCCGACCGCTACGCGCGGCTCGCCGGGCGGGGCGTGCCGTTCGTCTGCATCAACGGGTACAACGAGCGCATCGGCGCGCCCTTCGTCTCCCCGGACGACGGCGCGGCCTCCCGCATGGCCGTGCGCCACCTCGCCGAACTCGGCCACCGGCGCGTCGGGCTGGCCGTCGGCCCCACGCGCTTCGTGCCGTCGCTGCGCAAGACGGAGGCCTTCACGGCCGCCGTCGTCGAAGCGGGCCTGCACGGCCACGTCGAGCACACCCTCTTCACCGTCGAGGGCGGGCACGCGGCCGCCGGCGCCCTCCTGGAGGCGGGCTGCACCGGCATCGTCTGCGGCAGCGACATGATGGCCCTCGGCGCGGTGCGGGCCGCCCGCGAACGCGGCCTGGACGTCCCCGGTGAGGTGTCGGTGATCGGCTACGACGACTCGGAGCTGATCGCCTTCACCGACCCGCCGCTGACCACCGTCCGCCAGCCCGTCCGCGCGATGGCCCACGCGGCCGTGCAGTCCCTCCTGGAGGAGATCGGCGGCGACCCGGTGCCGCGCACCGAGTTCGTCTTCCAGCCCGAACTCGTCGTCCGCGCCTCCACCTCCCTCGCCCCCTCCTGACCCGGCGGCGCCCCCGGCCTCCGGGCCCCGGCCTGCGGGCCCGGAGGACCGGCCCGGCGTCCGGGGGTTGTTCCGGCCATCACCCCGGTGGCTAGGATGAGCCCTGTCTGACCAGCAGCTTGGCAGGCCGTTGCGATGGCGCTGTGCCGGGTGCGGATCGCGGAGGGGGAACATGGGCACGGAGGACCGACGTGCGCTGGCACCGGAGCTGTCCCGGGAGCTGCGGCGGCTGCGGAAGGCCAGGGGTCTCACGCTCGCCGCGCTCGCACGCCGCACCAGCTACAGCAAGTCCTCCTGGGAGCGCTACCTCAACGCCAAGGCCCTGCCGCCCGAGCAGGCCGTCATCGCCTTCGCCCGCACCACCGGCGCCAGCCCGCACGCGCTGCTGGCGCTGCGCGGTCTGGCGGAGCGGTCCGCCGCCGCGGAGGACGTCGACGCGGAGCCCGGGCAGGCCGAGGGCGACGCCGTCCGGGCCGAGGCCCCGGAGGACAACCGGGACGGAGAACAGGGTGACGCGGCCGACGGGGTGGCCGCGTCCCCGGTGGACGCGTCACCCGACGAAGCGCCGCCGACGCGCGCCGACGTCCCGGAGCGGGACCACACGCCGCGCACGGCGCCCGAACCGGCGCACGAACCCGCGTCCACCGGCGGGGCCGGCCCGGTGGCCCGGCTCCGCCGGTGGCCCCGGGCCGGCGTGATCGCGGCCGTCGCCGGGGTCGCCGTCCTGAGCTTCGCCGCCGGGTTGCTGCTGGGCCGGTTGCCCGGCGGGTCGGAGGAGACCGGGACGTCCGGAACGGCCGACGCGGTCGGGGCGATCGGGACGGGCGAGGAGGGCAGCCCCCAACTGCCGGGCTGCACCGACTTCGAGTGCCGGGCGCAGGACCCGCAGCGCCTCGGCTGCCACATCGGTGTCTGGACGGCTGCCCTCACCGTCGTCGAGGGGGCACACGTCGAGCTGCGCTACAGTCCCGCCTGCCGCGCCGCCTGGTCCCGGGTCACCGAGGCCGAGGTCGGGGACGTCGCCCGGGTCGAGGGGGAGGACGGCGTCGCCCAGGAGCGCGCGATCCGGTACGACGGGGACACCTACTCACCGATGATCGAGGCCCCCTTCCCCGGGGCGGTGCGGGCCTGCGCGCTGCTGCTGGACGGGCGGGAGGTCTGTACGGACCGGGGCGGGAACTCCCCGCTGCCGGTGGAGCCCGAGGACGAGTCCGTGCGCGACGGCTGATCCCGCCCCACCGTGCGGACGCCCCCTCCGGCGTCCGCACGGTCGGCGGGCCCCGGCGGCTCAGCCGTGGTAGGTGGCGTCCCAGTGGCTGCCCTCACGGGCGTAGACGTCGCCGGTGCCGGCCCGGTAGAGCGCTGCTCCGTCGGAGCGCTGGCCGAGGTAGGTGAAGGTGCCGGTGATGTAGGAGCTGACGCAGGAGTACGGCGCGAAGTCGATCTTGTAGCCGTTCCAGTGGCTGTAGGTGCCGCTCGCGTGGCCGGTCTCGGTGCCGCCCGTGATGTGCACCGAGCAGCCGCTCGCCCGCTTGAGCGCGATGACGCCCTCGGCGCTGGTGCGGCGGAGCTGGTCGAACGAGGTGCAGGTGCGGGTGTACCGGTCCGAGCAGTTGCCCGAGGAGGACCAGGCGATCCCCGCCGAGGTGAACATCGACGCGGCCTGGCTGTGCGTCAGCTTCTCGTCCGAGCCGCCGGAGCCGCCGTCGGAGACCAGGGCGCGCCAGGTGTTCGGGCCGATGACCCCGTCCACGGACAGCCCCTCGGCGTCCTGGAAGTCCCGGGTGGCGGCGTCCGTGCCGGGGCCGAAGTCGCCGTCCACGGCCAGACCGTGGCCGTGGGTGTTGAGCAGGACCTGGGCCGCCTTCACGGCGCTGCCGTCGCTGCCGCTGGACACCGTGACGACGAGCTCGGGCCAGGTGGCCGGTCCGACGTACCCGTCGGTGGTGATCCCCTGGGCGCTCTGGAACTCCTCGACCTTCGCCGTCGTGGCGGGGCCGAAGTCGCCGTCCGCCGTGGTGCCGTGGCCGTGCGCGGTGAGCAGGTGCTGGACGGCGGTCACGCGCGGGCCGGTGCTGCCGTCGCCGAGCACGGGCCAGTCGGCCGCCTGCGCGGTGGGAGCGGAGAGCAACGTCGCGAGGACGGCGGTCAGTACCGCCGCGACGACGGCGGGGAGGCGTCTCATGCGCACTTCCTTCTTCGCGGATTTCTTCAGAACGCGGCTCAGTCTCGACGACCCGTTCGGGGCCCCCGCCGTCCCGATGTCAACGCGGGAAAACGAGGGACGGAAAGTTCCCTACCCAGCCGCTGACCTGCGAGGACGACGCTCCGCACGGGATGCTGCCGGGACGTGGGACGGCGTCGGCCGGGACAGGGGCGAACGGCCCGCCGCCGGGACGCGGGGAACGGCCGGACGCGGGTCGCACAGCGGGCCGCGTGAGGGTCGTTCGACCGTCACCGCACCGTGAGAAGCCCCTGTACGTTCCTCACGCCGCGTCCACTCCTCGCCTCCCCCCACGCGAACGACGTGGACCCGTGGTCCCACCCGCCTCCGCGCCGCAGCTCTGTGTGCGGCGGTCGGCCGACGTCGTCCCGGGCCGTGCCGGTCCGGGCCGTGCACGGCCGCCGCAACCGAGGGGCGGGCCCGCCACACACCCTTTCCGCCTGCCCGCGCACGGTCCGGCGTGCGCGGGGCCCGCCCCCGTCCGCGACGGACCGGCCCCACCGACCGAGGGAGTTGCTGACCTTCCATGGCACACAGACCAGGCCCGAGCCGCAGGCTCAGACGGGCAGCGGCGGCGCTGCTGTCGGTGGTGGTCCTCGCGGTGGCCGTTCCGTCGGGCACCGCCGCGACCCCACCGGTCGCCTCCGCCGACACCTGCTACACCTGGGACCGGACGCTGAGCCAGGGCATGTCGGGCGAGGACGTCACCGAACTCCAGGTGCGGGTGGCGGGCTACCCCGGATACGGTCAGACCCTCACCGTCGACGGTGAGTTCGGCCCCGCGACCGAAGCGGCCGTCAGGCGCTTCCAGGCGGCCTACGGGCTGGACGCCGACGGCATCGCCGGCGCGCAGACCTTCGACCGGATCTACGAACTCCAGAGCGCCGACTGCTCCCCGGCGCACTTCACCTTCAGCGAGCTCAACCGCTGCAACGACGACTACAGCGGCGGCGTCGTCGGCGCCGAGGAGGCCCGCGAGAACACCAAGCGCGTCATGTGGAAGCTGGAGGCGCTGCGGCACGCGCTCGGCGACCAGCCCATCACCGTGACCGACGGGTTCCGCTCGGCGGCGTGCAACACCGACCAGGGCGGCGCGGCCGACAGCCGCCACCTGTACGGCGACGCGGCCGACCTCGCCGCGCAGCCGCACGCGCTGTGCACCCTGGCCGAGCAGGCCCGCCACCACGGCTTCACCGGCGTCGTCGGCCCCGAGGACGCCGCCGGGGACGACGGGCACACCGCGCGCCTGCACCTCGACGGCCGGGCCGAGCGCACCTGGTCCGCCCCGGTCTGCGCCACCACGGACTTCAACGGTGACGGCGTGCAGGACACCGCGATCGCCGACCCGGAGGCCGAGGTCTCCGGTGAACGGGGCGCCGGGTTGGTCCGGATCGTCCACGGCGGCGGCGAGGGCACCGCCGAGCTCTCCCGCGCCACCCCGGGCATCCCCGGGGACGCGCAGTCGGGCGAGGGCTACGGCAGCGCGCTCGCGGTCTACGACGAGAACCAGGACGGCTACGACGACCTGGTGATCGGCGTCCCCCACGCGGACGTCTCGGGCCAGGCCGACGCCGGCGTCGTGCACGTCGTGTACGGCGGCCCGGACGGCCTGGGCTCGGGCGGGGCCACGCGCGAGCTCGTCCAGGGCCAGGGCGACGGCAGCGTCGGCGCCTCGGCGGCCGAGGCGGGCGACTGGTTCGGCTACGCGCTCGCCGCCGGGGAGACCGTCCAGGGCGAGCCCTACCTGCTGATCGGCGTGCCGGGCGAGGACCTCGGCTCCGTGCGGGACGCCGGCTCCGCCCACTACCTGCGCGGCGGCGTGAACGTGGCGGTGCACCAGGACAAGCCCGGCGTCGCCGGAGTCGTCGAGCCCGACGACCGGTTCGGGTACGCGGTGGCCGCCACCGGCCACCACCTCGCGATCGGCGCGCCCGGCGAGGCCATCGGGGCGGAGGCGTTCTCCGGGGGCACGCAGGTCCTCAGCCACACCCTCGGCGGGGACGGCATCCCGACCCCGCTGACCGGCCTGGACCAGAACAGCGAGGGCGTCAGCGGCGCCGCCGAGCCGGGCGACCGGTTCGGCGCGGCGCTGGCGATGACCGCGTACCGGCCCGAGGGGGAGAAGTCCCCCAGCCACTCGGTGATCGCCGTGGGGGTGCCCGGGGAGAACATCGCCGGGGCCGAGGCGGCGGGCCGGGTCGTGCTGCTGGAGGTCACGGCGTCCGGTGCCGTCGAGCAGCGCGGCGAGCTCAGCCAGGACGTCGCGGACGTCATCGGGGACAGCGAGGCGGGCGACCAGTTCGGCCAGCACCTCGCCCTGGTGAACCTCGCCCCGCACGCCCCCGCGAACGCCGAGAGCGTGACGGTGGCGGTCGGCGTCCCCGGTGAGGACCTGGCGGGCATCCGGGACACCGGCGCCGTCCAGGTCTTCTCCCTGGCCGGCGCACCGGGCGCGAGCGACCGGTGGATCCAGGCCGGCCGGATGGGGCTGCCCGGGCCGTACGGCCTGCGGGAGTACGTCGGTTCCAGCCTGTTCGCCACGACCGGCCACCTCCACATCGCCACGCCCTACGGCACGGCCGAGCGGCACGGCGTCCACGCCCTGCCGTGGGCCAACGTCCTCGCGGACGGGAGCGAGCCGGCCGTGACGTGGCAGCCCGGCGAGGGCGGTCTGCCCGCCGAGCGGCGGGCGTTCGGCGCGGTGGTGCGCTGATGACCGGCGAAGCCCCCCGAGACCCCCGTGACGACACCGCGACGACCCCGGGAAGCACCCCAGTGACCAGACAGCGACCGACGGGCCACCGGCGCGGGCGGTTCGGCGGCCGGATGCGCACCGCGCTGACGGCCGCCACCACCCTCGCCGTCCTCGGCACCGGCATGACCACCCTGCCCGCCCAGCCCCCGACCGCTCCCGCCGCCGACCGGGCGTCGGCGGCCGAGCGGGAGGCCCGCGCCGAGGCGACGGAGAGCGGGGAACGCGTGCAGGTGACGGAGCTGAACGAGGAGCGCCGCACGGTCTTAGCCAACCCCGACGGCACCTTCACCGCCATCGAGTACACCGAGCCCGTCCGCACCGTGCGGGACGGCGCCTGGATCGACGTCGACGCGACGCTGACCCGGCGGGAGGCCGGCGGCTGGTCGCCGAAGGCGTCCACCGTGGAGCTGGAGTTCTCCGGCGGCGGGGACGGCCCCTTCGCCCGGATGCGCACGGCCGGGCGGGAGTTCTCGCTGACGTGGCCCGGCGGGGAGCTGCCCGAGCCGCGCGTCGACGGGGACAGCGCGACGTACGAGGAGGTGCTGCCCGGCGTCGACCTGGTCGCCCGGGCCGAGATCGACGGCATGGGTCACCTGCTCGTCGTCAAGTCCGCCGAGGCCGCCGCCCAGCCGGAGCTGGAGCGGATCGAGATGGGGCTCGGCACCCAGGGGCTGAAGGTCGAGGAGGACGCCTCCGGCGCCCTGCGCGTGGTGGACTCGGCGGTCGGCGGCACGGTCTTCGAGGCCGGCGCGCCGGTGATGTGGGACGCCGCCGCACCGCACGGCTCCGACACCACGACCGGCTCCGGCGCCACCCCGGCGTCCGTCACCCCGGCGTCCGCCACCGCGACACCGGCCGCCCTGCGGTCCGACGACGCCGCCGAGGACGCCGCGCTGCGCGGCCCGGGGGACGGCGGCCGGACGGCACCGGTGGACATCGAGGTCACCGACGGGGCGATGGCCCTCGTCCCCGACCGGGACCTGCTCACCGGCGAGGACACCGTCTTCCCCGTCGTCATCGACCCGATCCAGAAGACCGTGCACCGCTCGGCCTGGACGAACGTGATGTCGGGCAAGCCCTCCGCGCAGAGCTGGAAGTACTCCGGCGACCAGGGCGTCGGCCGGTGCCCGACCAACTACAACCCGGTGGGCTGCAACGGGATCGGGGTGCGTCGGGCGCTGTTCACCATGCCGGTGTCCGGCTTCCGGGGCAAGCAGATCCTGGGGGCCACCTTCTCGGCCCGCGTGGCCCACGTGTACTGGGCCGACGCGAGCGCCGAACCGATCCGCCTGTACCGGATCGGCGGGAAGAACTACAAGGTCACCTCGAACAGCGACTGGTCCAACACCAAGGACGACTGGGACGACTATCTGGCGACGGTGGACCGGAAGATCTCGCCGACGTCCTGCTCCGGTCAGGCCAATCTCCACTTCGAGGGCGGCGAGCTGACCAGCGAGGTGCAGACCGCGGCCGACGGCGACTGGTCCTCCCTCTCCCTCGGCCTGCGCACCACGGACGAGGGCCGCTACGAGGAGTGGAAGCGCGTCTGCGGCAAGGCGTACCTGTCGGTGCGGTACAACACCGCGCCCGAGCAGGTCGACCACACGCTGATGTCCTCCGACCCCGGCGGCGCCTGCGTCTGGGGCGAGGACCGCCCCTACGTCGAGCGGCCGCCCGTCCTGCGCGCCGAGGCCCGCGACCCCGACCACACCTCGTCGCGCACCGACAAGGTCAAGATGCGGTTCAAGGTGGCCTGGCAGGACGCCTCCGGAGACGAGGAGTCCTACACCTACGACACGCCCTACAAAGCACCCAACCCCGGCACGACCTTCTCCCACGAAGTCCGGGAGACCATCCCGGAGAACGCCGTCGTCTACTGGTCCGCACGGGCCTACGACGGTGACGCGTGGGGCCCGTGGAGCTACGACGGCAGCCCGCAGCGCTGCGAGTTCGTCTACGACACCACCCGGCCGGGAGCACCCGACGTCGACTCCGAGCAGTACCCGGACGACGGGATCTGGCACCACGGCGTCGGCACGCCCGGCACCTTCACCTTCACCCCGAACCCCGACGACGCCGGGCCCGACAGCGACGTCGTGGAGTACCGCTACGCCTTCGACGGCGAGCCCATGCAGGCCCTCGCCCCCGAACAGCCCGGCGGCCCCGCCTCGGTGACCCGCACCCCGCAGACCGCCGGCCGGCACTGGGTGACCGTGGAGGCCTACGACAAGGCGAACAACTCCAGCACCCGGGCGCAGTACGAGTTCCTCGTCACCGACGGCGAACCGGCCGCCGGGCAGTGGAACCTGGCCGACACACCGGGCGCACCGGACGCGCACGACGAGTCCGGCCGCCACCCGGCGACCGCCGGCGACGGCGTCACCCTCGGGGTCCCGGGCCCCGGCAGCCACGCCGACTACGCCGCACGTCTGGACGGCACCGGCGACGCCTACCTGGACGCCGGTGACACCGTGGTCGACACCGCCGAGGGCTTCACCGTCAGCGCCTGGGCCCGCCCGGCGTCCCTGGACCGGGACATGACGGTCGTCAGCCAGGACGGCACCGGCGAACCCGGCTTCGTCCTCGGCTTCGACGCGGCGGCCGGGAGCTGGACCTTCTCCACCCCCGTCTCCGACGTCGACTCGCTCGGCCGCTGGGAGGTCAGCGCCGACGTCACCCCCGTCGCGGACCAGTGGACGCTGCTGACCGGCGTCTACGACGCCCAGGCCCCCGGCGGCCCCGAACTGCGGCTGTACGTGGACGACCAGGACCAGGGCAGCGTCACCCGGCACTCGCCCTGGAGGTCCTACGGCCCGCTGCAGATCGGCCGCTCCCTGGACCGCACCGGCTACCGCGACCACTTCCACGGCGACCTGGCCGAGGTGCGGGCCTTCACCCGCGTCCTGCCCGCCGCGCAGGTGGCCGAGCTGATCACCGTCAAGGCCCAGCGCGCGGGCTACTGGATGCTGGACGACGCGGCCGACGGCACGTCACCCAACGTCCACGACGGCGGAGCGCCGCTGGAGCTGGCCGGGAACGCGGCGATCTACCGGCCCGCCGACCCGCTCTTCGACGAGGCGGCGCTCGTGGGCGACGGGCACCTGGAGCTCGACGGCTCCGGAGGCCACGCGACCACCGCCACCCCGCCCGTCGGCGGCGACTCCAGCTTCACCGTCGCCGTCCGGGCCCAGCCCACCACGCTCGACCCGGAGCGCTCCCAGACCGTCATCTCGCTGCCGGGCGCCGCGGCCGACCGGTTCGCGGTGCGCTACCAGGCCGAGACCGGCCAGTGGGAGCTGGAGGTGGCCGAGGAGGACACCGCCGGAGCGGCCACCGTGACCGTCACCGACGACCAGCAGCTGCCGACCACCGGCGGCTCCGGCCACCACCTGGCCGTCGTCTACGACGCGTTCGCCAACGAGCTGCGGCTCTACGTCCAGGGCCAGCTCGCCGACACGGCCATCGCCACCGACACCACGTTGTGGCAGGCCACCGGCGGCCTCCAGGTCGGCCGCTCGGCACTTGACGGCGGCAGCGAGCACTTCGCGGGAGCCCTGGACGAGGTCCGGGTCTACGCGGGCGCCGCCGACCCCGCCGCCGTCCGGCACATGGCGTCCCTGACCGCCACGCCGGACCTCTGACGCGCCCCGGGCGCCGCCGGGACCGGAAGCACCGGTCCCGGCGCGCGCCCGGACCCGCGCCATCGCCTCCGTACCGCCCCGCACAGGCAACCCAGGGAGTGGAGACCCAGTGAAGTCCCTCAGAGGACGCTTGCCCGACCGGCGCGTCCCACGCCGCGCGAAGGTCCCGATCGCCGTCGGGCTGAGCCTCGCCGTGGCCACCGGTCTGGTGCAGTTCGTCGCCTTCGACGACACCGGCGACGGCCGGCCCGACGTCCAGAGCTCCGGCGACCCCGCCGAGGGGAGGAACGCCGAGGCGAAGCCCCGCGCCTCCGACCCGGCGCGGGACGCCGCCGTCACGACCCTGGAGGACGCCGACTGGCCGCACGCCGCCAGCGCCTCCGTGCCCGTCGGTGAACGGGACGGTTCCGGCAAGGCCACCGTGATCGGCGGCCTCCCCGTCACGGTCACGGCCGCCGACGCCGACGCCGCCGACCCCGCCAAGGTCACCGTCTCCTCGCTCGGCCGCGAACGGGCCGCCGAGACGGGCAGCGCGGCCCTGCTCAAGGTCGCCCGCGCGGACGGCGAGGCCGACCCCGCTTCCGTGGAACTGACGCTCGACTACGGCGAGTTCGCCGAAGCCTACGGCGGCGGCTACGGCGCCCGGCTGCGCCTCGTCCAGCTCCCCGAGTGCGCCACACACGCCACCCCCGGCAGCGCGGAGTGCCCGGAGCTTCCCGAGCCGCTGCCCACCCGCAACGACGTCGCGGGCCACACCCTGACCGCCACCGTGGAGGCCCACGGAGCCCGGGACGGCCTCTCCACCCAGGCCGGGGAGCCCGCACGGCTGCTGGCCGTCAGCGCGGGCGACTCCTCCGCCCAGGGCGACTACAAGGCCACCAAGCTCTCGCCCTCGGCGGAGTGGTCGGTGGCCAAGTCCTCCGGCGGGTTCTCCTGGAGCTACCCGTTCCGGACGGTGCCGACGCCGGGCGGGCTGAAGCCGAGCATCGGGCTCAGCTACTCCTCGCAGGCCGTGGACGGCCAGACCTCGGCCACCAACAACCAGGGCTCCTGGATCGGTGAGGGCTTCTCCTTCGAACCGGGCTACATCGAGCGCCGCTACAAGCCCTGCGCCGACGACGGCCACGACACCTCCGCCGAGCAGTGCTGGGCCTTCGACAACGCCACCATGATGCTCGACGGCGCCTCCGGTGAGCTGATCAAGGACGACGACACCGGCGAGTGGCACCTCACCGGCGAGAACGGCGCCCGGATCGAGAAGCTCACCGGCGCCTCCAACGGCGACGACAACGGTGAGCACTGGAAGGTCACCACCACCGACGGCACCGAGTACTACTTCGGGCTCAACCGCCGCCCCGGCTGGTCCTCCGGCGACGAGCAGACCCACTCCACCTGGACGACCCCCGTCTTCGGCGACGACTCCGGCGAGCCCTGCTACGACGCGACCTTCGCCGACGCCCACTGCCAGCAGGCCTGGCGCTGGAACCTGGACTACGTCAAGGACACGCACGGCAACGTGATGTCCTACCTGTACGGCAAGGAGACCAACCACTACGCGCTGAACGGGAAGACGGACGTCGACGGGACGTCCTACACCCGCGGCGGCTACCTCAAGCGCGTCGACTACGGCCAGCGCGACGGAGAGGTCTTCACCACCGACCCCGCCGCCCGCGTCGTCTTCACCACCGCCGAGCGCTGCCTGCCCACCGACGACTTCGACTGCGCGGCGAGCAAGTTCACCGACGACAACGCCGAGCACTGGCCCGACACCCCCGTGGACCGGTACTGCAAGGCCGGCACGGAGTGCGACGCCAGCCAGGCGTCCGCCACCTTCTGGACGCGCAAGCGGCTCACCGGCATCACCACCCAGATGCACACCG